>NZ_JBQEOZ010000028.1:0-448 GCF_052045495.1 Microbacterium sp. 22242 | reverse complement strand
CCTCACCCAGCACGCCCGGATGGTGCAGGCCGGGAACCGGCAGGCAGCGAAGAACGCCGCGACCGCCGGCGTGGCTGCCGACGCTCCGGGCGCTGCAGCCTACGAGGCATGCAACGATGCGCGCCCGGGGCCGAGCGACGCGACCGACGATGCCCTCGGGGACCCGGGCGATGCGCGCACGATCGACCAGCTCCGTGCGGACCTGTGCGCGGACACGCTGCTCACGGGGGCGCCGTCCGGGCATGACACGACCACCGGGTTGCTGGCTGCGATCCAGGCGCGGGTGGAGGTCACGGTTCCCGTGTTCACCCTCATGGGCGCCGACACCGCCGCGGGTCGGGCCCCGGGAAGCGACGCAACGGCGGGCACCGGGTTCGGAGCATCGGGCGCCGGGTTCGGGGTTCGTGTGGAGCAGCCCGGCGAGCTCGCCGGCGGGCACCCCATCGAC
>NZ_JBQEOZ010000027.1:0-483 GCF_052045495.1 Microbacterium sp. 22242 | reverse complement strand
TTCGGTGGGTCCGCCGTGGGCGGCGTCGATGGTGTGGTCGAGGTCCTGCGCGCTCGGCGGCAGCCCGCAGGTCATGAATCGGCATCGGGAGTCGCGGGCGTGCAGGAGGCGGCGCAGGTCGGCGCCCGGCCGGTACCGGTCGACGGCGAGGATCGCCCCGGTGACGGGGTGGGTGAGGACTCGTTCCCAGGCGACGGCACTGCCGGCGAGGATCCGGGCGGTGTGCGTGTCGATGGGTGGCCCGCCGGCGAGCTCGCCGGGCTGCTCGACACGAACCCCGAACCCGGCGCCCGATGCTCCGAGTCCGGTGCCCGCCGTTGCGTCGCTTCCCGGGGCCGCACCCGCCGCGGTGTCGGTGCCCATGAGGGTGAGCACGGGAACCGTGACCTCGACCCGTGCCTGGATCGCAGCCAGCAACCCGGTGGTCGTGTCATGCCCGGACGGCGCCCCGGTCAGCAGCGTGTCCGCGCACAGGTCCGCACG
>NZ_JBQEOZ010000026.1:0-886 GCF_052045495.1 Microbacterium sp. 22242 | reverse complement strand
ACCGTTCGGGGTGGTACCCGCGTGCACGCTGCCGACCCCAGGGATCGGAACCGTGATCACACCGGTGCCGGGGATGCCGCCGGTGCCCGGGAGACCCGGAACCGAGGGCAGACCGGGGACCGAGGGAACGCCCGGGATGGACGGCAGTCCCGGAAGGGATCCGCCGGGCAGGCCCGGAAGGTTCCCCGTCAGGCCACCGAGTGCACCGGTGAGGTCACCGATGGGCAGGGACGGCAGCCCCGGGAGGGATCCGCCGGGCAGGCCGGGCAGCGAACCGCCAGGCAGTCCCGGAAGACCGCCGGTGCCGGGGAGGCCCGGGAGGGATCCGCCGGGCAGGCCGCCGGTGCCGGGGAGACCCGGGACAGACGGCAGACCCGGAAGCCCGCCGGTCAGGTTGCCGAAGAGCGGCAGCGTGACGCTGGCGTGCGGTGCGGTGGTACCGGTCGTCGGAACTGCTGCATCGACGTCGACATTCGTGGTGTCGGTGCCGATACGGTCGTTCGTCGCGATGCCGTTGGGGCCTGCAGTGAGGTCCCAGACGTCCTTGACTCCGAGGACGTTCAGGTTCTTTCCGACGTTCAGGCCGTTCGGGGTGGTGCCGGCGTGGACCGTGCCGACCCCGGGGACCGGGATCGTGATCACACCGGGAGTGCTGCCAGTGCCCGGGAGACCGGGAACGGAAGGCAGTCCGGGAACCGACGGGAGACCCGGGAGGCCCGGGAGGGATCCGCCGGGGAGACCCGGAAGGCTACCGCCACCGGGCAGGCCCGGGACGGTGGGCAGACCCGGCAACCCGCTGAGCTTCGGCAGCGTGATGCTGGCGTGCGGTGCGGTGGTGCCGGTGGTGGGGACGGCCGCGTCGACGTAGACGTTGGTGTTGTCGGTG
>NZ_JBQEOZ010000025.1:0-12232 GCF_052045495.1 Microbacterium sp. 22242 | reverse complement strand
GTTTGAGGCAGCGGATGATGTCTTTCTTGGAGAGGCCTTGTTCGGTGCGGCGGCGCATGTAGGCCTGGGTTCTGGGGTCCCAGCGGAGTCGGCAGAGAACGATCCTGTAGAGGGCGGCGTTCGCTTGCCGGTCGCCGCCGCGGTTGAGGCGGTGCCGGTGTGTCTTGCCGGAGGATGCGGGGATCGGGGCGACGCCGCAGAGCATCGCGAACGCGGCTTCGGAGCGGAGCCGGTCGGTGTTCTCGCCCGCGGTGACCAGCAGCTGCCCGGCGACATCGGCACCGACCCCGTTGAGTTCGAGCAGGGCCGGGTTGATCGTGGTGACGAGAGGGTCGATGAGCGCGTCGAGTTCGTCGATCTCTTCGCTCAGCGCGGCGTGTCGACGGGCGAGGGCGCGCAGCGCGACCTTCGCGGCCTGTTCCGGGTCGCCGATGCGGGATGTGTCTGGTCGCAGTGCCGCGCAGATGCGTAACAGTTCCCGGTCCGTCAGGTGGCGCAGTCGTTCCCGCAGCTCGTCGGGTGCGGTGACCAGCAACGTCTTGATCCGCCTGATGCAGTCCGCGCGCTGGTCGATGGCGCTGCGCCTGGCGACGCGCAGATTCCTTAGCGCTTCGACCTTCCCGGTCCGGTCTTTCGGGACACCAGTGCGCGCCCGGGACAGTGCGGCCCGGGCGGCGGCTTCCGCGTCCAGCGGGTCGGACTTGCCCGCGAACCGGCGGGTCTTGCGGTCGGGGCGGTCGATCTCCAGCAGCTCGACGCCCGCGCCGCGCAGGTGCCGGGCCAGGCCCGCACCGTAGGCGCCGGTGCCTTCGATCGCGGCGATCAGCAGCATCCCGAACGTCACCGCCCACGACAGCAGCGCCGCGTAGCCGGCCTTGTCGGCGGGGAACTGGGCGCAACCCAGCAGCCGGCCCGTCGCATCGATCACCGCGGCCGTGTGCGTATCGCCGTGCGTGTCGACCCCGATAGCGACCTCGACCTGGCCGACCTCGGTTTCTTGTGCGATGGTGGTCATCGCCGTTCCTCTCACTCCAAGGGACAGAACGGCACGCACCGCCGAGAGCGAGCGGACAAGACAGTGATGGGTGCCTGCTGGCACAGGCTCCTATGAGGTCACGAACCCTCGCACGGTGAGTGCAAAGGCAGCCCCGCAGCGAATCGACCGACAGATCCCGTTCAAGACCCGAAGTCAGTCAGTCCAAGAGTCAGGACGACCGCTGCGGGGCTCCCACCACCATCATCACTGTCAGTCTTCGATCGGCCGTACCACGACCTTGCCGGTCGCGGTGCGCAGGACCTCCCAGCCGGTGTCGAGCTCGGCGATCGGACGGCCCTCCAGCCAGGTGAGCGTCCACGTGCCGCGAGGCAGATTCAGCGCACCGGTCTGCAGGCTCAGCGTGCCGTTGTCGACGCTCCGCGCCTCCGCCTCGGCGATGGCAGGACGCAGCGCGGCGGGGACCGATGCCGGCGGCTCGGATCCGGCGGCCCAGCGCGTGCCCAGCTGCATCATGCCCCCTCGGTGTGCGCTGTCGAATCCGCGGAGTCCAGCTCGATCGCCGTGACGCGCAGCTCCTCGGCCTCGACGAACCTGAGTTCGGCGATCCGTCCCACCGCCCGCAGGTCGTCGGCCGCCGCCTGGAGCGCGGCGATCTCGGCAGCCGGCGCCGCGATCGTCGCCGACGACACGGGCGTCTTCTGCGAGGCCTTCGCCTCGGTCTTCGCACGGCGGATCCCGATCAGAGCCTTGCTCGCGGTCGCGAGGATCGCCGGGTCGCCCTCGCCGCCGCGCGGCTCCGGCCACGGCGCGGTGTGCACCGATCCCTCCTCGAACCAGCTCCACGCCTCCTCGGTCGCGAACGACACGATCGGCGCCAGCAGGCGCAGCAGCGACGACAGCGCGAGACGGAGCGCGAGCGCCGCGGACGACTGGCCCACGTTCGTGCGGTCGTAGGCGCGCTCCTTGACGAGCTCGAGGTAGTCGTCGCAGAACGTCCAGAAGAACGCCTCGGTGACCTCGAGCGCGCGCGCCTGGTCGTAGTTCTCGAACGCCGCGGTGGCGTCGCGGATGACCCCGTCGAGCGTGGCGAGCATCGACGCGTCGATCGCGTGCGTGATCTCGGCGCCCTCGGACACCGGGAAGGACAGCACGAACTTCGCCGCGTTCAGGATCTTGATCGCCAGGCGACGGCCGATCTTGACCTGCGTCGGGTTCTGCGGGTCGAACGCGGCGTCGGCGCCGAGGCGGCTGGACGCCGACCAGTACCGCACCGCGTCGGATCCGTGCGCGTCCAGGATGTCGGCGGGCGTGACCACGTTGCCCTTCGACTTGGACATCTTCTTGCGGTCAGGGTCGACGATGAAGCCGCTGATCGCGGCGTTGCGCCACGGCGCCCGCCCGTCCTCGAGGGTCGAGCGCAGCATCGTCGAGAACAGCCAGGTGCGGATGATGTCCTGGCCCTGCGGACGCAGATCCATCGGCGACACCAGATCCCACAGCTCGGCGTCGCGCTCCCAGCCTCCGGCGAGCTGCGGGGTGAGCGAGGACGTCGCCCAGGTGTCCAGGATGTCGGCTTCGGCGTCGAAGCCGCCCGGCACGCCTCGCTGCTCGGCGGTGTAGCCGGCGGGCACGTCGCTCGTCGGGTCGATCGGCAGGGTCGCTGCATCCGGGATGAGCACGCGGTCGTAGTCGCGTTCCCCGTTCTCGTCGAGCGCGTACCAGAGCGGGATCGGCACGCCGAAGAAGCGCTGGCGGGACACCAGCCAGTCGCCGGTGAGGCCGCCGACCCAGTTCTCGTAGCGCACGCGCATGAAGTCGGGGTGCCAGTCCAGCTCCGTGCCGTGCGCGATCAGCTGGTCGCGGAGCGCCGCGTCGCGGGCGCCGTTGCGGATGTACCACTGCCGCGTGGAGACGATCTCGAGCGGACGGTCGCCCTTCTCGAAGAACTTCACCGCGTGGTTGAACGGCTTGCCGACCGCGGTCAGATCGCCGGTGGACTGCAGCTTCTCCACGAGCGCCTTGCGTGCGGAGAACACGGTCTTGCCGGCCATGTTCTCGACGTACCAGGCCATGGCCTCGGCGTTCTCCACGGATGCCGGGGCGTCCGGCAGGAAGCGGCCGTCCAGTCCGATCGTGGTCATGTTCGGCAGCGACTCGCCCGCGGCGGTGCGCAGCTCTCGCCACCACACGATGTCGGTCACGTCGCCGAACGTGCAGACCATGGCCGCGCCCGTGCCCTTGTCGGCCAGGGCGAGGTGGTGACCGTGGACCTCGATCTCGGCGCCGAAGAACGGCGTGCGGACCTTCGTCCCGATCAGATGCTTGTGCGGGCCCTCGGGGTGGGTCACGATCGCGATGCACGCCGGCAGGAGCTCGGGACGCGTGGTGTCCACTGTGATGGATCCGGATCCGTCCGCGAACGGGAAGTCGATCGTGTGATAGCTGGCCTGCTGGTCGCGATCCTCGAGCTCCGCCTGCGCGATCGCGGAGCGGAAGTCCACGTCCCACAGGGTCGGCGCGAGCGACTGGTAGGCCTCGCCGCGCTCGAGGTTGCGCAGGAACGCGAGCTGGCTCTGCCGGATCGACTCGTTCGAGATGGTGCGGTAGGTCTGGGTCCAGTCCACGCTCAGGCCGAGTTGGCGGAACAGCGCCTCGAAGTGCTTCTCGTCCTCCTCGGTAAGCCGTTCGCACAGCTCGATGAAGTTGCGACGGCTGATCGGCTGCTGGTCCGCAGCGCGGGAGGACTTGTTGTCGCCGCCCTCGAAGGGCGGCGTGAAGTCGGGGTCGTAGGGCAGCGAAGGATCGCAGCGCACGCCGTAGTAGTTCTGCACGCGGCGCTCGGTGGGCAGGCCGTTGTCGTCCCAGCCCATCGGATAGAACACGTTCTTGCCGCGCATGCGCTCGAAGCGCGCCTTCACGTCGGTGTGCGTATAGCTGAACACGTGGCCGATGTGCAGGCTGCCGCTCGCGGTGGGCGGAGGCGTGTCGATCGAGTAGACGCCGCCGCGGCCGGTCTGCGCGGCGCGGATCCGGTCGAACAGGAACGTGCCGTCCGCCGACCAGCGCTCACCCCACTTCGCTTCGAGGCCTTCCAGCGCGGGCTTGTCGGGAATCGCGTTCAACGACATGGATCTCCTCGTGCGATGTGTGCGGCACCGTGTGAGCGTGCCTGAATGTGGGGGTTCGGAACAGTCTACCGGCCAGGCCGGGGTGCGCGCCGTCCATAGATCCACCCCGTCCACAAACCGATAGCCTGGTTCTCTCCCGCACACAGCACACCGAGGACGACCATGCCTTCTCCGCTCCGGCGCCGACTTCTTCCGCTCGCCGCGCTCGCCGTGGCCGCGCTCGCCCTGAGCGCGTGCTCCGTGTCCTCCGGCAGCTCCGGCTCGGCATCGGGCGACGGGAAGGGCGAGCTGGTCTGGGGTGTCGACGGCAGCCTGCTCTCCTCCGGGAAGATGGACCCGCAGACCAGCCAGCTGGACGTGACCGCGATGGTGCAGCGCGCCGTGCTGGATTCCCTGGTGTTCCAGAAGGCGGACGGATCGTTCGTCCCCTGGCTCGCGAAGAGCTGGGACGTCGCGAAGGACGGCACGGCGTACACGTTCCACCTGCGTGACGACGTCGCCTTCAGCGACGGGGAGAAGTTCGACGCCGCCGCGGTGAAGGCGAACTTCGACCGGATCGCGGACCCCGCGACGAAGTCGGCGCAGGCGGCGAGCATGCTGGGCGGCGAGCTGTACAAGGGCACCGAGGTGATCGATCCGACCACCGTGAAGGTCACGTTCTCCCAGCCGTATGCGCCGTTCCTGCAGGCGGCGAGCACCGCCCAGCTCGGCTTCTACGCGCCCAAGGTCCTCACGGAGCACGGCGCCGATCTCGCCGCGGGAGGCAAGGGCGTCACGGTCGGCACCGGCCCGTTCGTGCTGAGCTCGTACACGCCGAACGAGGAGATCGTCTACACCCGCAACGCCAAGTACGCCTGGGCTCCGGAGGGGCAGAAGGCCCCCGCGTTCCAGACCCTGCGGGTGCGGATCCTGCCCGAGGCGTCGGTGCGCAGCGGATCCGTCGCATCCGGGGAGATCGACCTCGCCTCGCAGCTGCCGCCCAACCTCGTCGCGCAGGTCAAGGGCTCCGCGACCGTGAAATCCGTGCAGGTGCCCGGGCTGCCTTACTCGCTGTTCCTGAACGAGAAGAACGGGGTCTTCGCCGACCAGAAGGTGCGCGAGGCGTTCACCCGCGCGATCGATGTGGACACCGCCGTGGACAAGATCTTCTTCGGCCAGTTCCCGCGGGCGTGGAGCATCCTCGGCCCCACCACGCCGGGCTACGACAAGAGCCTCGAGAAGAGCTGGCCGTTCGACAAGGCGCTCGCGAACAAGCTCCTCGACGAGGCCGGCTGGACCCAGCGCGGTGCGGACGGCATCCGCATGAAGGACGGCAAGCGGCTGAGCGCGGACTGGATCGCGTGGACCCCGGTCTCCGACGACCACGCGGCGCTCGCGAACGCGATCCAGTCCGACCTCAAGTCCGTCGGTTTCGAGATCACCCGGGAGACGCTCGAGCCCGGCGCGTACAACGCCAAGTACGGTCCCAAGACGTTCGACATCACCGACTGGGACTTCTCCGGCGTCGATCCCGACCTGCTGCGCAGCCACCTCGCCACGGACGGCTTCCAGAACGCGTCCTCGGTCAGCGACCCGTCGGTCGACGCGCTGCTGAAGCAGGGCATCGCGACCACCGACCCAGCCCGGCGCGACGAGGTGTACGCCGAGATCCAGCAGTGGAACGCGAAGAACGACGCGATCGTGCCGCTGTACGTCACCTCGGCGATCACCGCCGTGGGCGACAAGGTCTCGCATCTCGGCTTCGACATCTACGGGCGCCCGCTGTTCTTCGGCACCGGCGTGAAGTGAGCGCCGTGCGGTGAGCGGGCTTCGCGGTATCGTCCGCTGGTGAGCGTTCGTCCTCGGCCCCGTGCTTCCGCGTCGCGGAGGATCGGGCGGGCCCTGCGGCGGCCCGGCCCGGCGCTGCGCCGGATCGGCGGGATCGCGCTGTCTGTCGTGCTCGTACTGTGGGGCGCGGCCACGCTGTCCTTCCTCGCGTTCCGAGTGCTGCCCGGCGACCCGGTGAGTGTGATGCTCGGACCGCAGGCCCAGGTGAGCGAGGGCGTGAAGGCGCAGATCCGCGCGGACCTGGGGCTGGACCGTCCGCTCTGGCTGCAGTACCTATCGATGCTGGGGGATCTGCTGCGCGGGGACCTCGGCACGTCGTATCAGCTGCGGATGCCGGTGAGCGAGGTGATCGGGCGTCAGCTCGGCGCGACGCTGCAGCTCACGGCGGCGGCGCTGGTCATCGCCGTGCTGCTCGCCCTCGCCGGCGTGCTGCTCGCCCGGCGGCCTCTCGCCCGCGGCCTGATCGCGACCGGCGAGCTGGTCGTGCTGTCGTCGCCGGTGTTCTGGATCGGTCTGCTGCTGCTCACGGTGTTCGCGTTCGGGTTGGGCTGGTTCCCGGTGTCGGGGACCAGGAGCGGGGCGAGCCTCGTGCTGCCGGCGGTGACGCTCGCGCTGCCCGTGGCGGCGCTGCTCGGGCAGGTCCTGCGCGACGGCGTCGAGGCGGCCGAGCGGCAGCCGTGGGCTCTGGCGGTGCGCGCCCGGGGCGCCGACCACGCCCGGCTGACACTGCGGCACACGCTGCGGCACGGGTCGATCGGCGCGCTCACCTTGAGCGCCTATCTGGTCGGATCGCTGCTCGGCGGCGCCGTGCTCGTGGAGACCGTGTTCGCCCGCCCCGGGCTCGGCCGCGTCACGCTCGCCGCGATCACCGGCCGCGACCTGCCGGTCGTCACCGGCATCATCCTGTTCAGCGCCCTGGTGTTCGTGATCGTGAACTCGGCGGTCGAGCTCACGGCGCCGCTGCTCGATCCGCGGCTGCGGGCGCCGGGGCGGGCCAGGGCAGCCGCTCCGGCACGACCGGAGGCCGCCCGTGCGCCTGCCGAGGAGGTGGCTGTCCATCCAGGGGCGGCCGCTGGGCCTGCTGTCCACCCGGGGGCGGCCGCAGCGCCTGCGGAGGACGGCCGATGAGCGTGCTGCGCCGGATCCTGCTCGCGCTCGCGCTGCTCGTGCTGACCGTCGTGGTTCTTGCCGCGGTGCTGCCCGGGCTGCTCGCCCCCGCGGACCCGCTGCAGACGCACCTGCGCGACGCTCTGCTGCCGCCCGGGCCGGGGCATCCGTTCGGAACCGACCAGAGCGGGCGCGACGTGTACGTCCGCGTGGTGCACGGCGCCGGCCGCTCGCTCGGCATCGGCGCACTGGCGACGGGTCTCGCGCTCGTGGTGGGCCTGATCGTCGGCTCGCTCGCGGGCGTCTCGCCGAGGCCGGTGGACGCGGCGGTCATGCGCACGAACGACGTGCTGATGGCGTTCCCCGAGTTCCTGCTCGCGCTCGTCGTGGTGGCGATCCTCGGGCCGGGTGGGGCGAACGTCGCGATCGGCGTGACGCTCGCCGCGATCCCGGTGTACGTGCGGCTCGCCCGCGCGCAGACGCAGGTGCTGCGCCGCGCCGAGCATGTGGAGGCGGCGCGGATCCTCGGGGTCGGCCCGTTCACCGCCTTCCGCCGTCACGTCGCGCCGGGGGTGCTCGGATCCCTCAGCGTGCTCGCGACGATCGGCCTCGGATCCAGCATCCTCGCCGCCGCGGGGCTCAGCTTCCTGGGGCTGGGGTCCACCGAGCCGTCGCCGGAGTGGGGACTGATGCTGGCGGGCGGCCGCAACGTGCTCGGCCAGGCCTGGTGGATCGCCGTGTTCCCAGGGGTCGCGATCACGCTGACCGTGCTCGCCGCGAGTTTCCTCGGCCGCACGCTGCGCGCCCGCGCCGAGGGGAGACGAGCATGAGTGCAGTGGCACCGGACAACGGTGCGCGGCCCGCGCTCCGGGTAGAGGGGCTGCGCATCGGCATCGATCGGCGCATGCTCGTCGACGACGTCTCGTTCGCGGTCGCGCCGGGGGAGTGCGTGGCGCTCGTGGGCGAGTCCGGGGCGGGGAAGTCGCTCACGGTGCGTGCGCTGCTGGGGCTGCTGCCGGAGCACGCCGCGGTCTCGGCGGAGACGCTCGAGGTCGACGGCGTCGACGTGCGCAGGCTCCCCGAGCGTGAGTGGCGCGCCCTGCGCGGAGCGCGGATCGCCCTCGTCTCGCAGGACGCCCTCGTGTCTCTGGATCCGCTGCGCCGCATCGGCGCCGAAGTCGCCGAACCGCTGGAGATCCACGGATCCCTCAGGCGTGCCGAGCGCGGCGTCCGGGTGCGCGAGCTGCTGACCGACGTCGCGATGCCGGATCCGGAGCGGCGCGCCCGGCAGCGCCCGCATGAGCTGTCCGGAGGGCTCAGGCAGCGGGCGCTCATCGCCAGCGCGCTCGCCGCCGAGCCCGTGGTGCTGGTCGCGGACGAGCCGACCACCGCGCTCGACGCGACCGTGCAGGCGCGGGTGCTGTCCCTGCTGCGTCGGATCGCCGACGAGGGCACCGCGGTCGTGTTCGTCAGCCACGACATGGCGGCGGTGCGCCGGGTGGCGGATCGTGTCGTGGTGCTGCGTGACGGCCGCGTGGTCGAGCAGGGGCTCACAGAAGGGCTGCTCGCCGCACCGCAGGACGCGTACACGCGCGAGCTGGTGCTCGCCGCCGCGCCCGCGCCGCGCACCCCGCCCGCAGGCCAGGCGCCGGTGCTCGCCACCGTGACGGGCGTCGGCAAGAGCTTCGACCGCCCAGTGCTGCGCGGTGTGTCGTTCGACCTGCGTCGCGGGCGCACGCTCGGTGTCGTGGGGGAGTCGGGATCGGGCAAGACCACGCTCGCGCGGATCCTCCTCGGCGCCGAACGCGCCGACAGCGGCACGGTGTCCTGGGGCGGTGGGGCGCGCCCGCGGATCCAGCTCGTGCATCAGAACCCGCTGGGAGCGCTCGATCCGCGGTGGACGATCGGGCGCTCGCTGCGGGAGGCGCTCGCTGCGGGTGGCGTTCCCCGCGCGGAGCGCGCAGCCCGCACGGCCGATCTGCTGCGCGAGGTCGGCCTGGACCTGTCGCTCGCGGAGCGTCGCCCCGCCGCGCTGTCGGGCGGCCAGCGGCAGCGTGCCGCGATCGCCCGCGCGCTCGCCGCGGAACCCGAGGTGCTCGTGCTCGACGAGCCGGTGTCGGCATTGGACGCGACCGTGCGGACCCGCATCCTTGCGCTGCTGGACCGCCTGCAGCGCGATCGCGGGCTGACCATGCTGCTCGTCTCGCACGACCTCGGCGTGATCGCCTCCGTGGCCGACGATCTGCTGGTCATGCAGGACGGCGCGGTCGTGGAACAGGGGCCGGCCGCGGCGGTGCTGCGGGATCCGCAGCATCCGTTCACACGGGAGCTGCTGGCCGCGTCGGCGCCCTCGCCGTAGCGCGGACGCCGCGAGGGCAGGCGAACGGCCTAGCCCGGCTTGCATGCCCTCCGCTGATCGGACGCAACATCGAGTTCGCTGCGGCTCCGGGGGCAGAATGCTTCGCCGAGGAGTGCAACCATCACGCCGGTCCCTGCGATAGTCCGTCGCGCGACATCAGCGGCGTTGTGAGATGCCGGATCGCGACACGTCGGAGCCGGACGTGAGGGATGCGAGAACCCGGAGTCTCTCCTCGCTCTCACTCCCCTTATCGGGGTAGTAGACGACGAGGACGACGTTCTCGACGGGCAGCTTGTCACGGTGAAGCCGGAGTTCGCCGACGAGAGGGTGATTCACGAGTGCTGTGCCGCCTTCGAGGTTGCGGACATCGTGCCGGGCCCACAGAGCACGGAACCGCTCACTGGAGAGAGCGAGTTCCCCGACGAGCTCGACGAATCGCGGATCGTCGACGTCATCGCCGATTGACGTGCGGAACGCGGCGATCATCCCCTTGACCGACTCTTCCCAGTTCTGATGGAATGCCTGTTCTTCCGGGTCCAGGAGCAGTGATCTGAGCCGGTTCTCTCCGGGGCGCAGGCGAGGGGAGAATGCGACAGCGCGGTCGTTGGAGGCGAGGACGTCGAACGCACGCCCCTCGACGAACGCCGGGATGTCGAGGCTGGCGAGCAACTGGTGCAGGCGCTCGGGGATCCGTTCCGGCTTGCCCTTCCTGGCGCGCGGCGGCCTGGCCGAGCCGAGACCGAGCAGATAGTCGCGCTCGATGTCATCGAGCAGGAGGACGCGCGCGAGAGCGTCGAGCACCTGAACAGAGGGGTTGGCATCGCGGCCGCGTTCCAGGCGCAAGTAGTAGTCGGCGCTGATGCCGGCGAGCATTGCGACTTCCTCACGGCGCAGGCCCGGAACCCGGCGGTTCTCTCCCGCGGGAAGGCCGATCCGAGCAGGCGTGACCAGTTCTCGGCGCGCACGCAGATACGCCCCGAGACGGTTCTGATTCTCGCCGGCAGCCACATTCTTACGCTACTGCTCGGCGCGCGCGGCAGAGGGGCCCTGCTGGGCCCCGGGAAGACGGGGGCACTTCCGAGCTCTCCGGCCTCGGCCGATCCTCGAATCAGCACTGGTCCCACGAATTCGAGAAATAAGGAAGAACGTAGAATGCGACAGGGCGGACACACCATCTTCATCCCCGGCGGCACCTCGGGAATCGGCCGCGAACTGGCACGCCGATTCGTTGCATCCGGGAGCACCGTGATCGTCGGCGGCCGGAACCGGGATGCGCTCGCCGACCTCGCCGCCGAGGGCTTTGGCGCGGTCGAGATCGACGTCACCGACAGAGCCTCGGTTGCGGCCGCACGAGACGCCGTGCTCGCCGAGCATTCCGCCGTCGACACCCTGATCACGATGTCGGGAGTGATGCTGCTGGAAGATCTGCGCGATCCCGAGCACTATACGGCGGCCAAGGCGACAGTCGAGACGAATCTGCTGGGCACGATCCGGGTCATCGACGCCTTCACTCCGCATCTGATCGAACTGGGCGCCGGAACGATCGTCACCGTGACGTCGGGGATCGCCTATCTGCCGTTCCCGCCGATGGCGACCTACGCGGCGTCCAAAGCCGGAGTGCACGCGTACACCGAAGCGCTGCGGGTGCAGCTCGATGGCACTGGCGTCGAGGTCATCGAGCTCGTGCCGCCGGCTGTCAACACGGGCGGCCAGGAGAAGGTCAACCCGCATGCCCTCCCGCTGGACGCATTCGCCACTGAGGTGATGGGCCTTCTCGCGCAGATGCCCACTCCGAAGCAGATCCTCGTCGAGGGCGTGCAAATGCATCGCTGGGCCGAGAAGAACGGCAGCTACGACGAACTCGTCGCCCAGCGCGCACAGATGCTCGCCGCCGCGCGCAACCAGTAGACCACTGACATGTTCTTCAGCCGCGACTCCCTGAGGTTGGGCGGCGCGCTTCACTGCACGGCGCCGCCCAACGGCGGGCCCGCACATTCGTCTCAACCCTCGTCGCCGGCTAGTGTCCAAGCACCTGTGCGCAACCGAACCGGCCGCGAGGACGCGCTCGGCCGGAGCGACTTGGCAGCGTTTGACTCGGCTGGTCTATCGATCGGAAGTCATCGCGCCTCGATTCTCCTCCGCTGACGTCCGTCGGCTTTCGGTCTTCGAACCCCTCCGAGCCGTTGACGAACCGGTCCAGAGTCGTGATACGACCGTGATCTTTTTGGGTGTTGATCTGGTGGTTTTCGGGTCTGGAATGTCGGTGGTCAGGGGTTGACTGGGGGTATGAGCAGCTCGAGAGGCGCGGTGGTGGATCCCGGGGTGGACCCGGTGGATCCGGTGATGGTGTTGCGGGTGCTGGGGGAGAGTCTGGTGGTGACGGAGGCGGCGGTCGTGCAGTTGCTGGCGTTGCGGGAGGCGCATCTCGGGGTCGCGCAGCGTCTCGCGGAGGACCTCGCCGCGCGTTCTTCCGGGTCGGGGGTGGTGCGGGGTGAGGCGGTGGATCTTGCGGCGCGGTCTGTGGCGGCGGAGTTGGCGGGGGTGCTGCGCATGTCGGATCGGGTGGTGCAGGGCCGGATGGCCCGCGCCGGGGATCTGGTGGCCCGGTTCCCGCAGACGGTGCGGGCGTTCAGTGAGGCGCGGATCAATGCTGCGCATGTGCGGGTGATCCAGGACGCCGGCGCCCGGTTGGACGACGATGCGGTGCGGGCGGGGTTCGAGCGGCTCGCGGTGGCGGCGTGTGTGGGGGAGACTCCGCATCGGGCGCGGCGGGTGGTGGAGCGGGTGGCGGAAAGGCTCTGCCCGCGGGGTCTC
>NZ_JBQEOZ010000024.1:0-24708 GCF_052045495.1 Microbacterium sp. 22242 | reverse complement strand
TGTCTGGGTTCACGACATAGGCGACAGGTGATCGGCGACACGTGAGTCGCGTCATAGGCGACAGACTCAGGCATGTCGAAGCATCGCGTCGTCGTGTTGAAGATCATCGCCGGACAGCTCACAGTGACCGCCGCTGCGTGCGAGTACGGGCTCTCCCGCCAGTATCTCCACGTGCTGCTCGCCCGCTACCGTAAAGAGGGATTGGATGGCCTCGAGCCACACTCGCGCGCTCCGCTGACTTCGCCCCAGACGACGACCACCCGCGTCCGCGACCGTGTCATCGAACTGCGCCAACAGCTGACCTCGAACGGGCTCGATGCCGGCCCGGTCACGATCGCCTGGCATCTGCGAGAAGAAGGCCTACGAGCCCCGTCGACGTCCACGATCCGCCGGATCCTGCACACCGCTGGGCTGGTCACCCCCGAGCCGCGCAAACGCCCCCGTTCCTCCTACCTCCGTTTCGAAGCCGCCCGACCGAACGAGACCTGGCAGTCCGACTTCACCCACTGGCCCCTCGCGGACGACACCGACGTCGAGATCCTGAACTGGCTCGACGACCACTCCCGAAAACTGCTGTCCTGCACCGTCCACCACCCCGTCACCGGCGACGACGTCGTCACCACGTTCCTCACCTGCATCGACACCCACGGGCCGCCCGCGTCCACGCTCACCGACAACGGACGCGTCTACACCGCCCGACACGGAGGAGGCAGAAACGCCTTCGAATACACGCTCGCCGCGCTCAGCATCGTCCAGAAGAACGGTTCCCCGAACCACCCCCAGACCCAGGGCAAGATCGAACGCTTCCATCAAACCCTGAAACGCTGGCTCGCCGCCCGTCCCCGCGCCCGCACCGCGGCCGAGCTGCAGACCCAACTCGACGAGTTCCGCGAACACTACAACACGCGCCGACCGCACCGCGCGCTCGACGGAAGAACCCCGGCCGACACCTACGCCGCCTCCCCAAAAGCCGCCCCCACCGGGACCCCAGACACGGACCGGACGCACTACCGCCTCCGCTACGACCACGTCGCCGCCGACGGGAAGATCAGCTTCCGCCGCGCCGGGCGCATGCACCACCTCGGCATCGGCACCACCCACCGAGGCAAACGCGTCATCATCCTCGCCGACGAACACAGCACCACCGTGATCTCCCTCAACACCGGAGAGATCATCGCGACCAACACCATCGACCCAAGCAAAAGCTACTGGCGCAACAACGAGAGAGAGCCCGGCCGATGGCCGGACTCTCTCTCGTAACTTGTCACCTATGTCGCGACTCAGATGTCAACTATGTCCCGACTCATCACACTGTGGACCTGAGGGGACTCGAACCCCTGACCCCCTGCATGCCATGCAGGTGCGCTACCAGCTGCGCCACAGGCCCAGATGCCGTCTGCGGCTTCCCGCGACAACCCGTTCAGCTTACAACATCGTTTCGGGCCGACACCAATCGGGGCGGGAGCGACGGGCGGCCGGGCGTGTCCCGGCCACCACCACTCCGCGGTCCACTCGGCGTCCGTGGCGGCCCGTGTACCTCGATGCGCCGACGACGTGGACCGCCCGGACTAGCGTGGCGCGTCAGGCTGCCGAGCCCTCCGGCGGATCGTCCAGGAATCCGAGCGGCGGCACGAAGAACAGCCCGCCGGTGACCGCGGTCGAGAACTCGAGGATCCGATCGGTGTTGCCCGGAGGGTCCCCGAGGAACATGTTCCGCAGCATCTGCTCGATCACCCCCGGATCCGCGGCGTAGCCGATGAAGTAGGTGCCGAAATCGGCGGTGCCGATCTCGCCGAAGGGCATGTTGGCGCGCATGATCTGCTTCTGCACCCCGTCCGCATCGGTGATCACGGTGAGGTGCACATGCGAATCGGGCGGCTTGACGTCGTCGGGCATCTCGATGTCCTCGAGCTTGCTGCGACCGATCACCCTGCTCTGCTCCTCGACCGACAGCCCCTCCCACGCCGCAAGGTCGTGCGTGTACTTCTGCACGATCACGTAGCTGCCGCCGGAATAACCAGGGTCCTCGTCACCGATGACGACCGCGGCGTGGGCGGCATCGCCTTCCGGGTTCTCGGTGCCGTCGACGAACCCCAGCAGATCGCGCTCATCGAAGTACTTGAACCCGTGCGTCTCGTCGACGACGTCCGCGTGCCCGCGCAGCCGCGCGCCGATCTGCCGGGCCAGCTCGAAGCAGAGATCCATGTGGTCCGCGCGCAGGTGGATCAGCAGATCGCCGGGGGTGGCCGGCGCGACGTGCCGCGGTCCGTGCAGCTCCGCGAACGCGTGCAGGCCGCGCGGGCGCGGCTGCGCCGGGAACAGCCGATCCCACGCGTCCGAGCCGATCCCGGCGACGCATGCGAGGGCGTCCTCCGGGCTGCGGAAGGCCACGGCGCGGGTGAGGCCGGACAGGTCTGTGAGGAAGTCGCGGACGGGCTGCTCGGCCCCGTCGCGGACCGTGAACACGAGGAACAGCGCAGCGCGCGCCGGCGGAGTCAGCACCTGCTGCGTGACCATGGATCTCCTTTTTCGCGCCGGAGCGCGCTCGCACCGCGCCCGGTCAGACCCGGGAGACGGTCACCTGGATGCTCTTCGCCAGCGGCTGGTCGCTCTGCGCGCTGAAGTCGGCATGGCCGATGAGCACGTTGAGTTCGGGCATGTAGCCGGCGGCGCTGCCCCGCGGCAGGTCGTAGCGGACCGCGCGGAACGCGTGCGCGACCCTGGTCGAGCCGTCCTTCGAGGTCGCGCGGATGTCCACGAGGTCGCCCTCGCGGATGCCGCGCTCACGCATGTCGTCCGCGTGCAGGAAGATCAGCTCGCGCAGGTTCTTCACGCCCCGGTAGCGGTCGTTCGCCGAGTAGATCGTGGTGTTCCACTGGTCGTGCGAGCGCATGGTCTGCAGCACGAGCGTCTCGCCCGAGGCGGGGATCACGTCCGGCAGCGGCGCGAGCGAGAACTCCGCCCTGCCGCTGCCTGTGGCGAAGACGCGTCCTCGAGCAGGCTGCGGGATCCGGAATCCGTGCCGGTTCCTGATGAGGTGGTTGAAGCCCTCGAAACCGGGCAGCACCTGCGCCATCACGTCCCGGATCCGGTCGTAGTCGGCCACGTAGGCGTCCCAGGGCGTCTGCGAGTCAGGCAGCAGGGCCTTCGCGATCCCGGCGATGATGGCCGGCTCGGAGCGCAGGTACGCGGATGCGGGCCGCTTCCGCCCCACCGAGAGGTGCACCATGCTCATCGCGTCCTCGACCGTGACGCCCTGCGGGCCGGTCTCCTGCTGGTCCCGCTCCGTGCGGCCCAGGCAGGGCAGGATCAGCGCCTTCTCGCCGTGCACGAGGTGGCTGCGGTTGAGCTTCGTGCTGACCTGCACGGTCAGCCGGCAGCGGCTCAGCCCCTCGGCCGTGTAGGCCGTGTCGGGGGCGGCGAGCACGAAGTTGCCGCCCATGCCGACGAAGACCTTGACGGTGCCGTCGTGCATGCCGCGGACGGTCTTCACGGTGTCCAGTCCGGGATGGCGCGGCGGATCGATCCCGCACACCGCGGCGAGGCGGTCGATCCACGGCGGCGGCCGGTGATCGATGCCGCAGGTGCGGTTGCCCTGCACGTTGCTGTGCCCACGCACCGGCGACGGACCGGCTCCCGGCCGGCCGATGTTGCCGCGCAGCAGCAGCAGGTTCACGATCTCGCGCACCGTGTCCACGCCGTGCTCGTGCTGGCTGACGCCCAGGCACCAGCTGATGATCGTGCGCTCGGAGGCGAGGTAGATCTCGGCCGCATCCCTGATCTGCTGCTCCGTGAGGCCGGCCTGGCGCACCAGCTCGGTCCACGGCGTCGCCTCGACCTGGGCACGGTATGCGTCCAGCCCGTCGGTGTGCGCCTCCAGGAACGCGGTGTCGAGGGCGGACGGATCCGTCTCGGCGCGCTCGAAGACCGCTTTCGCCATGCCGCGGAGCAGTGCGAGGTCTCCCCCGGGCCGCACCTGAAGATTGCCGGTGCTGGTGGCCGTGCTCTTGTTGAGCGCCATGTCGACGAACTCGTGCGGCACGATCGTGCGGGTGGCGCCCGCCTCCACCAGCGGATTCACGTGCACGACCTGGGCGCCGCGGCGGACCGCGTCGGAGAGCGCGGTGAGCATGCGCGGCGCGTTGGACGCGGCGTTCACGCCGAGCACGAAGAGCGCGTCGCACTCCTCCCAGTCCCGCAGGTCGACCGTCCCCTTGCCGGTCCCGAGCGACGCGTTCAGCGCCCGGCCGGACGCTTCGTGGCACATGTTCGAGCAGTCCGGCAGGTTGTTCGTGCCGAACTCGCGCACCATCAGCTGGTAGAGGAAGGTGGCCTCGTTGCTCAGCCGCCCTGACGTGTAGAAACTCGCCTCGTCCGGGCTGCCCAGGCCGCGCAGCTCCTCCCCGATGAGCGTGAACGCGTCGTCCCAACTGATCGGGACGTAGCGGTCGCCGGCGGCGTCGTAGCTCATCGGCTCGGTGAGCCGGCCCTCATCCTCGAGCTCGAAGTCCGTCCACCCGGACAGCTCGGTCACCGTGTGCGCGGCGAAGAACTGCCGGTCCACGCGCTTGCTGGTCATCTCCCAGGTGACGTGCTTGACGCCGTTCTCGCAGATGTCCAGACGCAGGTTGCCCGGATCGTCGGGCCAGGCGCAGCCCGGGCAGTCGTATCCGGAGGCGCCGTGGTTCATCACGAGCATGGCGCCGGCACCCGCGATCGGTTCGCGCTGACGCAGCAGCACCTCCCCGACCGAGATCGCGGCGCCCCATCCCGCTGCGGGGTGACGGTACGGGGTGCGCGACCAGGGATCCTTCGCCTTCGGCCCGTACCCGCCCTGCCGCGGCTCCTCGGGCAGCAGCCCGAACGCCGTCCCGCCGCGCGCACCGCTCTCCTCGTCGATCACCCCTGCACCCGCCCTTCCTGCATCGGCGCGCGCTCGGAACGTCCGTCCGCGCTCGCCGTCTCCTCGGCACGCACCCTGCGCGGGTGCGCGTAGATGTTCATGGACCGGCCCCGGACGAAGCCGATCAGAGTGAGGCCGGATTCCTCGGCCAGCTCGGCGGCGAGCGACGACGGTGCCGAGACCGCGGACAGGATCGGGATCCCCGCCATCACCGCCTTCTGCACCAGTTCGAAGCTCGCCCGCCCCGACACCTGCAGCACGGTGGAACGCAGCGGCAGCCGATCCTGCTGCAGCGCCCAGCCGATGACCTTGTCCACGGCGTTGTGCCGCCCGACGTCCTCGCGGGTGACGAGCTGCTCCCCGGTGACGGCATCGAAGAGTCCCGCCGCGTGCAGCCCGCCGGTCCTGTCGAACGCGGCCTGCTCCGCGCGGAGGCGATCCGGGAGCGCCGCGATCCATTCGGCGTCGACGACGAGCTCGTCATCGACGGCGGCGAAACGGGAGGTGGTGCGCACGGCGTCGATGCTGGCCTTGCCGCACACCCCGCACGAGCTCGTCGTGTAGAAGCGCCGCGCCTCGTCCGGGCCCGGCAGCCGGGCGTCGTCGGCGAGGGATGCGTCCAGCACGTTGTAGGTGTTCTCCGCGCCGCCCGTGCCGGGGCCGCCGCAGTGGATCGCGGAGCGGAACTGCTCGCGCCGGGAGATGATGCCCTCGGACACCAGGAAGCCGAGCGCGAGCTCGACGTCGTGCCCCGGAGTCCGCATGGTGACCGCGAGCGGCGCACCGGAGATCCGGATCTCCAGCGGCTCCTCCACGGCGAGCGTGTCGGCGCGCCGTCGCACGCCGTCTCCGAGAGCGATCCGGGTGACCGGCCGCAGCGTCGTGATCCGTCCCACAGCTCGACCCTACCCGCGGATCCGGTCCGTGCGGCCTCCCCGCACCGATTCGCGCCGAAGGCCTCGCGGCGGCGGCGATCGCCGGCCCGAGGGCGTCGCGGGCGCGCGGCGCGAGCCCCGTCAGTCCTGGTCGGCCCGCGTGCTCAACGGCGCCGGCTCCGCGATCGGGACGACCGGGCAGTCCTTCCACAGCCGCTCCAGGCCGTAGTAGGTGCGCTCCTCCTCGTGGAACACATGCACGATCAGGTCGCCGAAGTCCAGCAGCACCCAGCGGGCCTCGCTGCGGCCTTCGCGGCGCACGCGCTTGTACCCCGCCTCGATCATGCGGTCCTCGATCTCGTCGGCGATCGCGGCGACGTTGCGCTCGCTGTTGCCGGTGACGAGCAGGAAGATGTCGACGAGCGGGAGCGGCTCCGACACGTTCAGCGCGAGCAGATCCTCCCCGCCCTTGGATCGAGCCGCGTCGGCGGCGATCTGCAGCATCTCTTCTGCGGTGGCGGGGGACTGCATCAAGAGAGTGCTCCTGTGGTGATGGCGACGATGAGCGCGCCGACGAGGGCGACGGCGAGAGCGCCTGCGGTGATGGTCAGCGCGAGCATGAGCTTGTTGCTCTTCTCGGGCTCGGGGGGCCGGATGACCTCTCCGGCGGGCTTGATGGTGCCGATGGCCGCGCTCGCGGCGATCGGGGTGGGCGAGGAGGCCGGGGCCAGCTCGCCGTCGACGAGCACGACGTCGACCTCCTTGCCGTCGGCGAACCCGTCGGCGTGCCCGCGCGAGCCGAGGCCCGCCGGGAGGTCGTAGCTGCCGGTGACGAGGATCTCGCCGGTCGACGCGACGGGGCCCGACAGGGAGGGGCCGGCGGGGGTCGTCTGGAAGATCAGTGCGTTCGGGGCACCGTGGTGGGATCCGGCCGAGTCGCCGATCAGGGCGTCGAACGAATCGGAGGCCGGGGTCTCCGGCTGCTGCGCGAGCACGCTCTGCCCGAAGCCCGGGCTCACGGTCGGCTCGCCGGCGGGGACGGGCTCGGATCCGCTCAGCAGCGACTCGATCGACGGGCCCTCCGCCGGGGCCGGCTCGGTCCAGGGAGCGGCCTCGGGGGCGAACGGCAGCGACTGACCCTGCGCATGCTCGGCGAGGGGCGCGGCGACGGGCGCGTCCGGCACGAGCGGAGCAGCGGGCGCCGCGGGGGATGCGGGCGCCGCGTGCTCGGCGGTGTCCGCCGCGGGCTCGGCGCGGCGGGCGCGGCCGGCCTCCTGCTCCGCCCGCATCACGGCCGAGACCGAGACGGGAGCGACGCTCTGCTCGGCGTCGTCCACGCCGTCCTGCTCGTCCTCGTCGGCGGGCTCGAAGGAACGGCGCCGGGTCGGGTACGTCGGACGAGGCACGTCCGTGATCATCGCGGGACGCGCATCCGCATCCTGGGTCGCGCCGGCGGCGGGTTCCACAGCCGGCGGCGCCCCGGGGGCGGACGCGGCGGCCGCCGCGGGGGCCGGGATCGGGGGCAGCTCCGGACGCTCCGGGATCGACGGCGCCGCGACGGCGCGCTCCGGCTCGGCCGGGGCGTGCTCGTCCAGCACCGGCACGGACGCGGTGCGGATCCGCTCCTGCTCCCGCATCTGGCGGCGGGTCAGCGGTCCCTCGACCACACGCCCGGAGTCCGGCTCGGCGACGTGTTCGGACTCGGGATCCTCATCGGCCTCCGCCTCGTCTTCGGGCTCAGAAGCCGGCTCGGGCGAGGTCTCGACGGCAGCGTCCGCCTCCGGCTCGGGCCGGGGCTCTTCGGCGGCAGGGAGGTCCGCCGTGGCGACGTCCGCGGCGTGCTCGGGGGCGGCGGGCGCGGCGCGCTCCGCTTCGGCGGCCGCGCGCGCGGCCTCGGCGTCCTCCGGGGTGACGATCGGGGTCGATCCGGTGAGCCGGGCTTCCCGCAGCTGCTTGCGGGTCAGCTGGCCGTGCTGGTGCTGATCCGATGTGCTCATGACGTGCTCCGATAGAGATGATGCTTCGCGATGTACTGGACCACGCCGTCCGGCACGAGGTACCAGACCGGGTCCCCCTCACGCACCCGGGAACGGCAGTCCGTCGACGAGATCGCGAGGGCGGGGACCTCCAGTTGGCTGACGTCGTCGGTGGGCAGGCCGTCCGTGCTCAGCACATGACCGGGTCGGGAGACAGCGACGAAGTGGGCGAGGTCCCACAGTTCATCATGATCCCTCCAGCTGAGAATCTGCGCCACGGCGTCGGCGCCCGAGATGAAGTAGAACTCGGCGTCGGGCCGCTGCGCCTTCAGATCCCGCAGCGTGTCGATCGTGTAGGTCGGCCCCTTGCGGTCGATGTCGACGCGGCTGACGGTGAAGCTCGGGTTCGACGCCGTCGCGATCACCGTCATCAGATAGCGGTGCTCGCTCGGCGAGACGTCGCTCTTCTGCCAGGGCTCCCCGGTCGGGACGAAGATGACCTCGTCGAGCCCGAACGAGTGCGCGACCTCGCTCGCCGCGACGAGGTGACCGTGGTGGATGGGGTCGAACGTCCCGCCCATCACACCGATCCGCGGCGCCGGAGTGGTCGTCATCGGATCTGCTCAGTGACCGTGACCGGCCCCGTGCCCTTCCTGACCGTGCGCGGTGTGCCCGTGCTCCGCGGCCCACGTCTCCGCCTTGGCGGCGTGCCGGTTGGCGACATTGCGGTACGAGAAGGCGACCAGGCCGAGCAGCGCGAAGACGCCGGCGGCGATGAGACCGAACGGAAGCGTCTCCAGCGCGAGGTTTCCGCTGTCGGTCTTCTCTGCGGCGGCCTGCACCAGCTGTGCGACGAGGTTCATGGGTTCTCCAAGACGAGTGCGATCAGGGTGGATCAGCTCACCAGTCTAGACCTCAGGCGCGGGTCTGCCCCGCCCCACGCGCAAGCCACTTGGTGCTGGTCAGCTCGGCGAGTCCCATCGGGCCGCGCGCGTGCAGCTTCTGCGTGGAGATGCCCACCTCGGCGCCGAAGCCGAACTCGCCGCCGTCGGTGAACCGGGTGGACGCGTTCGCCATCACCACAGCCGAGTCGACCTCGGCGAGGAAGCGCTCGATCGCGAGGGCGTCGGTGCTGATGATCGACTCGGTGTGCCCCGTGCTGTAGCGGCGGATGTGCGCGAGCGCCTCGTCCAGGTCGTCCACGACGCGCATCGACAGGTCGAGGCTCATGTGCTCGGTCGCCCAGTCCTCTGCGCCGGCGGGCACGGCATCCGGCACGAGCCGGCGGATCTCGTCGTCGCCGTGGATCGTGACCCCCTGCGCCGTGAGCGCGGCGGCGACCTCCGGCACGAGCCGCTCCGCCGCCTCGCGGAGCACCAGCACGGTCTCCACGGCGTTGCAGACGCTCGGCCGCTGCACCTTCGCGTTCACGACGATGTCGCGCGCCCAGTCCAGGGGCGCGGTCCCGTCCAGCACGATGTGCACCACGCCCGCGCCGGTCTCGATGACCGGGACGGTCGACTCGGTGACGACCGTCTCGATCAGGGCTGCGCTGCCGCGCGGCACGAGCACGTCGATCAGGCCGCGTGCGTGCATCATCGCCGTGGCCCCGTCGCGTCCGAAGTCGTCGACGGTCTGGATGGCCTCGGGGGTGACCCCCGCGGATGCGAGCGCGTCGCGCATCACGCGCACGAGCACGGTGTTGCTCTCCCTGGCCGCGCTGCCGCCTCGCAGCACCGCCGCGTTGCCGGAGCGCAGCGCGAGCGCCGCGATGTCGACCGTCACGTTGGGGCGGGCCTCGTAGATCGCGCCGACGACGCCGAAGGGGACGCGCACCTGTTCCAGGGCGACGCCGTTCGGCATGCGGTGGCCTCCGACGACCCGGCCGACGGGATCCGGCAGCGCAGCGACCTCGCGGACGGCGGACGCGAGGGCCAGGATCCGCGTCCGGTCCAGCCGCAGCCGGTCCAGCAGTCCGTCGCCGATGCCGTCCTCGGCGCCGCGTGCGAGGTCACGGGCGTTGGCGGCGATGATGTCGGCCTCGGCCGCGCTCAGCGCGTCGGCGATCGCGTGCAGCGCGCGGACCTTCCCGTCGCTGGTCAGCCGCGCCGTCTCCCGCGCCGCCTCCTTGGCCGCGCGCATGCGCGTCTCGGGGGAATCCTCGACAGCGGAGGGCGCGGCGGGTTCGGCGAAGGCGGTGGACATGCGGTCAGTTTACCGAGGCCCGCCGTGGTGCGGATCGGGGATGACGGTATTCGTCGGGGGCCGGGCGGCTCAGATCGCGGGCGCGAACCAGGTGCCGATCTCGGCTCCGGAGAGGGCCTCTGCGACCCGGTCCGCGCTGGTGACCAGCACGCCGATCCCCGAGGCAGCCGCCAGCCGCGCGGCGGACACCTTGGTCGCCGCTCCCCCGGTGCCGACGCCGTTGACGACGCTCGAGCCGAACTCCAGGCCGGACAGGTCGGCGCCCGCCTCCACGATGTCGAGCGGCTTCGCGGCCGGGTCGGACGGCGGTCGCGTGTACAGCGACTCGACGTCGCTCAGCAGCACCAGCGCGTCCGCGCCGATCAGCTGGGCGACCAGCGCTCCCAGCCGGTCGTTGTCGCCGAAGCGGATCTCCTGCGTGGCGACCGTGTCGTTCTCGTTCACGATCGGGAGCACGCGCAGGCCCATCAGCCGCTCCATGGCGCGCTGCGCGTTGCTGCGCGACGTGGGGTGCTCGAGATCGCCGGTCGTGAGCAGCACCTGCCCGGCGACGATGCCGTGCGGGCGCAGCGCCTCCTGGTAACGGTAGATCAACACGTTCTGCCCGACCGCCGCTGCGGCCTGCTGGGTGGCGAGATCGGTGGGCCGCGCATCGAGCTGGAGGAACGGGATCCCGGTCGCGATAGCGCCGGACGACACCAGCACGATCTCGGTGCCGCGGGCGTGCGCGTCCGCGAGCGCCTCGACCAGCAGCGGGATCCTCCAGGCGGCGTCGCCGCTGATCGACGAGGATCCGACCTTCACGACGATCCGCGCTGCGGAGGGCAGCGCGGACCGGGTCAGGGCGGTCACTCCGCCTCCTCGCCGGCCACCGCCTGGTGGGTTTGCTCGCCGGCGTCCCCCTGCGCGCCCCGTGTCGCGAGGCGCTCTCGTTCGTCCTCGGCGCGCAGCGCGGCTTTGGCGTCCATGCGCTCGTGGTAGCGCTGGCGGCGCTCGTTCGTGGTGCGGCGGGTGTTCGGATCGAACCGCGAGTCCAGACCGCGCGGCGAGGTGATCAGCTCCGCGGCAGAGGACATCTGCGGCTCCCAGTCGAACACGATGCTCTCGCCGGGGCCGATCACGACGGTCGATCCGCGCGTCGCGCCGAGGCGGAACAGCTCGTCCTCGACCCCCAGCTTCTCCAGCCGGTCGGCGAGGAAGCCCACGGCCTCTTCGTTCGTGAAGTCGGTCTGCTGCACCCAGCGCACCGGCTTCTCGCCGAGGATCCGGTAGATGTTGCCGTAGCTGCCGCCCTCGACGCGGATCTCGAAGTCGCGCTTCGAGCCCTTGGGCCGGATGACGACGCGCTCCTTCGGCGTCACCGTGGCGGCGAGCTCGGCGCGGTGTCTGTCCACGATCTCGCCGAGCGCGAAGGTGAGCGGGCGCAGTCCCTCGTGCGCCACCGTGGAGATCTCGAACACGCGGAAGCCGCGCGCCTCGAGGTCCGGCCGCACGAAGTCGGCGAGCTCACGCGCCTCCGGCACGTCGATCTTGTTCAGGGCGACCAGCTGCGGCCGCTCCAGCAGCGGCACCTGCCCCTCCGGCACCTCGTACGCGGCGAGCTCGGCGAGGATCACGTCGAGATCGCTGATCGGGTCGCGGCCCGGCTCGAGGGTGGCGCAGTCGATCACGTGCAGCAGGGCCGAGCAGCGCTCCACGTGGCGGAGGAACTCGAGTCCGAGCCCCCGCCCCTCGCTCGCGCCCTCGATGAGGCCCGGCACGTCCGCCACGGTGTAGCGGGAGTCGCCGGCCTGCACGACGCCGAGGTTCGGGTGCAGGGTGGTGAACGGGTAGTCGGCGATCTTGGGCCGCGCGGCCGAGATCGCCGCGATCAGGCTGGACTTGCCCGCCGAGGGGAAGCCCACCAGGGCGACGTCCGCGACCGTCTTCAGCTCGAGGACGACATCGCCCTCGTAGCCGGGGGTGCCGAGCAGGGCGAATCCGGGCGCCTTGCGCTTCGGGGTGGCGAGGGCCGCGTTCCCGAGTCCGCCCTGGCCGCCCGCGGCGACGACGAAGCGCTCGCCGGGCACGACCAGATCGATCAACACCTCGCCGTCGGCGGACTTCACCACCGTGCCGACCGGCACCGGGAGCTCGAGGTCCTCGCCGTCGTACCCGGAGCGGTGATCGCCCATGCCGAAGCCGCCGTTGGCGGAGGTGCGGTGCGGCGAGTGGTGGTACGACAGCAGCGTCCCGGTCTGCGGATCCGCGACGAGGACGATGTCGCCGCCGTCGCCGCCGTTGCCGCCGTCCGGGCCGCCGAGGGGCTTGAACTTCTCCCGGTGCACGGACACGCAGCCGTTGCCGCCCTTGCCCGCACGCAGGTGCAGCGTCACCCTGTCGACGAACGTGACCATGCGGGATCCTCCTGGAGTGGTGCGGGCTGGGGCGGCGCGAACGCCGCGGAAGAGAAACGGAAACGGGGCGAGCCGAAGCCCGCCCCGTTTCGAAAGTCGTGCCCAGCCGGTGGCTGAGCCAGGCGATTACTCGCCGGCGACGATGTTGACGACCTTGCGGCCGCCCTTCGTGCCGAACTCGACCGCGCCCGAGGCGAGGGCGAAGAGCGTGTCGTCGCCGCCACGGCCGACGTTCACGCCGGGGTGGAAGTGCGTGCCGCGCTGACGGACGAGGATCTCGCCGGCGCTGACGGCCTGGCCGCCGAAGCGCTTCACGCCGAGTCGCTGTGCGTTGGAGTCACGACCGTTGCGGGTCGAGCTCGCACCCTTTTTGTGTGCCATTTCTCAGCTCCTCTTCGTGCTTACTTGATGCCGGTGATCTTGACGCGCGTGAGGTCCTGACGGTGGCCCTGGCGCTTCTTGTAGCCGGTCTTGTTCTTGAACTTCTGGATGACGATCTTCGGGCCGCGGAGGTGGCTGACGACCTCGGCGGTGACCTTGACCTTCGCGAGCTTGTCGGCGTCGGTGGTGATCGTGTCACCGTCGACGAGGAGCACCGCTGCGAGTTCGACCTTGTCGCCCTGGACCGCCTTCAGGCGGTCGAGCTGAACAATGGTGCCGACCTCGACCTTCTCCTGCCGTCCGCCGGCGCGCACTACTGCGTAAACCACTTCATACCTGTTTCATTGGGGAGCGATCCGCTCCGTATTCTCACGGGAAGACTGTGCTTGCATCGCACCACAGCAGAGGGACCGCAGTGGCGGGCGCGAGTTGCATGATCCCGCGGCGGCCGAGTGGGGCGTCCGGCGCGGTGCACCAAGGTGCCACTTTACCGGAAGGATCCGCGGGTCGCAAAGCGGGCTCGGCCCGTGTCGCCTCCGGATCCTCGATCGCGGGCCCGTTCCGATCCCGGAGACCCCGCCCCGTCTAGGATCACGGCATGGCGATACTCGTGGACGACGCCGTCTGGCCCGCGCACGGCCGGCTCTGGGCGCATCTGGTGAGCGACTCCCGCATCGACGAGCTGCACGCGTTCGCCGCCCGGCACGACATCCCTGCACGGGCGTTCGACCTCGACCACTACGACGTCCCGGCCGACGCCCTCCCCCGGCTCATCGCCGGCGGCGCCAGGCACGTGGGCGGCAAGGAGCTCGTCCGAGCGCTGATCGCGTCGGGGCTGCGCGTGCCGGCCCGGGAGCGGGGCGGTCGCGTGCACGGGTGCGACCGGTACGGGCGATGACCTCGAACCGGCTCGAGGCCTTCAGCGACGGGGTCCTCGCGATCGTGATCACGGTCATGGTCCTCGGCCTCGCCGTGCCGAAGGGCACGACCTGGACCGATCTCGTGCACACCTCGGGGCTGGGCCTGCTCACGTACCTGCTGAGCTTCGTCTACATCGGGATCTACTGGAACAACCACCACCACCTGTTCCAGCTGCGGCCCGAGGTGGACGGCTCCGTGCTCTGGGCGAACCTGCACCTGCTGTTCTGGCTCTCGCTCTACCCGTTCACGACCGCCTGGATGACCCAGACGCGCGTCGCCGAGGTGCCGACGGTGGTCTACGGCCTGAACCTGCTCGGGGCCGCGCTGGCCTACACGATCCTGCAGCAGACGATCTCGCGCCGACCCGGCGGCGAGCGGATCCGCGCCGCCTTCGGACGCGACCGCAAAGGTCTGGTCTCCCCGATCCTGTATCTCACCGGGATCGGACTGACGTTCGTCGTGCCGTGGCTCGGCCTGGTGCCCTTCGTCGCCGTCGCGGTGATCTGGCTGGTCCCGGACCGCCGGGTCGAGCGCTATCTCCGCACGCACCGGGAGGACGCCCGGCGAACCGGCGAGGACGTGGAAGAGGGCCCGACGCCGTAGCGCCGGACCCTCCTCGTCTGCTGTCGACGCTCGCTCAGCCCGCGTCGCCGGACGGCCCGTCGTCGACGGTGTGCACCACCGCCGTGCCTGCCGAGAGCCCGGCCGTGCTGACCCGGCGGCGGTTGCGGCCCTGCCCGGGCGCCTTCGGCTCGGGCAGCGCGTCCAGCACGGAGTCGAGCAGCTGCTCGGCCTCGGTCTTGGGGCCCTTGCCACGGTCGGAGCCGCGCTTCTTGCGGGGCTTCTTCACGCGCTCCGCCGGTGCCTCGACGACGATCTCGACCGGGGTCTCGCCGGCGGGCGCCTCGCCGGACGCCACGCGCGTGGACGCGGCGATCTGGGCGAGGGCCGACTTCGCGCCCTCGGGGATCACGTGCGTGCCGCCGTTCGCCGCGGCGGGCGCGGCGCCCGCGCCGTTGCCGGTGGCGGGCGCGCCTCCGTTCGACGAGCCGCCGCCGCGCTGACGGCGGTTGGAGCTCGGCGCCGGAGCGGCCGCGCGGTGGCGCACGACCGGGTCGTGGTGCACGATCACACCACGGCCGGCGCAGACCTCGCACGGCTCGCTGAAGGTCTCCAGGAGCCCCAGGCCGAGCTTCTTGCGGGTCATCTGCACCAGGCCCAGCGAGGTGACCTCGGCGACCTGGTGCTTGGTGCGGTCGCGGCTCAGGCACTCCACCAGGCGGCGCAGCACGAGGTCGCGGTTGGACTCCAGGACCATGTCGATGAAGTCGACGACGATGATGCCGCCGATGTCGCGCAGCCGCAGCTGCCGGACGATCTCCTCCGCGGCTTCGAGGTTGTTCTTGGTGACGGTCTCCTCGAGGTTGCCGCCGGAGCCGACGAACTTGCCGGTGTTGACGTCGACGACCGTCATCGCCTCGGTGCGGTCGATCACGAGGGATCCGCCGGACGGCAGCCAGACCTTGCGGTCCAGCGCCTTCTCGATCTGCTCGGTGACGCGGTAGACGTCGAACGGGTCGCTCTCGTCCTCGTACGCCTCGACGCGCTCCAGGAGATCGGGAGCGACGGACTCGAGGTAGGAGCGGATCGTGCGGCCGGCGTCGGCGCCCTGGATCCGCATCCGGGTGAAGTCCTCGTTGAAGACGTCGCGGACGATCTTCACGAGCAGGTCGGGCTCGGCGTGCAGCAGCGCGGGCGCCTGCTGCGTCTCGACCTGCTTCTGGATGTGGCTCCACTGCGCGGTAAGGCGCTGCACGTCGTGCGTCAGCTGCTCCTCGGTGGCGCCCTCGGCCGCGGTGCGCACGATCACGCCGCTGGACTCGGGGAGCACCTCCTTGAGGATGCGCTTCAGGCGCGCGCGCTCGGTGTCGGGGAGCTTGCGGGAGATGCCGTTCATCGAGCCGTTCGGCACGTACACGAGGTAGCGGCCGGGCAGCGAGATCTGGCTGGTGAGGCGGGCACCCTTGTGACCCACCGGATCCTTGGTGACCTGCACGAGCACGCGGTCGCCGGCCTTGAGCGCGAGCTCGATGCGGCGCGGCTGGTTGCCGGTCTCGACGCCGTCCCAGTCCACCTCGCCGGAGTACAGCACGGCGTTGCGGCCGCGGCCGATGTCGACGAACGCGGCCTCCATGCTGGGCAGCACGTTCTGCACACGGCCGAGGTAGACGTTGCCGATCAGCGACGCGTCCTGGTTGCGCGCGACGTAGTGCTCGACGAGCACGTTGTCCTCGAGCACAGCGATCTGGGTGCGCCCGTTCTTGGAGCGCACGATCATCTCGCGGTCGACGGCCTCGCGGCGGGCGAGGAACTCGGCCTCGGTGACCACGGGGCGGCGGCGGCCGGCGTCACGGCCGTCGCGGCGGCGCTGCTTCTTCGCCTCGAGGCGGGTGGAGCCCTTGATGGCCTTGGGCTCGGTGATGTACTCGACCACGCGCTGGCGCTGGCGCGGCTGTTCGGCGTTGTCCCCGCGACCGCGGCCTCGGCTGCGGTCGCGGTCCTCGCCGTCACGGCTGTCCCGGGCCTCACGGGGCGGGCGGGCCGGGAGCGGAACGATGGTGGGCGCGTGGAAGTGCAGCTGCGTCGACACCCGGGACACGAAGACCTCGGGCAGCAGGCCCAGGCTCACGGCGGTGACCGGCGCGGGGTCGGTGGCGGTCGCCGCAGCGGACTCGCCTTCGGGCGCCCCAGCGGAATCGACTTCGGGCGTCTCAGCGATGTCGTCGGCGGCCGGCTCGGTCGCGGCCGGCTCGGCGTCGGGGCCATCGGACGTCGCGGCTCCGGCGGGCTCTGCGGCGTCGGCGGCGGCGTCGGCCGGCTCCGCGCTGTCTTCGGCCACGGTCTCCTCGTCTGCTGAGTCCTCGACCGTGGTGTCCTCGACGGCAGCGGCTTCGGCAGGAGCAGAGGCGGGACCGGTCTCCTCGACCGGGGCGTCCTCCTGCGCGGCGGCGTCCTGCTCGGATGCATCCTGCCCGGACGCGTCCGTGGATCCTTCCCCCGTCGGAGGCTCCTCGGCCGCGGACGCGGGCGCCTGCGGGGTCTGCTCGTGCGCTACCGGCAGCAGCGCGTCGAGATCGAGGGTAGGGGCGTTGTCATTGTTCTCGTCGGCCATCTCTGGCGTACTCCCTGCACAGCGGCCCAGCCGCCGTGAATTCTCTCGTGCGACGCGCTCGGCGTCGGCGTACTCACTCGGTCTGCGATCGGCGAGTGCTCTGATCGCTGGGAGCCGGAGCTCCCGAAGTCTGTATCCGTCGTCCGCCGATTCCGCGGCGGGACGCGTCCATTATCGCACCATCGCGCCCGGATCTCCGACGCGACGCGTTCGGAATGAGGCGGCGTGGATCCCATGCAGAAGGACGACTGCCATAATCGCGACATGTCTGCACTGCGTCCGCCCTCGCGCAACCTGTCGGGCCACCGCCCCGTCGGCTACGCCCTCTGGCTCATCGTCGCGAGCGTGCTCGGGTGGTGGGCCGCCTTCCAGCTCACTCTCGACAAGTTCGCGACGCTGGCGAACCCGCACGCCTCGCTGAGCTGCAATGTCAGCGCGCTCGTGCAGTGCGGCACCAACCTCGAGTCCTGGCAGGGCTCCGTGTTCGGCTTCCCGAACCCGATCATCGGGCTCACCGGCTGGATGGCCCCGCTCGTCGTGGGCGTGGCGATCCTGGCGGGCGCCCGCTTCCCGCGCTGGTTCTGGGCGCTGTACGGGCTCGGGATCACGGCCGCGTTCGTGTTCATCTGCTGGCTGATCGGGCAGAGCTTCTTCGCCCTGCACACGCTGTGCCCGTGGTGCGGCCTGACCTACGTCGTGATGATCCCGACCTTCCTGGCGACGATGCTGCAGCTGTTCGCCAACGGGACGTTCCCCGTGAACCGCCGCGCGCAGGAGCGCGCCCGGCGACTCGGCGTCTGGGTTCCGCTCGCGTCGATCCTCGCCTTCGCCGTCGTCGTGCTGCTCGCGCAGGCGGCCGGCGTCGACCTGATCGGCGAGGTCATCCGGCTCGTCCGCGGCTGAGGCGCCGCGCACAGGAACGCCCCGTTCGGACCCTTCGACGAGCTCAGGGACCGGACGGGGCGTTCTCGTGGATGCGGTCCAGTCAGACCAGATGCTCAGGGACCGGACGGGGCGTTCTCGTGGGTGCGGTTCAGTCGAACCAGATGCCCAGTTCGCGGGCGGCGGACTCGGGCGAGTCGGAGCCGTGCACGAGGTTCTGCTGGACCTTCAGTCCCCAGTCGCGGCCGAAGTCGCCGCGGATAGTGCCGGGCGCGGCAGTGGTGGGATCGGTGGTGCCTGCGAGCGAGCGGAAGCCCTCGATGACGCGGTTGCCGGCGAGGCGGATCGCGACGGACGGGCCGGACAGCATGAACTCGAGCAGCGGCTCGTAGAAGGGCTTGCCCTCGTGCTCGGCGTAGTGCGCGGCGAGAAGATCGCGGTCGGGCTCGACGAGGCGGATGTCGACGAGGGCGTAGCCCTTGGCCTCGATGCGGGCGAGGATCGCGCCGGTGAGGCCGCGCGCGACGCCGTCCGGCTTGACCAGGACGAGGGTCTCTTCGGTGTGCATGTCAGTCACTCTCTGTCGTCGGTTCGGTCGGGTTCGTCGTCGCGGAGGCGGTCCTGCGGGCGGCGCGGTCGGCGCGTCCGCCGACGATCATCGCGTAGGTCCACATGCCGCCGAAGACGACCACGACCAGCAGGATCGCGGGCACCAGGAAGGCGGACAGCAGGACGACGACCTGCAGGATCCATCCCATCACGATTCCGGCACGGCTGCCGGTCAGCCCCGCCACGATCAGCATCGCGACGGCGACCACGCCGCCGCCCACGATCGCCCACCACGGCTCGATGCCGGGGCCGAGGGCCTTCAGCCCGAAGATCGTCAGGCCGGCGAGCGCGACCACGATCGCCTCGAAGGCGAGGACGACGGATCCGAGCTTCTGCGCGAGCCCCCGCGGCTTCCGGGCGCGGCGAGGGGCCGAGGCGCCTCCGGTCGCCGCCGGATCGGTCACGCCCGCCATCCGCTCTTCCAGTCCTCGTCGGCCGCGAGGGAGATCGCCTCGCCCGCCAGCACCACGGATCCTGCGATGACCACCGCACGACGGTCGGCGGAGGCCGCCCACTCCCGGGCGGCGTCGGCCGCGTCGGAGAGCGAGGGATGCACGGTGACGCGCCCCCCGGCCGCCTCGACGAGGTCGGCGATCCGATCGGGGTCGCTGGCCCGCTCCGAGTCGGGGGCGGTGGCGAACACGTGCTCGACGGACGGCAGCAGCACGTCGACGATCCCGCTCGCGTCCTTGTCGCCGAGCACGCCGAGCACGAGGCCCCACTCGTCGAAGTCGAAGCTTTCGCGCAGCGCCTCAGCGAGCGCGCGGGCGCCGTGCGGGTTGTGAGCGGCGTCGACCACGACGGTCGGCGCGATGCCGAGCAGCTGCAGCCGGCCCGGCGAGGTCGCGCCCTGCAGTCCCTCGGCGAGCACGTCGCCGACGATCGCCTGCCGCGCGTCGCCGATCAGCGATTCGACCGCGGCGATCGCCAGCGCGGCGTTGAAGCCCTGGTGCGCGCCGTACAGCGGCAGGTACTCCTCGATGTATTGCCCCGCGAGACCGCGCACGGTGATCTGCTGGCCGCCGACGGCGAGACGCTGCTCGACGAGAGCGAAGTCATGGCCCTCGAACGCGATCGTGGTGCCGTGCTCCTCCGCGGCACGGCGCAGCACGGCCTCGGCCTCGGGGGCCTGCCGCGAGGAGACCACGGCGGCGCCGTCCTTGATGATCCCGGCCTTCACCGTGGCGATCTTCGCGATCGTGTCGCCCAGGCGGTCCGCGTGGTCCAGGTCGATCGGCGTGAACACGGCGACGTCGCCGTCGGCCGTGTTCGTGGAGTCCCAGGATCCGCCCATGCCGACCTCGAGGACGAGGACGTCGACGGGGGCGTCCGCGCAGGCCACGAAGGCGAGCACGGTGAGCAGCTCGAAGAACGTCAGCGGGGCGTCGCCCCCGGCCTCGAGCTCGGCGTCCACGATGCCGACGAGGGGTTCGATCTCCTCCCACGCGTCCGCGACGGCGGCGTCGGCGATCGGCTCGCCGTCGATCATGATCCGCTCCGTGAAGCGCTCCAGATGCGGGCTGGTGAACAGGCCTGTGCGCAGGCCGTGCGCGCGCAGCAGGCTCTCGATCATCCGCGCGGTCGACGTCTTCCCGTTCGTGCCGGTGAGGTGCACCACACGGTACGTCTTCTGCGGGTCGTCCATCAGCTCGAGCAGTCGGGCGGTGCGCTCCTTGCGGGGCTGCACCCAGCGCTCCCCCGCGCGCTCCAGCAGCGCCGAGTAGACGGCGTCGGCGCGTTCGCGGTCGTCGCTCATACGGTGTCTCCGATCCGGCTCACTGCGACGGCGAATCCGCCGCGGTTGGCGTACGTGCCTGCGCCGATGTCCGCCACGAACTCGGCCGTGGCGAACTCGGCTCCCTGGTCCAGGACGTCTGCCTCGACCGCGAGCGTCTCCTCGGCCACGCCGGCGACGTCGAACGCGCTGCGGACCGCTGCCGCGTCCTCGGCGTCGTCGAAGCGCAGCTGCAGCCGGATCCGGTCGCTCACATCGAAGCCGGCGTTCTTGCGGGTGTCCTGCACCGCGCGGATCACGTCGCGGGCCAGGCCCTCCGCCTCGAGCTCCGGCGTGGTCGCGGTGTCGAGCAGCACGAAGCCGCCCGAGGGGACCACCGCGAGCGCCTCGCCCTCGGGACGCCCGGTGGTCTCCAGCGCGAGCTCGTACTCGTGCGGCTCCAGCGCGATGCCGTCGGCGGTCACCACACCGGCTTTCTCGGTCCAGAAGCCGTCCTTCGCGGCGCGGATGACGCGCTGCACGTCCTTGCCGAGGCGCGGGCCCGCAGCGCGCGCGTTGACGCTGAGGCGGTGGCTGATGCCGTACTCCGCCGCGGTGCCCTCGGCCTGCGGCACGAGCTCGACCGCCTTGACGTTCAGCTCCTCGCGGAGGATGTCCTCGAACGGGGCGAGCGCGGCGGCGTTCGGGGACACGACAGTGAACCGGGCGAGCGGCAGGCGCACCCGCAGCTTCTCCTTCTTGCGCAGGGCGTTGCCGACGCTGGACAGCTCGCGCACGGCGTCCATCGCGTCCCGCACGTCGTCGGCGTGCGGGAACAGCTCCGCATCGGGCCAGTCGGTCAGGTGCACGCTGCGCCCGCCGGTGAGACCCTGCCACACGCGCTCGCCGATCAGCGGCACGAGCGGCGCCGCCACGCGGGTCAGCGTCTCCAGCACGGTGTAGAGCGTGTCGAACGCCTCGGTCGTCGCCGGGTCGGAAGGGTCGACGCCGACCCAGAAACGGTCGCGGGAGCGGCGGATGTACCAGTTCGTGAGCACCTCGGCGAACTCGCGCAGCCGTGCTGCGGCTGTGGTGGAGTCGAGTCCCTCGAGATCCTCCTGCACCCCGCGCACGAGGTCGCCGGTGCGGGCCAGGATGTACCGGTCCAGCACGTCGGTCGAATCCGTGCGCCAGCGCGCCTCGTACCCCTGCATGCCGGTCCCTGAGCCCGTCGCAGGGCCGCCCGCAGCATTGGCGTACGTGGCGAAGAAGTACCACGAGTTCCACAGCGGCAGAATGAACTCGCGCACGCCGGCGCGGATCCCCTCCTCGGTCACCGAGAGGTTGCCGCCGCGCAGCACGGAGCTGGACATCAGGAACCAGCGCATCGCGTCGGATCCGTCGCGGTCGAACACCTCGGACACGTCGGGGTAGTTCCGCAGTGACTTCGACATCTTGTAGCCGTCGGATCCCAGCACGATGCCGTGGCAGCTCACGCCGGTGAACGCCGGGCGGTCGAACAGCGCGGTCGACAGCACGTGCATGAGGTAGAACCAGCCGCGGGTCTGCCCGATGTACTCGACGATGAAGTCGGCCGGCGAGTGCGAGTCGAACCATTCCTGGTTTTCGAACGGGTAGTGCACCTGCGCGAACGGCATGGATCCGGAGTCGAACCACACGTCGAAGACGTCCTCGATCCGGCGCATCGTGCTCCGCCCGGTCGGGTCGTCGGGGTTCGGCCGGGTCAACTCGTCGATGTACGGGCGGTGCAGATCCACCTCGCCCTCGGCGTTGCGCGGGAGGCGGCCGAAGTCGCGCTCCAGGTCGGCGAGGGATCCGTACGCGTCCACGCGCGGGTGCTCGGGGTCGTCGCTCTTCCAGATCGGGATCGGGGATCCCCAGTACCGGTTGCGGCTGATCGACCAGTCGCGCGCGCCCTCGAGCCACTTGCCGAACTGGCCGTGCTTGACGTTCTCCGGCACCCAGGTGATCTGCTCGTTGTTCGCGAGCATCTCGTCCTTGAAGTCGGTGACGCGCACGAACCAGCTGGACACGGCCTTGTAGATCAGGGGGTTCCGGCAGCGCCAGCAGTGCGGGTAGGAGTGCAGGTAGCTCTGCAGGCGCAGCAGGCGCCCGTTCCCGCGCAGAAGTCGCACGAGCGGCGTGTTCGCGTCCATCCAGAGCTCGTCCGCGACGTCGCTCACCTGCGGCAGGAAGCGGCCGCCCTCGTCGAGGGAGAGGATGGTCGGGATGCCCGCCGCGCCGGCGACGCGCTGGTCGTCCTCACCGTAGGCGGGCGCCTGGTGCACGATGCCGGTGCCGTCGCTCGTGGTGACGTAGTCGTCGACGAGGATCTGCCAGGCGTTCTGGGTGCCCCAGGTCTCCGTGTCGGCGTAGTAGTCGAAGAGCCGCTCGTAGGTGACGCCGCCGAGCTCGGCTCCGGTCACCGTCGTCTGCACCGCGGCGAGGGCGTCGTCGGCGCTGTCGTAGCCGAGGTCCTTCGCGTAGCCGCCGAGAAGGTCCCTCGCGAGCAGGAACCGCTCGCCCTCCGCCCCCTCGGACGCGCCGTTCGGGCCCACGGGCAGCACCGCATAGACGATCTCCGGCCCCACGGCGAGGGCGAGGTTGGTCGGCAGGGTCCACGGAGTCGTGGTCCACGCCAGCGCCCGCACGCCGTCGAGCCCGAGGGCTGCGGCCTTCGCGCCGGTGAGCGGGAAGCTCACGGTGACGGAGGGATCCTGACGCTCCTTGTAGACGTCGTCGTCCATGCGCAGCTCGTGCGCCGACAGCGGCGTCTCGTCGCGCCAGCAGTACGGCAGCACCCGGTAGCCCTCGTAGGCGAGGCCCTTGTCGTACAGGGTCTTGAATGCCCAGAGCACGCTCTCCATGTAGCTGAGATCGAGCGTCTTGTAGCCGCGCTCGAAGTCGACCCAGCGCGCCTGGCGGGTGACGTAGTCCTGCCACTCGTGCGTGTACGTGAGCACGGACTCGCGCGCCTTCGCGTTGAAGACGTCGATGCCCATCTGCTCGATCTCGTCCTTCTCGGTGATGCCGAGTTGCTTCATCGCCTCGAGCTCGGCGGGCAAGCCGTGGGTGTCCCATCCGAACACGCGGTCGACCTTCTTGCCGAGCATGGTCTGGAACCGCGGGAACAAGTCTTTCGCGTAGCCGGTGAGCAGGTGCCCGTAGTGCGGCAGGCCGTTCGCGAACGGCGGGCCGTCGTAGAAGACCCACTCCTCGGCGCCGTCGCGCTGCGCGATCGAGGCACGGAAGGTGTCGTCGGCCTCCCAGAACGCGAGCACCTCGCGCTCGATCTCGGGGAAGCGCGGGCTCGGGGTGACGGTCGCTGAGCCTGTCGAAGCGTCGGCGGCGGGGCCGAAGGATCCGGTCGCTGAGCTTGTCGAAGCGGACGTGCGCGGGTAGGTCATCGTGTCTCGCAGTGTCGGTGGCGGGCGGATGCTGCTCGCCGGGACGATCCCGCCTTTCGGCGAAGACCGCGGTACCACCCTGCGTTGCCCCGACCGATGGACGAGACCCCTCTCACTGCGGCTGTGACGGGCCTGCCCCGCTCGGTTCTACTGACTCCGACCGCGCTCGCACGAGTCTGTCGTGCTTGCGCTGACCCTTTCGAGCTTGCGCCGAGCTTGTCGAAGCGTTCTTCCGAGAGCTCCCCGGTGATGGCCGGATCGATGCTCGTGCGGTCCAGTCTACGCCGCCGGGTCCCCCCTCGCTCCACGCCGCCGGATGCGCGGCCCCGGCGGACTGCACGCCCGCTGTCGGCTGTCGGCTGTCGGCTGTCGGCTGTCGGCTGTCGGCGGCCGGCCCTATGGTCGTGGCATGGCCCGCAGCACCGAGACTCCCCAGCCGCCCCGTGTCTCGCCGCCCGATCTGCCGGACGAGCTCGACGACGCGATGGGACGCCGGCACGGCGACCACGTCGGCCTGCGGATCCCGCTCGCCGAGGATCTCGCGCACGCGCAGTTCGAGCAGTGCTCGCTGTCCGGCGCCGCCGACCGCGTCGACCTGACCGGCGCGACGGTGCTCGACGTCGAGATCGTGGACGCGCGCACGCCGGTGCTGTCGCTCAAGGACGCCACGATCCGCCGGCTGCGCATCTCCGGCGGACGGATCGGCACACTGGATCTGTCCGGTGGGCACATCGCGGAGCTGATCCTGGAGCACGCGCGCGTCGACTATCTCTCGCTCGCCGCGGCGAAGATCCAAGACTCCCTCATCGCCGACTGCACCCTCGTCACCGTGGATCTGCCGGCAGCGACGGTCACGCGGGTCCGGTTCGAGCGCAGCAGCGCGGACGAGGTCGACACCCGCGGGCTCCGCGCCGACGCGCTGGACCTGCGCGGGCTCGACGCGCTGGCGTTCCTCGACGTCACTGCACTGCGGGGCGCGACCCTGACGTCCCGCCAGGTCGAGCTGCTGGCGCCGGAGTTCGCCCGGTCCGCGGGCATCGACGTCCAGGACTGATCACGAGGATCAGTCGCAGTCTGATGGTTCCCTGCGGTCGGTGAGCGCCCTCGCGGGGCCGCGCCGCGCTCTCGGCCCGACCTGGCCGTCGCTGAGCGCGGTCAGAACGGCGCCGGTTCGTGGTCGGGTGGTGGATCGGCGTGTGAATCGTCGATGGTGAAGGTGACGGGTGCGGGTGGTTTGTCGATGTAG
>NZ_JBQEOZ010000023.1:0-33246 GCF_052045495.1 Microbacterium sp. 22242 | reverse complement strand
CGACACGCCCGGGCGGGCGCCGCGATTTGCCGGAACCCGGGGATCCGCGTAACTTATTACTTGTTCGCCCCAAGCGGTAGAGCGAAGGGCCGGAAGGCCTGACTCCCCAAGCGGCGAACAACCGCCCACCTCCTTCTCCGGAAGCTGGTTCCTCTTCGCAGGTTCGTCCTGCGGCGGGGTCGAGCGCGTGCGCTCGAAATGGTGGCCGTCCGCCAGGATCGTCGATTTGACAGACTGGCCGGGAGGGCTAAGCTTGAGAAGTTGCCTCGGAAACGAGACAGCGGATCTGGTCCAAACCTCACGGCGCGTCGATTTGACAGCCTGAGCGACACGGATAAGATAGAGAAGTTGCCCTGAAGGGAAGGCTGAGAGGCCGGAACGCAGGAGCATCCGATCCTTGAGAACTCAACAGCGTGCACTTGTCAAATGCCAATTTATTCCTCGTTCCGGTCCTTTTTGGGCTGGTTTGAGAAATTCCTTTGGATCAAAGACCAACTCCTTTTTTCGGGGTTGGCATTCGGATGAAGTCAGTTGATTTTGTCTCTTTGGTCAGTTTCAAACTCGCAGGTCGCTGGTTTTCCCTGGTGGTCCTGTTTTTTTCTTTTACGGAGAGTTTGATCCTGGCTCAGGATGAACGCTGGCGGCGTGCTTAACACATGCAAGTCGAACGATGAACCCGAAGCTTGCTTTGGGGGATTAGTGGCGAACGGGTGAGTAACACGTGAGCAACCTGCCCCTCACTCTGGGATAAGCGCTGGAAACGGCGTCTAATACTGGATACGAACTGGAACCGCATGGTTACTGGTTGGAAAGATTTTTTGGTGGGGGATGGGCTCGCGGCCTATCAGCTTGTTGGTGAGGTAATGGCTCACCAAGGCGTCGACGGGTAGCCGGCCTGAGAGGGTGACCGGCCACACTGGGACTGAGACACGGCCCAGACTCCTACGGGAGGCAGCAGTGGGGAATATTGCACAATGGGCGGAAGCCTGATGCAGCAACGCCGCGTGAGGGATGACGGCCTTCGGGTTGTAAACCTCTTTTAGCAGGGAAGAAGCGTGAGTGACGGTACCTGCAGAAAAAGCGCCGGCTAACTACGTGCCAGCAGCCGCGGTAATACGTAGGGCGCAAGCGTTATCCGGAATTATTGGGCGTAAAGAGCTCGTAGGCGGTTTGTCGCGTCTGCTGTGAAATCCCGAGGCTCAACCTCGGGTCTGCAGTGGGTACGGGCAGACTAGAGTGCGGTAGGGGAGATTGGAATTCCTGGTGTAGCGGTGGAATGCGCAGATATCAGGAGGAACACCGATGGCGAAGGCAGATCTCTGGGCCGTAACTGACGCTGAGGAGCGAAAGGGTGGGGAGCAAACAGGCTTAGATACCCTGGTAGTCCACCCCGTAAACGTTGGGAACTAGTTGTGGGGTCCTTTCCACGGATTCCGTGACGCAGCTAACGCATTAAGTTCCCCGCCTGGGGAGTACGGCCGCAAGGCTAAAACTCAAAGGAATTGACGGGGACCCGCACAAGCGGCGGAGCATGCGGATTAATTCGATGCAACGCGAAGAACCTTACCAAGGCTTGACATACACCAGAACACCGTAGAAATACGGGACTCTTTGGACACTGGTGAACAGGTGGTGCATGGTTGTCGTCAGCTCGTGTCGTGAGATGTTGGGTTAAGTCCCGCAACGAGCGCAACCCTCGTTCTATGTTGCCAGCACGTAATGGTGGGAACTCATGGGATACTGCCGGGGTCAACTCGGAGGAAGGTGGGGATGACGTCAAATCATCATGCCCCTTATGTCTTGGGCTTCACGCATGCTACAATGGCCGGTACAAAGGGCTGCAATACCGTGAGGTGGAGCGAATCCCAAAAAGCCGGTCCCAGTTCGGATTGAGGTCTGCAACTCGACCTCATGAAGTCGGAGTCGCTAGTAATCGCAGATCAGCAACGCTGCGGTGAATACGTTCCCGGGTCTTGTACACACCGCCCGTCAAGTCATGAAAGTCGGTAACACCTGAAGCCGGTGGCCTAACCCTTGTGGAGGGAGCCGTCGAAGGTGGGATCGGTAATTAGGACTAAGTCGTAACAAGGTAGCCGTACCGGAAGGTGCGGCTGGATCACCTCCTTTCTAAGGAGCATCTGGAGGCTTCGGTCTTCCAGGCGCCGGGTCGAGACCGAATGTGTCTTGCCGGTTAGCTCATGGGTGGAACATTTGACATGGCATCAGCGCAGCTGATCTTCGTTAGTACGTCGGGCCTTCGGGTCTGGTGGGAACGTGGGGATGGGTGAGCGGGGTGCCTGCACGCTGTTGGGTCCTGAGGGACCGGATGTGATCTTCGGATCGCAGCTGTTCCTCGGGCTCTTCGCCGCCGGTTTTGTGCTGGTGGGGATGAGCACCGCCCGTACTTTGAGAACTACACAGTGGACGCGAGCATCTTCGAGACGATCTTCGGATTGTCTCGTTTTGATGATCTTAAAGATCATTAGTCAATTTCGAACCGGATCCTTCGGGGTTTGGTTCCGATTCTTGATGAACTCATGTGATTTCAAGTCTTTAAGAGCAAACGGTGGATGCCTTGGCATCTGGAGCCGAAGAAGGACGTAGCAATCTGCGATAAGCCTCGGGGAACTGATAAGCGAGTTTTGATCCGAGGGTGTCCGAATGGGGAAACCCCGCTGGGCGGCGTGCCGACCTAGTGACTCCCGCCTGAATATATAGGGCGGGTAGAGGGAACGTGGGGAAGTGAAACATCTCAGTACCCACAGGAAGAGAAAACAACATGTGATTCCGTGAGTAGTGGCGAGCGAAAGCGGATGAGGCTAAACCGGGTGTGTGTGATAGCCGGCAGGCGTTGCATGCTCGGGGTTGTGGGACTTTTTGGATTGTTCTGCCGAACTTTCAGCGTTACAAGCAGGTATAGACGAACGGTTTTGAATGGCCGGTCATAGAGGGTGCGAACCCCGTAGTCGAAATGCCTGGCTTGGCGTGAAGAGTATCCCAAGTAGCACGGGGCCCGTGAAATCCCGTGTGAATCTGTCAGGACCACCTGATAAGCCTAAATACTCCCAGATGACCGATAGCGGACAAGTACCGTGAGGGAAAGGTGAAAAGTACCCCGGGAGGGGAGTGAAATAGTACCTGAAACCGTTTGCTTACAAACCGTTGGAGCCTCCTTAGTAGGGGTGACAGCGTGCCTTTTGAAGAATGAGCCTGCGAGTTAGCGATACGTGGCGAGGTTAACCCGTGTGGGGTAGCCGTAGCGAAAGCGAGTCTGAATAGGGCGATTCAGTCGCGTGTCCTAGACCCGAAGCGAAGTGATCTATCCATGGCCAGGCTGAAGCGACGGTAAGACGTCGTGGAGGGCCGAACCCACTTAGGTTGAAAACTGAGGGGATGAGCTGTGGATAGGGGTGAAAGGCCAATCAAACTTCGTGATAGCTGGTTCTCTCCGAAATGCATTTAGGTGCAGCGTTGCGTGTTTCTTGCCGGAGGTAGAGCTACTGGATGGCCGATGGGCCCTACAAGGTTACTGACGTCAGCCAAACTCCGAATGCCGGTAAGTGAGAGCGCAGCAGTGAGACTGTGGGGGATAAGCTTCATAGTCGAGAGGGAAACAACCCAGACCACCATCTAAGGTCCCTAAGCGCGTGCTAAGTGGGAAAGGATGTGGAGTTGCTGTGACAACCAGGAGGTTGGCTTAGAAGCAGCCACCCTTGAAAGAGTGCGTAATAGCTCACTGGTCAAGTGATTCCGCGCCGACAATGTAACGGGGCTCAAGCACGCCACCGAAGTTGTGGCATTGACATTAATGGTAGGCCTTCGTGGTCCAGCCGTGTTGATGGGTAGGAGAGCGTCGTGTGGCGGGTGAAGCGGCGGAGTGATCCAGCCGTGGACGCCACACGAGTGAGAATGCAGGCATGAGTAGCGAAAGACGTGTGAGAAACACGTCCTCCGAAAGACCAAGGGTTCCAGGGTCAAGCTAATCTTCCCTGGGTAAGTCGGGACCTAAGGCGAGGCCGACAGGCGTAGTCGATGGACAACGGGTTGATATTCCCGTACCGGCGAAGAACCGCCCCAGTCAATCCAGTAGTGCTAAGTATCTGAATCCCTGCGACCGGATCCTTCGGGTGATGGCGTGGGGCCTAGCGTACGACCCCATTCTGGTGCGGCTAGCGTATTAACAGGTGTGACGCAGGAAGGTAGCCCAAGCCAGGCGATGGTTGTCCTGGTGCAAGTGCGTAGGCCGAGAGATAGGCAAATCCGTCTCTCATTCAGGCTGAGACACGATGCGGATGAAAAGTGGGTGATCCTATGCTGCCAAGAAAAGCATCGACGCGAGGTTCTAGCCGCCCGTACCCCAAACCGACTCAGGTGGTCAGGTAGAGAATACCAAGGAGATCGAGAGAATCGTGGTTAAGGAACTCGGCAAAATGCCCCCGTAACTTCGGGAGAAGGGGGGCCATCCACTTATACCGCCTTGCGTGGAAAAGGGTGTGGTGGCCGCAGAGACTAGTGGGTAGCGACTGTTTACTAAAAACACAGGTCCGTGCCAAGTCGCAAGACGATGTATACGGACTGACGCCTGCCCGGTGCTGGAAGGTTAAGAGGACGGGTTAGCTTCGGCGAAGCTCAGAATTTAAGCCCCAGTAAACGGCGGTGGTAACTATAACCATCCTAAGGTAGCGAAATTCCTTGTCGGGTAAGTTCCGACCTGCACGAATGGCGTAACGACTTCCCAACTGTCTCAACCGCGAACTCGGCGAAATTGCATTACGAGTAAAGATGCTCGTTACGCGCAGCAGGACGGAAAGACCCCGTGACCTTTACTACAGCTTGGTATTGGTGTTCGGTGTGGCTTGTGTAGGATAGGTGGGAGACTTTGAAGCGGTGACGCCAGTTACCGTGGAGTCATTGTTGAAATACCACTCTGGTCACTCTGGATATCTAACTTCGAACCGTGATCCGGTTCAGGGACAGTGCCTGGTGGGTAGTTTAACTGGGGCGGTTGCCTCCCAAAAAGTAACGGAGGCGCCCAAAGGTTCCCTCAACCTGGTTGGCAATCAGGTGTCGAGTGTAAGTGCACAAGGGAGCTTGACTGTGAGACTGACAGGTCGAGCAGGGACGAAAGTCGGGACTAGTGATCCGGCAGTGGCTTGTGGAAGCGCTGTCGCTCAACGGATAAAAGGTACCTCGGGGATAACAGGCTGATCTTGCCCAAGAGTCCATATCGACGGCATGGTTTGGCACCTCGATGTCGGCTCGTCGCATCCTGGGGCTGGAGTAGGTCCCAAGGGTTGGGCTGTTCGCCCATTAAAGCGGTACGCGAGCTGGGTTTAGAACGTCGTGAGACAGTTCGGTCCCTATCCGCTGCGCGCGTAGGAAGTTTGAGAGGATCTGACCCTAGTACGAGAGGACCGGGTTGGACGAACCTCTGGTGTGCCAGTTGTTCCGCCAGGAGCACCGCTGGTTAGCTACGTTCGGGATGGATAACCGCTGAAAGCATCTAAGCGGGAAGCCGGCCTCAAGATGAGACTTCCATACCTTCGGGTGAGAGGCTCCCAGCCAGACTACTGGGTTGATAGGCCAGATGTGGAAGCGCAGCAATGCGTGCAGCTGACTGGTACTAATAAGCCGATGACTTGATAACACACCGTTCCTGGTGCTTGCGTCCACTTTGTGGTTCTCGACGTACGGTCGAAACCGCGAACACATCAAACATTCATGTTTGTGCTTGTTCGAGACACGTCAATAGTGTTTCGGCGGCCATAGCGTGAGGGAAACGCCCGGTCACATTCCGAACCCGGAAGCTAAGCCTCACAGCGCCGATGGTACTGCAGGGGGGACCCTGTGGGAGAGTAGGACACCGCCGGACTTCCTTTACCAGAAAGGCCACCCAAAGCAGGGTGGCCTTTCTGCATTTCAGGGTCTGAATGATTCAAGGCCGCCCTCACGGGCGGCCTTTTTCGTGCCTGCCCGGCCCGCGACCTCCGCCGCTCCGCGGCGGGATTCGCGTGCCCGCGCAGGACGACGCGCCCTCTGCGCAGGACCGCGGGACCCCCGCGGATCGGGCATCGACGTGACGGGCCGTCGGGGTTAGCCTTGCGTCAGACGGGTCGTTCTCCCGCCTTCCGCTGACGAAGGAGCTTGCGATGGACGCGATGATGATGGACTCGATGAAGGGCATGATGGGCGACGCTCAGGCGATGGATATGTCCCTGATGCAGGCCTGCATGGACGCGTGTTCCGCGTGCGAGCAGGCATGCACGGTCTGTTCCACGCAGATGATGGACTGCTCGCCGGCCTGCATGAACTGCGCCGACATGTGCAACACGATGATGCGCTCGATGATGCGCATGCAGGGCATGACGCCGGCGGTGATGATGTCGATGCTCGACGCCTGCATGGCGATGTGCCAGCTCTGCATGGACATGTGCATGCCGCACGAGAACCACAGCGAGGTCTGTCGGATGTGCGCGGCCGCCTGCAAGGCATGCATGGATGCGTGCATGGCGATGCGCAGCTCGATGATGGCCGCCTGACACCGGCTCAGGGCCCGGTTCGGCCGGGCGACGTAGAATCGAGACATGCTCGTCACGCGGAGCACCCTCGCGGTGCCGAAGGAGGTCGCCGGCGCTTTCCGTGCCGGCGGCAGAGGCTGACGTCCACCGGCGATGACGATCGCCGGTGATCTGTCGTGCCCGAGAGCGGGTAACCCCTCGGGTGTCGTCCGGCGGTGCGTCCGCCGGCCCTCTCGCCGTCGACACACCGTCCGGCGCCCTTCGTATCGTGACGCCCCTCGCGGGCAGAGAGCACAGACATGCTTCCCATCGATGAGCGCACCATCCGCGCATCCTTCCTCAACGCCTCCCGCAAGGAGGCCGCCTCGCTGACCCTGCCGCCGGACTTCGCCGACGTCGACTTCGAGGCGCTCGACTTCCTCGGCTGGCAGGATCCGAAGATGCCCCGCCGCGCCTACGTCGCCGCCTGGAGCGGCGACGGGTCGGCCGTCGCGGTGCTGCTGCAGCCGGCCGAGCAGCGCACGCTCGCCCGCGCGCAGTGCTCGTGGTGCGAGGACGTCACCCTGCGCAACGACGTGCAGTTCTTCGCGGCCCGCAAGGCCGGCCCGGCCGGCCGCAACGGCGACACGATCGGCACCCTGGTCTGCGCGAACTTCGCCTGCTCGGCGAACGTGCGCCGGCTGCCGCCGCTCGCCTACGAGGGCTTCGACCGCGAGGCGGCACGCGATCTCAGGATCCTGCGCCTGCAGGAGCACCTGCAGGGCTTCACCCGCGAGCTGCGGTCCTGACGATCACGGGGCGAGGCGTGGCCGGCGCGAGCCGGTCTGCCTTGCGCCCGTGCCGGCTCAGACGCGTGCGACGTTGTAGCGCAGCGTGCCGACCGCGAGCACGTCCCAGCGGGTGTGCAGGGCGACGGGCTGACCCGGCTCGACCTCGAGCGATGCGCCGCCGGCGTTCCAGAGGGTGAGCTCCTCGCCGTCGAGCGTGTGCAGCAGGATCTCTCCCGTGCCACGGTCGGCGTGCACGACGAGCGCATCGGCCCAGCCGGTCGTCGTCGCGGCGGCGAGCCGGGACTGGATCAGGTGCAGGGCGTGGCCGGGCGCGAACGAGGAGCAGACATCGCCGTGGTCGCACATGCACGCCGCACGTCCACGCACCTCGGCGGGCGAAAGACGGATACGGGGCGTGTCCACGGTGGTCTCCTCACAGGATCGGTCCGTTCAGGCTACGGCCGGGTCGTCCGGAGGAGAAGGACGCGCGAAATCTGCCGACACACTGGCACGACCGGACCGGGGGCGGGGGCGATAACCCTTCGACAGGCTCAGGGACCGGGCCGGACCGTACCGGGGGCGGTGGGCGATGTCCCTTCGACAGGCTCAGGGACCGGACACGAGCGGAGCGGACACGTGCGCGGAGCCGCAAGGCCGGTCGCGACTCAGAGGCGCGGAGTGCGCGGCGGCGGAACCCGGCGGTCGCCCTCCGCGCCGATCGCCTCGAAGCCTGCACCGATCCGCAGCAGGTTCGCGTCGTCATAGGCGCGGCCGATGAAGGTCAGTCCGATCGGCATGCCGATGTCCGCCATGAGCCCGGCCGGCACCGTCACGCTCGGGATGCCGAGATGGCGCATGGCCAGGTTGCCGTTCGCGATCCAGGTGCCGTTGCGCCAGCCCAGATCCGCAGACGCGGGGTTCACGTCCATGTCGGCCGGCCCCACATCGGCGACCGCGGGGAAGACGACGGCGTCGAGGCGGAGCTCGTCCATCCAGTCCTCGAGATCGATCCGGCGGGTCTCTTCCAGGCCGATCAGGCCGTCCTCGAGGTCGGGGATCGTCGTGATCGTGGCGTCCGGGTGCTCGCGCACCCAGCCCGGGTACTCCGCGATGTCGTCGTCGAAGCCGGTGTAGCGGTCGGGCAGCGCGCCCTCGGGATGCGGGAAGATCGACGCGCCGTCGACGTCGGCCAGGCCGCGCAGCGCGGGATCCCCGTTCGCGGCGAGGAAGTCGTCCCACGCCCACGCCGACAGGTCCACGATCTCGTGCTGCAGGAAGTCGGGGGGGACCAGCCCGCGGGTCGCGATCGTGGGAGCGCCCGGCCGGTCGCCCTCGTAGTTCGTCACGACGGGGAAGTCGACCTCGACGACCTCGGCGCCCGCGCGCTCCAGATCGGCCCGCGCCCGCTCCCAGCGGGCGATGATCGAGGCGCGGGTCTCGATGCGCTGCCCGGTCGGCCCGCCGATCCCGGGGTGCTCCGCCGTGCCGGCATCCGGATCCGCGTTGAGATACATCCGCGGCACCCCGATCCGGAGGCCGGAGAGGCCGGCCACCGCGTCGTCCGTGAGCGCCGGGTACGAGGCGGGGCGCACGCGGGACGCCGCGGGGAGGGGGAGCCACGGCTGCGCGCGCCAGAAGTCGCCGCGCGTCTCGGCGTCGTCTGCCACGATCACGTCGAGGATCTCGAGCAGATCGGCCATCGTGCGCGCGTGCGGCACGACCACGTCCATCGTGGGCACGAGCGGCCAGTTGCCGCGCACCGAGATCACGCCGCGGGAGGGCGTGTAGGCGCACAGGCCGTTGTTCGTGGCGGGGCCGCGGCCGCTGGACCAGGTCTCCTCGCCGAGCCCGAACGCGGCGAAGCTCGCCGCCGTCGCGGTGCCGGAGCCGTTCGAGGATCCCGATGCGAACGGCGCGGTGAGGAAGTCCGGGTTGTAGGGGCTCTCCGCCCGCCCGTAGACGCCGCGCTGCATGCCCCCGTTGGCCATCGGCGGCATGTTCGTGAGACCGAGGCAGATCGCGCCCGCGCCGCGCAGCCGCTCGATCGTGAACGCGTCGCGCTGCGCGACGAGATCCGCGAACGCGGGGGATCCGGCGGCCGCCGTCAGCCCCTTCACGAGGTAGCTGTCCTTCGCGGTGTACGGAATGCCGTCCAGCGGGCCGAGGGTCTCGCCGCGCGCGCGCCGGGCATCGGAGGAGGCCGCCTCCGCACGCGCCTCCGGGTTGCGCACGACCACCGCGTTGAGCGCGGTCGGCGTGCCGGGCGCGTCATAGGCGTCGATGCGCGCGAGGTAGGCGTCCACGAGCTCGACGGCGGTGGTCTCGCCGGAGGTCAGCGCGGCGCGCAGGAGAGCGATGGGGGTCTCGACGACATCGAACATGGTGGGCTTTCTCGGAATGGGGCGGGCGGATGCGGGTGCTGCGGCTGCGGCGGAAGCGTCAGCGGGCGAGGGCGGGCTGCTGCTGCGTGATGCAGTGGATGCCGCCGCCGCGGTCGAACAGAGGGCGGGCGTCGACCGTGACGACCCGGCGTCCAGGGTAGGCGTCGGCGAGGACCTCCCTGGCCCGGGCATCGGCGCGGTCGTCTCCGAAGCCGCACGCCACCACGCCGTCGTTCGTGACGAGGTGGTTGACATAGCTCCAGTCCACGAATCCCTCGTCGTCGCGCAGCGTGGCCGGGGCGGGGAGGTCGACGACCTCGAAGGGGCGGCCGGCGGCGTCGACCTGGTCGGCGAGATGCGCGCGCAGCGCCGCGGAGACGGCGTGGTCCGGGTGCTCGGGATCCTGCTGCGCGTGCAGGAGGATCCGGCCGGGGGAGGCGATCGTCGCGACGATGTCGACGTGACCGTTGGTGCCGAACTCGTCGTAGTCGCGGGTGAGACCGCGCGGCAGCCATACGGCCTTCGTGGCGCCGATCGTGCGCAGCAGCTCGGCCTCGACGCGCTGCCGGTCGAGGTAGGGGTTGCGGCGCGGATCGAGCTGCACCGTCTCGGTGAGCAGCACGGTGCCTTCGCCGTCGACGTGGATCCCCCCACCCTCGTTCACCAGGGTCGAGCTGACCAGCTCTGCGCCCGCCTCGGCCGCGATGATCCGGGCGTGCTGGGCGGCGCTGCTCCAGCGCGCCCACGCGGGGGCGCCCCAGCCGTTGAACACCCAGTCCACGGCGCCGAGCACGCCGGGGCGCTCCGGGTCGAGGACGAAGGTGGCGCCGGAGTCGCGCATCCAGAACTCGTCCACCGGAGCCTCGACGATCATGATCTCCGAGGACAGCATGCGGCGGGCGCGGGCGAGCTCCGACGGATCCACCAGGATCGACACCGGCTCGAACTCGGCCACGGCGTGCGCGACAGCGGTCCACGTGGCATAGCCCTCCTCGCGCAGCGCATCGGTGTCGCCGAGCGTGGGCCCCTCGGCGGGGAACGCCATCCAGGTGCGCTCGTGCGGTGCGGTCTCGCTGGGCATGCGCCAGGCCATCGGGGCTCCTCGTCATCGGGTTCGGCGTCCTTGTTGAACACTCGATCAACTAGCGATACGGTATAGCCCCATGGACACCTCGTCAACCCCTCGCCCGCGACGGATGCCTCCCGAACTGCGGGAGAAGGCGATCCGGGAGGCGGCCATCGGGCTCGCCCGGGAGTCCGGCATCGCCGGGCTCACCGTGCGCACGATCGCGACCAGGGCCGGCGTGACGCCCGCGCTCGTCGCGCACTACCGGCCGAGCATGGACGCGTTCGTGGCCGAGGTCTTCGGGGCGATCGTGGCGGCCGAACGCGAGGAGGTCGTGACGCAGTCGTCGGCGGCGCAGGGTGTGCGCGCGCGGATCGCCGGGATCGTGCAGACGCTGCTGGACGGCGACCGCGACGACGTCACCCTGGTGTGGGTGCAGGCGTGGGCGGCGGGCGCCCGCAACGAGGAGCTGGCCGCCCGGGTGCGCCACGAGATGGACCGGTGGCAGCACGACCTCGAGCAGATCGTCGCCGACGGCGTCGCGTCGGGGGAGATCGCGGACGAGCTCGCCGACGGGGCGGCCTGGCTGCTGCTCGCCATGGTGGACGGCATGAACGCGCACTCGCTCGTGAAGTGGGCGCCCGACGACCGCGCCGGCCTCGCCCGGCGCGCCCTCGCCGCCGTGCTCGGCTGATATGTAGGTGTTTCTGTCAAGTGGCAGGGTGAAGCGCCGCCGGGCTGGCTGCCGGGCGGCGCTTCGTCGTTCGCTGTCCGACGGGACGGGGTGCGGCGTGTCTTGTGACGCGTGGTCAGTCTGATATGCGCGGGTTGGTTACCGCATGACCCTGTTTCGGTGGGAGCATTCGAGCTTGTCTGAGGTCGAGCGTGGCCGTGCGTGCGCGGCTGCTCACAGCCGAATCGCTGGTGTGCTCCTCACGCTGCATGCGTTCCCGTTTCAGCGGAAGCGGACGAGTCTTCGCGGTTAGTCCATGACGGCCAGGGACCAGCACCAGCCCGCGAGTTCGCGGGCGATCGCGGTGTTCGCGATGGTGTGCTTCTTCTTGTGTGCGGTGAGGATCTGCCAGCGGCGGTGCAGCCGCCGGTTGCCCTGGTCGCCGCGGGCCGCGGCCGCAGCGGATGCGGCAGCCCATCGGTCCTTCATGACTTTCCCGGGCCGGTAATCGGCCTTGTGGTGCCAGGCTGCTTCGATCAGCAACCGTCGGGCATGGGTGTTCCCGGTCTTGGTGATCGGGCCGAGGGACCGGGACCCGCCGGAGGAATGCTCGGACGGGACGAGCCCGAGATACGACGCGATCGTGCGCCCGGTGAACCGGTCCCAGTCGCCGATCTCGACGGCCAACGCGAACCCTGTCAGTGTGGAGATCCCGCGCAGGCATCCGAGCCTGTTCGTGATGCCGGTGAACTCGCTGTTCGCGGCCATGCTCAGGATCGTGGCATCTAACCGGTCGCGGCGGGTGAGGATGCTGGTGACGGCGTCGTAGCCGGCGTCGAACGCGGCCAGCGTCCCCGCGCCGGCGTCGGCAAGCTCATCGCGGCGGACTCTCCGCAACCAGTAGTCGTGCTCCCGGTTCCAAGTCGTCGACCCGTCGTAGACGATCCCGCGGCGCAGCAGCAACTTCGAGAGCCGGTGCCGTGCGGCCAACAGCTCGACACGGGCGTCATCACGGGCCCGCACGAGGTCACGGGCTGCTTCCTCCGAGACGGTTGGGACCCGCACCGGCACCAGCTCGTCCATCCGCAGCAGGCGTGCCAGCAACACCGCGTCACGGGCATCGGTTTTGACCCGGTCCCCGGCCGGTCGGATGATCTTCGACGGTGCCGCAACCACGACCGGCACTCCCACTGCGGTCAAAGTCCGGGCCAACCCGAACCCGGTCGGGCCGGCCTCGTACACGGCCGCGACCGGGCCATGCTGCACCGCGATCGCGTCCACCCAGCGGGCGACCGCGTCGCTGCCGGGCGGAAGTTTCGCTTCGATGAGTTCACCGGTCGACGTATCCAACGCCGCCGCCCGCACGCTTCGCGCGTGCACATCCAACCCGATCGCCGTACGCTCAATGAACACCAGGGGCCTCCGCTGCATGTCGGCATCCCGAGCCGCTCTCGAGATGATCCACGAATCTGCACCGTGAGGCCCTTGGCCATCAAGCACCCAACCGAACCCCACCCTCATAGGGTCTGACCCCTCAGGCGGTCAGCACCGAGAGCGCGGCGTCGGTGTCCGCGACCGACAGCTGCGGGGCGTACAGCGCCATGATCTCCAGGGCGGCCGCGTGGTGGTCCGGATCCGATCCCGCGCACGCGTCCGCCGCGATCGTGACATGGGCGCCGGCGTCGGCGGCCGCGAGCGCCGTGGAGATCACGCAGCAGTCGGTGGCGACGCCGGTGAGCACGACCCGGGCCGACCGCCCGCCGTTCTCGAGCCGCAGCGCGCGTTCGACGGCTCCCCATTTTCCGAACGTGGGCAGGTCGAGCGTCGGATGCGGGGAGAGGCCCTGCGCCTCCGGCACCAGGTCGTACAGCGGATCGTCGGCGGGGCGGTCGGCGAACGGCCAGGCGGCGAAGTAGTCGCCCCACGCCGTGCTCCGGTCAGCGGTGGGCAGCCAGCGCGTGACCAGCACGCGCTCGCCGGCCGCCGCCGCGAGACGCCGGATGTTCGCGAACGCCGCGGGGAACATCGGCGATCCCCATGCCGAGTCGGCGGAGGCGAAGACGTTCTGCGGATCGACGACGACCAGCCAGGGCGCGTCGGGGCCCGCGTCGCTCATGCCTGCTCCTGGCGGCGGATCCGGGCGGCGCGGGCGAACCAGGTGATGACGAAGCCGAGCACGAGGGCGAGGAACACACCCAGGTTGGCGTAGGCCCACTCGCCCTGCCTGCCGCCGATGAGGAACAGCAGGTAGCCCTGCCAGTTGTTCCACGGCGCGGCGTCCGCGAAGGTGTTCACCACGAAGCCCCAGCCGACGAGCGAGACGCCGACGAGGGTCGCGATCGAGACCCCGTCCCAGGCCCCGTAGCGACCGCGCGGGTCGAACAGCGCCGCGTCGTCGTAGTCCGTGCGGCGGCGCAGGATGTCGGCGATGAGGATCCCCGCCCAGCCGGCCATCGGCACGCCGAGCGTGATCAGGAACGACTGGAACGGCCCGATGAAGTCCTGCGCGAAGAACACCACCACGATCGTGCCGACGGTGAGGATCACGCCGTCCACGGCTGCGGCCGCCGGGCGCGGGATCCGGATGCCCAGGCTCAGCAGGGTGAGTCCGGAGGAGTAGATGCCGAGCACCGCGCCGGAGACCAGGGTGAGGATCGCCACGATGAGGAACGGGAACAGCGCCCAGGCCGGCAGGAGCGCGGCGAGAGCTCCGATCGGATCCGCGCCGACCGCGGCGCTGAGCTTCTCGTCCGATCCCGCCAGCAGCAGGCCGAAGAACACCAGCACGATCGGCGCGACGGATCCGCCGATCGTGTTCCAGACGACGATCTGCCGGTCGGACACGGAGCGCTTCTGATAGCGCGACCAGTCGGCCGCGATGTTGATCCAGCCGAGCCCGAACCCCGTCATCACCATGACCAGGGCGCCGATGGTCTGCGCGAGCGTGCCGTCCGGGTGGCCGAAGGCCTTCGCCCAGTCGATGCTCTGGAACGTCAGGATCAGGAACAGCACGGTGAAGGCGCCGGTGAGCCAGGTGAGCACCGACTGCAACCGCATGATCGTGTGGTAGCCGAGCACCGAGGCGGCCACGATGAGGGCGGCCACGAGGACCGTGGCGATGAGATGCACCGCGACGTCGCCGTCCTTGCCGACCCAGCCCAGCGCGTGCAGCACGGTGGTCGTGGCCAGCACGGCCGTGATCGTGAGCGAGGTCTCCCAGCCGATCGAGGTCAGCCACGAGACGATGCCGGGGATCTTCTGGCCCTGCACGCCGAAAGCCGCCCGGGAGAGCACCATGGTCGGGGCGGATCCGCGCTTGCCGGCGATCGCGATCAGCCCGCACAGCAGGAACGACACCACGATGCCGACGACGGCCACGATCGTCGCCTGCCACAGCGAGATCCCGAAGCCGAGCAGGAAGGATCCGTACGACATCCCGAACACCGAGACGTTCGCGGCGAACCACGGCCAGAACAGGTCGCGGGGCCGGGCGGTGCGCTCGGACTCGGGGATGATGTCGATGCCGTTGCGCTCGATGAGCGCGGGGGATGCGGCGATGTTCTGCGCTGACATGGCTTCATCCTGGCAGTGCGGGCGGATCCGGCGGCGGATTTCGGCGCGTGCGGAGTGCGGAGTTCCGGCCCTCCGCGCGACCCCGCGCTCCGCGCGGAGCGGTTCGCCAGGAGTGAGCGGACCGGGTACGATGTCGCCGACCCGTTGATCCGGTACGGCATTCTGCTCGTCACCGGGCGCCCGAAGGCTTCCGGGTCGAAAGGATCCGTCATGGACGCCGCGCGCATGCATGCCGCCTCGCCCGAATCCGCCGCGATCGTCGACGCCGTGCTCGACTACTCCCGCCGGCGGATGCTCGCCACCGATGTGCCGCTGGACAAGCCGCAGCCCGAGTCCGAGCTGCGCCGCCTGGTCGGCACCACGATCACAAATGAGGGACTGGGGGCGCAGCGAGCGCTCTCCGTGTTCGAGCACATCCTCGCGCCGGCCTGCCTCACCACCAGCCACCCCGCCTACCTGTCGTTCATCCCGACCGCGCCGACCATGGCCGCGATCGCGTTCGACCTCGTCGTCTCCGCCTCCGGCCTCTACGGGGGCAGCTGGCTCGAGGGCGCCGGAGCCGTGCACGCCGAGAACGAGGTGCTGTCCTGGCTCGCCGCCGAGTTCGGGATGCCGGCCACCGCGGGCGGCGTGTTCGTGCAGGGCGGCACGATCGGCAACCTGTCCGCGCTCGCCGCGGCTCGCGAGCACGCCCGCGCGACCCTGCTCGCAGCCGGCCGCGAGCTGCCGCCGCGGTGGAAGCTGGTCTGCAGCATCGAGGCGCACTCCTCGAACAAGTCCGCCGCGAAGATCATGGACGTCGACGTGGTCGCCGTCCCCGCCGGATCCGACGGGAAGCTGCACGCAGACGCCGTGCGCACCGCCCTCGAGGAGCACGGCGAGGCGGTGTTCGCCGTCGTCGCCACCGCCGGCTCCACCAACTTCGGGATCGTCGACGACATCGCCGGGATCGCGGCGCTCAAGGACGAGTTCGACTTCTGGTTGCACGTGGACGGCGCGTACGGGCTCACCGCGATGCTCGCCCCCGAGGCGCGCGCGTGGTTCGCCGGCGTCGAGCGCTCGGATTCGCTCATCGTCGACCCGCACAAGTGGCTGTTCGCGCCGTTCGACTGCTGCGCGCTGCTGTACCGGGACCCGGAGATGGGTCGGCGCGCGCACACCCAGCACGCCGAGTACCTGGACACCCTCACCGACACGGACGAGTTCAGCCCGTCGGACTACTCGATCCAGCTCACCCGGCGCCCGCGCGGTCTCCCGCTGTGGTTCTCGCTCGCGACCTACGGCGTCGCGGCGTACCGGGCCGCGGTGAGCGCGACCCTCGAGCTCACCCAGCGGATCGCGGCGGAGATCTCCTCCCGGCCGGAGCTGCGCCTGGTGCGGGACCCGCAGCTCTCGGTCGTCGTGTTCGAGCGTGAGGGATGGGAGCGCGCCGACTACGACCGCTGGTCGGCCGAGCTGCTGGACTCGCAGCACGCGCTGGTCGTGCCGAGCTCGCACGCCGGCCGCACCAACACCCGGTTCGCGATCCTGAACCCGCTCACCACGTTCGAGGACCTCGTCGGCATCCTGGACACGATGCGCTGACCGGACCGCGCCGCCGGTCCCTGGGCGTCGCTGGTCCCTGAGCCTGTCCGGTCCCTGAGCCTGTCCGGTCCCTGAGCCTGTCCGGTCCCTGAGCCTGTCGAAGGGACTGCGGGTTCGCCGGCCTGCGCGGATGAGGGACCGATCGCTGCGCTCCGGTCCGTCCGCTGGACGGCGGCGCGGACGTGTCAGCCGGCGAAGAACGCGCGGGCGACGGCGGCGAGGTCGTGGAGGTCGCTCACGCCGGCGAGCTCGCGGGCGGAGTGCATGGACAGGATCGGGATTCCGACGTCGACCGTGCGGATGCCGAGGCGGGTCGCCGTGATCGGGCCGATCGTGGAGCCGCACGGGAGGTCGTTGTTCGAGACGAACTCCTGCGTGACCACCCCGGCCGCGTCGCACCAGCGGTGCCAGGCGGCGGCGCCGACCGCGTCCGTGGCGTATCGCTGGTTCGCGTTGAGCTTCAGGATCGGACCGGATCCGAGCACGGGCTGCACGACCGGATCGTGCTTGCTGGCGTAGTTCGGGTGCACCGAGTGGCCGACGTCGCTGGACAGGCACCAGGAAGCGGCGTAGGCGCGGTGCACGTCGACGGCGTCCGCGTCGAGGCCGGCGTAGACGCGCTCCAGCACGTCCTCGAGGATCGGGCCGGCTGCGCCCGAGCGGGAACCGGATCCGAGCTCCTCGTGATCGAAGGCGGCGAGCACGGCGATCGCGCTGACGTCGCCGTGCGACGCCACCTCGCCGAGCGCGACGACTCCGGCGTGCACCGAGGCGAGGTCGTCGAGGCGTCCGCACGCGAAGAACACGTCGTCCTTGCCGAACACCGCGCCGCGCGCGGCATCGGCGACGACGGCGTCGAAGCCGCGGATCTCCCTGGCGTCCACGCCGGCGGCGTCGGCGAGCTCGGCGAGCAGATCCGCCTCGGCCGGATCGCCCAGGCCCCACACCGGCTGCGTCTCGTACTGCTTGTCGAGGGCGAGTCCGGTGTTGTTCACCCCGCGGTCGAGGTGGATCGCGAGCTGCGGCACCCGCAGCAGCGGACCCGTCGCGGCGAGCACCACCCGGCCGTCCGCGAGGGCGAGCCGGCCCGCGAGACGCAGCTCGCGGTCGAGCCACGAGTTCAGCAGCGGCCCGCCGTAGACCTCCACGGCCGCCTGCAGCCAGCCCTTCGCCCCGATCGTGGGGCGGGGCTTGAGCTTGAACCCGGGGGAGTCCGTGTGCGCGCCGAGCACGTGCGCGGGCGTGGTCGCGGTGGCCCCCGGCGGCACGACCCAGGCGATGGCGGCGCCGTCGCGCACGATCACGAACCGCCCGCCCGGCTGCGCCGGCCACGCCTCGGTCTCGTCCAGCCGGGTGAAGCCCTGCTCCACGAGCCGCCGCGCGACCTCCTCCGCCGCGTGGTAGCTGGACGGCGAGGCGGCCACGAAGTCCGCGAGGTCCTCGACGTGCGTGCGGGCGGAGGCGTGGGACATGAGGTTCCTTCCGGACGGCGAGCGCCAGATCGCGGCGCCGAAGCAGCGCAGTGGCCCTTCGATCGTAGCCGCGCGGGAACGGGCTGACCGGCCTGCGGTGGCCGCCGGGGCCGGGTGCCGGGGCGGGAACGACGAAGGGAGCGGATCCGGACGGATCGCTCCCTGCACCTCCATTCTATCGGCCGGGGTGGGGCTTGCGGCAAGGACCCCCCTGGGCGGCAGACTGAGTGGCTTCGCCCAGGAATCGGAGGATCCGTGCGCCCTGAGACCACCCCTGAATCCACCCGTGAATCCACCCGTGAGTCGAGCGTCGAGACGGCCCGGCGGGAGCCGTCGTTCTTCGCGCTCCCGCCCGCGCTCGCGCGCAAGGCCGACCCCGCCCTCATCGCCGCCGACGACGCCCACCTCGCCGAGATCCGCGACCGCCTCGCGGACGAGGTCGCCGCGCTGCAGGATCGGCTCGGCCGGCTCCGTGCCACGCATGCCCGACCGGGCCAGGAGGCCCTGGATCGGGACCTCGAGATCCACCGCTCCGCCTCGCGGCTGCAGCTGCTGCGGCGCTTCGGGGTCGACCTGTGCCTGGGGCGGATGGTCCCGATCGGCGAGGAGACGGACGGCGAGCCCGTCTACATCGGCCGGATCGGGCTCTCCGACGCGACCGGGCGGCGCCTGCTCGTCGACTGGCGCGCGCCCGCCGCCGAGCCGTTCTTCGCGGCGACTCATGCGGATCCGCAGGGCCTGCTGAGCCGCCGCCGGTACCGGTGGACCTCGCGACGGGTCACCGACTACTGGGACGAGGTGTTCGATCCCGAGGGGCTGGAGGGCGCCGCAGCGCTCGACGACCAGTCCGCGTTCATCGCCAGCCTCGGCGCCTCGCGCTCGCCGCGGATGCGGGACGTGCTGAGCACGATCCAGGCGGATCAGGACGCGATCGTCCGCGCCTCGTCCCGGGGAGCGCTGGTCGTGGACGGGGGGCCCGGCACCGGGAAGACCGTCGTGGCGCTGCATCGCGCGGCGTATCTGATGCACGCCGAGCAGCGACTCAGCCACGGCGGGATCCTGTTCGTCGGCCCGCACCGGCCCTACCTCGCCTACGTCGAAGACGTGCTGCCGAGCCTCGGTGAGGACAGCGTGCGGGTCTGCACCCTCGCCGACCTCGTCCCGGAGGGCCGCGCCGGTGACCGCATGCCGGAGGAGCAGGATCCGCGTGCGCGCACCCTGAAGAGCGAGCAGCGCCTGCTCGACGCGGTGACCGCGGCGGTCCGCTACCACGAGCACGTCCCGCAGGACCGGCTGCTGGTCGAGACGCCGTGGCGGGACGTGGTCGTGGCGCCGTCGGCCTGGGCGGAGGCGTTCGAAGCCCCGGAGCCCGGGACCCCGCACAACGACGCCAGAGACGTCGTGTGGGACGCCCTGGTGGAATCGATCGTCGCGGAGATCCTGGAGGAGACCGGCGGCGACGACGACGTCTCGCCGCGGCAGCTCGACCGGGCGCTGCGGCAGAGCAGGACGCTGCAGCGCGCGTTCGTGGCGGCGTGGCCGGTGCTGGACCCCGCCGGTGTGATCGCCGACCTGTGGTCGGTTCCGGCGTACCTGCGGATCTGCACGCCCTGGCTGAGCGAGGAGGAGCGCTCGGTGCTGCAGCGGGAGGACCCCAGGGCCTGGACCCGTCAGGATCTGCCGCTGCTGGACGCCGCCCGCGCGCTGATCGGCGATCCGGCCGGCTCGCGCACGCGCCGCCGCAGGGAGGCCGTCGCGGCGGAGGAACGCGCGTACCGCGAACGCGTGCTCGACGAGCTGCTCGCGGCGGACGACGACAAGGAGAGCGCGATCACGGGCTTCTTCTTCGGGGACGACAGCGCCGGGGTGCGCGAGCTGATGCTGGACGAGGACGCACTGCCGCGCCTGGACGCGGATGCGCTCGAAGGGCCCTTCGCGCACGTGATCGTGGACGAGGCGCAGGAGCTCAGCGATGCGGAGTGGGCCATGCTGCTCCGCCGCGTCCCCTCGCGCAGCCTCACGATCGTCGGCGACCGCGCCCAGGCCCGGCACGGCTTCGCCGAGACCTGGGCCGAGCGGCTGGAGCGGGTCGGCGTGCGCCGCGCCGAGCAGGCGTCGCTGCGGATCAACTACCGCACGCCCGAGGAGGTGATGGCCGCCGCCGAGCCCGTGATCCGTGCCGCGCTGCCCGACGCCAACGTGCCGGTGTCCGTGCGCGCGAGCGGGATCCCGGTACGGCATGCCGCGATCGAGGAGCGCGACGCGATCCTCACCGCCTGGCTCGCCGAGCACGGGGAAGGACTGGCCTGCGTGATCGGCGACGACCGTCCGTTCCGCCACGACCGCGTGCGCAGCCTCTCCCCGGTGACCGCCAAGGGCCTCGAGTTCGATCTCGTGGTGCTGGTCGATCCGGCCGCGTTCGGCGAGGGCATCGAGGGCGCCGTGGACCGCTACGTCTCGATGACCCGCGCGACCCAGCAGCTCGTGGTCCTTGAGGAGGATACGCTCTGACGGGACGGCAAGGAGAGCGATCCTGCCCCATCCCGTGAAGGAGCATCCCATGGCCGTGCGCGCCGATCTCAACATCTCCCTCGACGGCTACGCGTCGACCACCGACCAGACCCCGGAGAACCCGATGGGCGCGGATTGGTCGCGCCTGGTCCAGGCGTACACGGCCACGCGCACGTTCCGCGAGCGCGTGCTCGGCGACCGCTCGGGCGGGGGCACGACGGGCGTGGACGACCGCTACGGCGCCGAGTACTTCGAGGGGATCGGTGCCGAGATCATGGGCGCCGGCATGTTCGGCCTGCACGACTTCGGGGACGACGCGGACTGGCGTGGCTGGTGGGGTGACGAGCCGCCGTTCCACGTGCCCGTGTTCGTGCTCACGCACAGCACCGGCCGGGCGCCGATCGAGTTCGACAACGGGACCGTGTTCCACTTCCTCGACGCCTCTCCCGAGGACGCGCTCGCGGAGGCGACCGAGGCGGCCGGTGGCGCGGACGTGCGGATCGGCGGGGGAGTGGACACCGTGCGCTCATTCCTCGAAGCGCGGCTCATCGACCGCCTGCACGTCGGCGTCACGCCGATCGTGCTCGGGCGGGGACAGAACCTGTGGGAGGGGCTGCGCGGCCTCGAAGACGGCTACGCGGTCTCGAGCGAAGTGGCCGAGAGCGGCGTCGTGCACGTCACGTTCACGCGACGCTGATCGCCGAGGCGCCCGGCGATCCGCAGGACGGGAACGGCGGTCAGGCGGCGTCGTGGCGCGAGTCCGCGCCGTTCTGCGAGCCGGCGCCGTCCTCGGCGTCCACGTCGTTCTCAGAATCCGCGTCGTTCTCGGCGTCCTCGATGGCCTCGTCCGTCGGGCCGGCCGTGTCCGGCTTCGCAGCGCGGCGCTCGTACATCGCGCGGGAGGCGTCGGAGAGCGGCGCGCGCAGGAACAGCAGCGAGATGCTGATCCCGATCAGCGCGGCGAACAGGGCTGCCAGCCACCAGAACTCGCGGAAGATCGGGAAGAAGAACCACAGGATCCCCAGCGGCACGAGGAACGCCAGCAGGCGCAGCACCGAGTAGACGAGCAGGGGAGGAAGCTTCACCCGTTCAGTCTAAGAGGACCCGTTCGGCACGCGCTGTGAGGCCCCTATGCCGAAGGCGCGAACGGCCGAGCCGTGCAGGGACGTGCGGATCCGTCCCCCGGATCCGCACGTTCCGTGCGCGCCTAGACTGGAGACGTGGCGAGATTTCTCGTGATCGGCGGTTTCCTGGCCGCGGTCTTCTGGGTGTTCAGCATCGTCGACTGCATCGTGCAGCCGGCGAGCCGGCATCGCGGCGTGCCCAAGGGCGTCTGGATCGCGATCGTCATCGTCTTCCCGGTCATCGGGGGTCTGCTCTGGTTCACGCTGGGCCGTCTGCGGCCTGGACGCTCGGCCGCCGAGGAGCGCTATCTGCCGCTCGACGACGAGCCGGGCCCGCAGCGCCGGCCGCAGGACCGGATCAGCGACGCGGAGCAGGAGCGCAGGATCCGCGAGCTCGAGGCCGAGCTGGCCCGGCTCGACGATCACGGGGACCCCGACGACCCCCGCCCGCGTCCGTGACGGCGGAGCAGGTGCGGGACCCGCTCGATCCGGGCACCTCGTCGGACGACGCGCCGCCGGATGGCGCGTCACCGGCGTCCGAGGCGGCCGTGCGTCTGCTCACGGGCCTGGTCGAGCAGGGCGTGCGCGATCTCGTGCTGTCCCCGGGATCCCGGTCGCAGTCGCTCGCGCTCGCCGCGGTCGCCCTGGCCCGTTCCGGCTCCGTGCGCGTGCACGTGCGGGTGGACGAGCGCGTCGCCGGTTTCACCGCACTCGGCCTGGCCCGCGAGTCACGGGCCCCCGCCGCGCTGATCTGCACCTCGGGCACCGCCGCGGCGGGCTACCTCCCCGCGGTCATGGAGGCCTTCCACTCCGGGGTGCCGATGATCCTGCTCACCGCCGACCGACCGCCCGAGCTGCGCGGCGTGGGCGCGAACCAGGCCACGATCCAGCCCGGGATGTACCGCGCCTGGGTGCGTCTCGGCGTGGACGCGCCTGTACCGGAGGACGCGGATCCGACGGTGTTCTCCGCCCTGGCCGCCGACGCCGCAGCCGCCGCGATGGGCGCGATGGGGACCGGCCTCGAGGGCGTCGCCGGGCCGGTGCACCTGAACCTGCCCGCGCGCGAACCGCTGTCCGGCCCGCTGCCGGAGCCGCTCGCCGCGAGCGCCGGCCCGCTTCCGCACCCCGCTCCCGCGGAGGCGCTCGCACTGGGCCAGGGGCCGCGTACGGTCGTGATCGCCGGCGCGGATGCCGGCCCGGACGCCGAGCGCATCGCACGCGAGGGCGGCTGGCCCCTGATCGCCGAGATCGTCAGCGGCGCCCGGTTCGGGGAGCACGTCGTGCCCGAGTACCGGCGACGACTGCGCGAGCCGGCGCTCGGCGGCCGTATCGAGCGGGCGATCGTGCTCGGGCACCCCACGCTCAGCCGGGAGGTCGCCGCGCTGCTCCGGCGCACGGACCTCGAGGTGATCGCCGTGCGACGCGGCGGCGAACGGCTGAACCTCTCCGGCACGGCTGTCGACGCGCGTGCGATCGCGGTGACCGAGGCCGCCGAGGATCGCGACTGGCTCGAGGAATGGACCCGTCCCGGCACCGCGCCTGCACCTCAGCACTCCGGCACCGCCCTCGACCGGGCCGGCTTGGTGAGCGCCGTGTGGGCGGCGACCGCCGCCGGGGACCGCCTGCTGTTCGGATCCTCCCGGCTCGTCCGCGTGGCCGACCAGGTGCTCCCCGGCGGCCCGGTGCCGGTGCACGCCAACCGCGGGCTCGCCGGGATAGACGGCACGATCGCGACCGGCATCGGGATCGCCGCCGCGGCACGGGCCGCGGGGGCAACCGGGGTCGTCCGCGTGCTGCTCGGCGACCTGTCCTTCCTGCACGACGTCGGATCCCTGCTGCTCCCGGCCGACGAGCCGGCGCCGCGCCTCCAGGTGGTCGTCGGCAACGACGGCGGCGGCACGATCTTCGACGGGCTCGAGGTCGCGGCCACGGCCGGGTCCGAAGCCCTCGACCGCGCCTTCTACACCCCGCAGTCCGTCGCGTTCGCGCCGCTCGCCGTCGCCTACGGCTGGGCGCATCGCCGCGTCCACACCCGCGCGGAGCTGGAGGACGCGCTCGCCGCCGAGGTCGCGGGACCGCAGCTGATCGAGGTGCCGCTGGAGCGGTGAAGCACGCCACCCCGGCCGCGACCGGACGCTCCTCCGCGCGTCGACGCGGATGGGGCAGGATGAGGGCATGAGCCAGCACTCCGCCGGGTGGACCTCACCGGCCGTCGATGTCCTCCGCGTCACCTCGGACGGATTCGCGACCGTCGATCCCGATTCCACGCCGGGCTACCGCGGCCGCAAGGCCGACGGCGTCCAGAGCCTCGCCCGGGGGCTGACCGTGCTCGGCGAGCTGCAGGAGCGCCTGTACGCGTGGTACGCGGTCGGGGAGGCGCAGGCGAGCGTGCTGCTCGTGCTGCAGGCGATGGACTCGGCGGGCAAGGGCGGGATCGTCCGGCACGTCGTGGGCGGGGTGGATCCGCAGGGGATCGAGCTGGCGGCGTTCAAGGCGCCGACCGCGGACGAGCTGCAGCACGACTTCCTCTGGCGGATCGAGAAGCGCATGCCCCGGGAGGGCATGATCGGCGTGTTCGACCGCTCGCACTATGAGGACGTCCTCATCGCCCGGGTGCGCTCGCTCGCGCCCGCCGAGGAGATCGAACGGCGGTACGGGGCCATCGTCGAGTTCGAGAAGCGCGCGGTCGACGCGGGCACCCGGATCATCAAGGTGATGCTGCACATCTCCCGGGACGAGCAGAAGAAGCGCCTCATGAAGAGACTGGACCGTCCGGACAAGCACTGGAAGTACAACCCGGGCGACGTCGATGAGCGGCTGCTGTGGGACGACTACATGGCGGCGTACGAGACCGTCTTCGCGCGCACCTCCACGGATGCGGCGCCCTGGTACGTGGTCCCGGCGAACCACAAGTGGTATGCGCGTCTCGCCGTGCAGGAGCTGCTGCTCGCCGCGCTCGAGGACATCGACCCGCAGTGGCCGCGGGCGGACTACGACGTGAAGGCGGAGAAGAAGCGCCTCGCCGCGAGCTGAGCGCGCCCGGAGGGCGCCGTGCTCGGGCTCGTCGGTCTCTATTCGTGGTGGTGCGACCACACGAAGGACGACGAGGATCCCGACCGCTGGATCCTCACGGCAACGACTCTCACGTCCGACGTCGTGCACACCCTTGAGGGCGTTCACGACCGCAACCCCGTGATTTTCAGATCTCACCCACAATGCAGCGAACCATGACAGCCTGTATTCAAGCGGAACAACGCTGATCGAAAAGGGACGAGTGATGAGTGCCTGGAGAAAACGGGCTGTTTCGGCAGGAGCGGTTGCCTTGCTTCTGACCTTGATCCTGGGTGAATTTTGGATCTTCCCGGTCGCGGTCTTGCGAGCGGGAGAGTTGTATCCCGAAGTGCAATCACTCGTGGCGCCGGCAATCGTTTGGGGAGTCGCGGTGGCGTCATGTTGGCAGGCCACCCTTGTCCTCATGATGTTCGCGATGCGGTCTGGTCCCGGGCAAGCGCATCGGAGCCTTCTGATTCATTGGATCGCACTGCCCCTTATCCTGGTCGCCGTGCTAGCGGTCGCGGCGCTGCTCATTCTCGGGCAGTTCGGCATCGCCACTCCCAGCGCTGCCCTGGCGTTGATCGCGATGACAATCGCGGCGGGCGCCGTCGCAGGGGCCACACTGCTCTACGGGGCCTCTCAGCACAAGAGGTGGAGGCATGCATAGGCGCACGCCTCCACCTTGTTTCAGGCCTCGATCACCAGTGGGCGGTCGGATCGATCCGGACCGTGTTGATGTTGAAGATCGTCGGCGGGGCATAGGAGCGGAGCGTGTCCTTCCCTCCACCGATCACCTCCGGGCCAGCGACCCAGCCGCTGTTGAAGTACGCGTCGGAGCACGTGGTCGACGAGCGGTAGCCGTCCGTCCGCGTCCACCATTGGAGAAACCTCGCCGGGCGCCGTTGTCGTCGGATGGGTCGCACCGACAGGACCTCCACCGGGCACGACTTCATACGATTCGGTCGTGACGACGAGTCCATCCTGCGGACCGAGGAAACACTGGTCGCCAACTACCGACTCTCGGTGAGCGGGACCATCATCGATCACCCGTCGCCGATCAGGTGTCCTGCCTGGTCACCTTCGTGGGCGACGTGTTCGGCGCGCTGGTGTTCGACGGATCACTTCTCTGGATCAGCTCCACGGGATGGGTCGGCATGGGAACGATCGTGACCTGCCTCGCCTAGACCACAGGGCGACGGAGAGGGGCGNGCCCGCCCCTCTCCCTGAGCGGCTTAATCTCGCCTTGCGACGCGGGAAGCCCCAAACGTCCCCAGAATCGAAGTGATGAAGACGAAGCACAGAGCCCAGGTGACAACCCACGGACTTTGAGAGATCACCGCACCGAAACGGAGTGGAACGGCGAGTCCGGCGATCACAATCGCGAGAAACACTGTCACCGCGATGTTCCACGCGCCCCACGATGCAGTCGAAAGCCCCGTGCCTGCCGACAGCTGCACTGCAGGAACCATCAAGCGGCTCGCCGCATTCAACAAAACCAGCGAGACCGGCCAGAGAAAAACGGGGCTGAGCAGAAGAAGTAGGAGTGACACAGCCACAAAGGCCGCTCCTCCTGCTGCCAGGCCCAGGACTGCCCACGCGGGATACTTCTGCCGCCGGGTTGCCGCGGTGCCTTCTGCTTGCCGCGTCTGTGTCTCGCTCATGGCGCGAGCATACGCGCGGGCCGCGCGCGTAAGCCATGCCCGCTTGCCGTGCCTTGGGATCGGGACTAGGCGTAGGTGTGATGCACGTGCCACACATGCTCGACCTTTTTAGACCTCGAAGACGGAGCTCTCGCCGGCGTCGTCAGTGCCCTGGAAGCGCCACCCGTGCAGCGGATGTGGATGCGGCTTCCCGAGCGGCGTGGACCAGATCGAGTCCCGAATCCTGGTCGGTATGTCGGTGACGCGCCAGCGCTTGCCGGCGAAGGCCATCCGCGAAGGCACGTCATCGACCACGAGGAGCCCGTCGCAGACGGCGACAACGTGCCGCTTCTTCGGATGCGCTCGAGGACATCGACCCGCAGTGGCCGCGGGCGGACTACGACGTGAAGGCAGAGAAGAAGCGCCTCGCCGCGAGCTGAGCACGCCCGGAGGGCCGCCGCGCCGACGCTCGCCGTCAGGCCAGGGCGTCGACGATCGGACGGAACTTCACCCGCGTCTCGAGCAGCTCGGCTTCCGGGTCGCTGCCCGCGACGATGCCCGCGCCGGCATAGGCGGTGAGCGGAATCGGCGATCCGGATCCGGCCCTTGCGACGTCGAACTGGGCGCAGCGCAGCGCGATCGCCCACTCGCCGTTGCCGCGGGCGTCGATCCAGCCGACCGGCCCGGCATAGCGGCCCCGGTCGAACGGCTCGAGGTCGCGGATCGCGGCGATCGCGCGGTCGGTCGGCGTGCCCGCCACAGCGGCGGTGGGGTGCAGGGCGGCGGCGAGATCGAGCGCGGAGGCGCCATCGCTCAGCTCGGCCCGCACGTCCGTCGCGAGGTGGAACAGGTTCGGCAGCTCCAGGATGAACGGACCGCCCTCGGCGTCGAGCGCGGTGGCGTGCGGGGCGAGGGATGCCACCACGCTGCGCACCGCGAACGCGTGCTCGTCGTTGTCCTTGGGGCTGTCCGCGAGCGATGCGGCCGCGCGGGCGTCCGTCACCGCGTCCGCGCCGCGGGCCGTCGTGCCGGCGAGCACGCGCGCCGTGACCACGCCGTCGTGCACGGTGACCAGGGTCTCCGGGCTCGCGCCGATGAGGCCGTCGACCGCGAACGCCCAGGTGTCCGGATAGTCCGTGCTGAGCGCCCGCACCAGACGGCGCAGGTCGGACCCGGCCGGGACGGTGCCGACGAGGTCGCGGGCGAGCACGACCTTGCCGTACCGGCCCTCGGCGATCGCGGACAGTGCCGCGCGCACCGATGACTGATACCCCGGCGCGGTCTGCGCCCCTGGACCGAGCGTGCCGGCCCAGTGCGGCCCGAACGCGGTCGGCGACGATGCCTCGGCGGACGGTGCTCCGGTGTCGGAGATGCGGGTGATCCAGGTGCGGCCGCCGTGCCGCCCGATCACGGTGCGCGGGACGACGAGCACGCTCTCGGCCGCCGAGGTCTCGTCGAACACGAGCGTGGCAAACGCGACGAGGCCCGTGCCCGGCTGCTGCACCGGATCGTCGATCGCGGCACCGGCGCAGATCTTGTCCCACGCGCGACTCAGCCGGGCCGCCCGCGGTTCGTCGCCCGCCGCGACGCGCACGGCGCGGGCGATGCCGGATCCGGCGGCGACGATCCCGTCGCCGCGGCGCAGCCACGCGCGCGGATCCGACGGGTCGGCGTAGGCGAGGAGGTCGGCGGCGGGATCGATCTCGCGCGTCTCCACGACCAGGCCGGCACTCACGGATCCAGCCTATTGCGTGCGGTGCGATGCGGTCGCCGAGGAGCGGGGCAGCGTCCGCACCGCGCCTAGAGTGGCAGCGTGAGCGCAGACCACCTGGATCCCGGCACCGAGATCGTCTTCCAATGGCGCAAGTGGGACGGCTCGCCGCACTGGCGTCATCAGTGCGTCTGGCTCGGATCCGACTCCTGGGGCGACTGGGTCGGCCAGCCCGCGGGCTGGCTGAGCGAGCGCCCTGGCCGCTCCTTCGCCACGCACGGACCGAACGTGACGCTCGTGCCCGCGAGCGGCGACTACGCCCTCACCGTGAACCGCGACCACCCCCAGGGCATGCGCATCTACATCGACCTCGCCTGGGACGTGCACGCCGGCGACGCCGAAGGCGCGCCCGATCCGCTGCTGTTCACCGGGATCGACATGGACCTCGACGTCGTGCGGATCGACGGGGAGCGAGGCACCTGGCTCGACGACGTGGACGAGTGGGACGAGCACCGCGTGCGGTACGCCTATCCGGCTGACGTGCAGGAGCACCTGCTCGCGCTCGCCGTCGACCTCGAGCAGCGCGTGCGCGCGCAGCTCGAGCCGTTCGACGACGCGACGGCGGACGTCTGGCTGGACCGGCTCGAAGCGCTGGCGCTGCCCCGTCGCGCGTAGGCTGGGCGGGTGACAGCGAACGAGCCCAACCGCGCAGACCTCGGCAAGGACCCCGCCAGGGTCAGCGGCATGTTCGACCAGGTCGCGGCCGGTTACGACCGCACCAACACCGTGATGACGGTCGGCAACGACGCGCTCTGGCGGGCCGCGACGACGCGTGCGGTCGCGCCGAGGAAGGGCGAGCGGATCCTCGATCTCGGCGCCGGCACGGCCTCCTCCTCGGCGTCGCTGGCCGGCAGCGGCGCGGACGTCGTGGCTGCGGACTTCTCCCCGGGGATGCTCGAGGAGGGGCGCCGCCGCCACGGGCACCTCGCGAACCTGAGCTTCGTGCAGGCCGACGCGATGGACCTGCCGTTCGGCGACGCCGAGTTCGACGCCGTCACGATGTCGTACAGCCTGCGCAACGTGCAGGAGCCGAAGAAGGCGCTCGCCGAGCTGTTCCGGGTCACCAAGCCGGGCGGCCGCATCGTGGTCAACGAGTTCTCCACCCCTCCCGCTCCGCTGCTGCGCGGCTTCTACAAGCTCTACAACGCCCAGGTGCTGCCGCGCGTCGCCCGCCTCGCCGGCACCAACGGCGAGGCGTACGACTACCTGAACGAGTCCATCCGCGCGTGGCCCGACCAGCGCACCCTCGCGGCGTGGATGCGCGAGGCCGGCTGGATCGACGTCGCCTGGCGCAACCTGTCCTTCGGCATCGTCGCCCTGCACCGCGGCCGCAAGCCGCAGGCCTGACCTCCTGCGGACGCGGAGGCCCCGGAGCGCACCGCGCCCCTGCCCGCAGGCGACATCGGCGCCCCCGCTCACAGGTAGGCTGGAATCGTGACTTCGAGCCCCGCCGCCACGGGTTCGCGCCTCGCGAGCCGTCTCGGCTTCAGCGACCGCGTGTTCGTCGGTCCCTCAGCGCGCAAGCTCGCCCGTGAGGTCGAGGCCGGCCTGGACCTGGTCGAGGAGGGGCTGACCGAGGATCTGCACGTCGCCGACTCGCTCGCCGACGCCACGAGCCGCTATCTGTACGACGCCGGCGGCAAGCGCGTGCGGCCCGTGCTGGCGCTGCTGACCGCGCAGCTGGGCGGCGGCAACCTGCCCGCCGTGATCGACATCGCGAAGGCGCTCGAGCTCACCCACCTCGGATCTCTGTACCACGACGACGTCATGGACGGCGCGGACCGCCGTCGCGGCGTGCCCGCCGCGCATGCCGTGTGGGGCAACAACGTCGCGATCCTCACCGGCGACATCCTGTTCTCCCGCGCGCTCAAGCTCATGTCCGGGCACGGCGACCGCGCGATCCGCCTCCAGGCCGACACCTTCGAGCGGCTCGTGCTCGGACAGATGCACGAGACGGTCGGCCCGCAGGAGGGCGACGACCCGATCGCGTTCTACATCCAGGTGCTCGCGGACAAGACCGGATCCCTCATCGCCGCGGCCACGCAGGCCGGGGCCATCTTCTCCGGCGCGGCCGCCGAGTACGAGGAGCCGCTGCGGGTCTACGGCGAGAAGGTCGGCGTGGCGTTCCAGCTGCTCGACGACGTGATCGACCTGTCGGCGAAGCCCGAGGACACCGGCAAGGTGCCCGGAACGGACCTGCGCGCCGGCGTGCCGACGATGCCGTCCCTGCTGCTCGGCGTCGAGACCGATGCCGAATCGATCGCCCTCGCGGCCGAGATCGACGACGGCGTGCAGCGGATCGCCGCGGGGGAGGATCCCGCGATCCTCGACGACGCGCTCGCCCGCCTGCGCGACCATGCCGTGACCGCGAAGACCCTCGACCTCGCGAGGAGCTGGACTCAGGGGGCGATCGACGAGCTCGATGCGCTGCCGAAGGGTCCGGTGCGCGAGGCGCTGACCCGGTTCGCGCAGTCTCTCGCCGACCGCAGCAGCTGACACACGCCCGACCTGCATCCCAGGGCTGCCGAAAGGATCCCCCATGACCAAGCTCAGGCTTGCCATCGTCGGTGCCGGCCCCGCCGGCATCTACGCCGCCGACATCCTGCTCAAGGCCGAGCGGCGCTTCGACGTCTCGATCGACCTGTTCGAGCACCTCCCCGCGCCGTACGGCCTGGTCCGCTACGGCGTCGCACCCGACCACCCGCGCATCAAGGGCATCATCACCGCCCTGCGCGACGTGCTCGACCGCGGCGACATCCGGATCTTCGGCAACGTGCACTTCGGCTCGGACATCACCCTCGACGACCTGAAGCGTCACTACCACGCGGTGATCTTCGCGACCGGCGCGCGCCGGGACACGAGCCTGGACCTCCCCGGGATCGACGCGATCGGATCCTACGGCGCCGCCGACTACGTGAGCTGGTTCGACGGCCACCCCGACGTGCCCCGCGAGTGGCCGCTGGACGCGGCGAGCGTCGCGGTGATCGGCAACGGCAACGTCGCGCTCGACGTGTCGCGCATGCTCGCCAAGCACGCCGACGACCTGCTGGTCACCGAGGTGCCGGCGAACGTCTACGAGGGCATGAAGCAGAGCGCGGTCACCGACGTGCACGTGTTCGGCCGCCGCGGCCCGGCGCAGGTGAAGTTCACCCCGCTCGAGCTGCGCGAGCTGGGCGAGCTGCGCGACGTCGACATGGTCGTCTACGACGAGGACTTCGACTACGACGAGGCATCCCGCGACGCGATCGCCAGCAACAAGCAGGTCATGGTCATCGACCGGGTGCTGCAGTCGTGGCGCAAGCGCGACTCGGTGAACAACGCGGGCGGATCCGCCTCGCGCCGGCTGCACCTGCACTTCTGGGCGCGCCCGGTCGAGGTCCGCACCGACGAGGAGGGCCGCGTCGCCGCGCTCGTCTACGAGCGCACCCGGCCGGACGGCACCGGCGGAGCGGTCGGCACGGGCGAGATGCGCGAGGTGCCGATCCAGGCGCTGTACCGCGCGGTCGGCTACTTCGGCTCGCCGCTTCCGGGCGTCCCGTTCGACAAGAAGCACGGCGTGATCCCGAACCGCGAGGGACAGGTGCTCTCCAAGGACTCCAACCAGCGCGTGCCCGGCGTGTACGCGACCGGCTGGATCAAGCGGGGCCCGGTCGGCCTGATCGGGCACACCAAATCCGACGCGATGGAGACGGTCCGTCACCTCATCAACGACCAGGGGTCCTGGTGGCAGCCGGAGGATCCGTCCGAGGGCGCGATCCCCGCGCTGCTCGCCGAACGCGGCGTGCGCTGGACGGACCTGGAGGGCTGGCACCGCCTCGACGAGCACGAGATCGCGCTCGGCGCCCCCGAAGAACGCGCCAGGATCAAGGTCGTGCCGCGTGAGGACATGGTCCGGATCTCGCGGGGCGAGTGAGCCGGTCCTGCGCCGCCGGACGGACGCGCCGCTAATCTGAGGGCATGACTGGCGTCCCGGATCCGCTCGGCTGGATGCCGGACGTCCTCGGCGACGAGTTCGCGCAGCGCACGCTGCCGCTCGGATCCGACGACGAGGGCGAGATCGTCGCGACGCTCGTGCGCGCGCTGCCGCAGCGAAGCGTGCGCCGGCGGCTGTTCGGCGACGGCCGGCAGCTCTCCGACACCGACGTGCTGTACGTGCACGGTTGGTCGGACTACTTCTTCCAGAAGCGGCTGGCGCGGTTCTGGACCGCCCGCGGGGCGCGGTTCTTCGCCCTCGACCTCCGCAAGTACGGGCGCAGCCTGCGGCCGCGGCAGACCCCCGGCTACATCTCCGACCTCGCCGAGTACGACGACGACATCGCCGCCGCGCTCGCCGCGATGCAGCAGGACGGCGATGCGGCCGGGCGGCGCCTGGTGCTGCTCGGCCACTCCACCGGCGGGCTGATCCTGAGCCTCTGGGCCGCGCGCAATCCCGGGACCGCGTCGGCGGTGATCCTGAACAGCCCGTGGCTGGAGTTCCAGCTGCCGCGGTTCACTCGGGAGACGATCGCGCCGCTCGTCGGACTGCAGGCGCGCCGTCGCCCTCTCGACCGCGCGCCGCAGGTCGACCTCGGCTACTACACGCGCGCTCAGCACGAGGCCGCGGACCCGGACGACCCGATGGAGGTGAACCTCGACTGGCGTCCGGAGCAGACGATGGCGGTGCACGCCGGCTGGCTGCACGCGATCCTCGCCGGCCACGCCACGGTCGCCGCCGGCGTGACGATCACCGCGCCGGTGTGCGTGCTGCTGTCGACCAGGAGCGCCTATCCGACGAGCTGGTCCGAGGATCTCACCCGCGCCGACAGCGTGCTCATCGTCGACGACATCGCCCGCGCCGCCCTGAAGATCGGGCCGTCGGTCACGATCGAGCGGATCGACGGCGCGCTGCACGACGTGTTCCTGTCCCGGCACGGCGCCCGCGAGGAGGCTTACGCGCGCCTCGGGCACTGGGTGGACGGCTGGTCGGCCGCGGACCGGCTGGCACGCGCCCGAGAGCGGAAGAACCGGTCCGGCCGCTGAAGCCGCCGGACCGTCCGCGCAGAGGCCGAAGGATGCTCCTATGGATGTCAAGGCTGGATCAGGACGTAGTAGATTTCGCGGGCGATGAGT
>NZ_JBQEOZ010000022.1:40156-41649 GCF_052045495.1 Microbacterium sp. 22242 | reverse complement strand
AGCTGGTCGATCGTGCGCGCATCGCCCGGATCCCCGAGGGAATCTCCGCTGATGGCATCGCTGCATGCCTCGTCGGCTACCGCGCCCGCAGCCACGCCGGCGGCGGTCGCGGCGTTCTTCGCTGCCTGCCGGTTTCCGGCCTGTACCATCCGGGCGTGTTGGGTGAGCCGGTCGTAGATCCCGTCGACCACCGCGGCGGAGTGGATCAGCCCGAGCGCTTTCTGCCCGTCGCCGAGGTCCTCCCGCCACACCCGCCGCCCCGCCTGCGCGTCCCGATGACGTTCTGTGAGACCCCGCGGGCAGAGCCTTTCCGCCACCCGCTCCACCACCCGCCGCGCCCGATGCGGCGTCTCACCCACACACGCCGCCACCGCGAGCCGTTCGAACCCCGCCCGCACATCGTCATCCAGGCGGCCACCGGTGTCCTGGATGAGCCGGACGTGCGCAGCATTGATCCGCGCCTGACTGAACGCCCGCACCGTCTGAGGGAACCGGGCCATCAGATCCCCGGCGCGGGCCATCCGGCCCTGCACCACCCGATCCGACATGTGCAGCACCCCCGCCAACTCCGCCGCCACAGACCGGGCCGCAAGATCCACCGCCTCACCCCGCACCACCCCTGACCCGGAAGAACGCGCGGCGAGGTCTTCGGCGAGGCGCTGCGCGACCCCGAGGTGCGCCTCCCGCAACGCCTGCAACCGCACGATCGCCGCCTCCGTCACCGCCAGACTCTCCCCGAGCATCCGCAACACCATGACCGGATCCACCGGGTCCACCCCGGGATCCACCACCGCGCCGGTCGAGCTGCTCATACCCCCAGTCAACCCTGGACCACCGACATTCCCGACCCGAAAAGTCGCAGGTCAAGTGCGAAAAACATCACGGTTGCATCACAGAATCGGACCTCTTCGTAGACGGCTCGGATCGTTCGCGCCGGAGGTTGGAGGTCGGAGGACGGCGGCCGCGCGCAGCTGGGCGAACACGAATACCCGCCGCGATCGACCCACCAGTGGCGGTTCTCAGAGCCCGCGCCGAGCCTCCCGGCCACCCCGTGCGTCGGACCGTACCGGATCCGCCAGCAGCGATTCCGCAGTCGCGGAGCCGCCCTGTCCGGCCTGAGGCCGGGAGCTTCGCGCGGGCCCACCCCGAGGCCCGGGCCTCGCTACTCGCGCCGCCGCCCCAAGACCTACCCTCGCGCGGCCACCCCGAGACCGGCCTCGCGCGGCCACCCTCAAGGTACGGGGCCTCGCGCGGCCACCACGAGACCGGCCTCGCGGGCCAGCCCCGAGACCGGCCCGCGCACGACCGCCCTAGGCTGTCCCCGTGACGGAGTCGAGGATCCAGGGCAGCACGGCGCACGAGATCGCCGACTCGATCCGCGCCCTGATCGACGCCGGAGAGCTCGCCCCCGGGCAGAGCCTGCCGACCGTGCGGGGGCTCGCCGATCTCCTCGGCGTGAACCGCAACACGGTCGCCGCGGCCTACCGCGCGCT
>NZ_JBQEOZ010000022.1:0-40141 GCF_052045495.1 Microbacterium sp. 22242 | reverse complement strand
GCGGGACTCTGGTGGCCGAGCCGGTGCGCACCGAGGAGGAGGGGTTCGCGAGCTCGACCGTGCTGCGCGACCTCGGCAGCGGCAACCCCGACCCCGATCTGCTCCCGCTGCCGGTGCTCGCGGAGGTCGACCTGCGCACGCCGGCTCTGTACGGCGACGCCCTGATCGACGACGGGCTGCGCCTCTGGGCGACGGCGTGGCTGGCGGAGGCCCAGCACCGGCCGTTCGAGCTCTCGGTGACCTCCGGCGCCGTGGACGCGCTGGAGCGCCTGCTCGTCGCCTCGCTCGCGCAGGGCGACGTCGTCGGGCTCGAGGATCCGTGCTTCCTGTCCAGCATCAACGTCGTCAAGCTCGGCGGCTACCGGCCGGTGGGGATCCCGCTCGACGACGAGGGGATCACCCCCGCCGGTCTGCGCGCCGCGCTCGCCGCCGGCGCCCGCACGATCGTGTGCACGCCGAGGGCGCACAACCCGACCGGGATCAGCCTGAGCGAGCGCCGCGCCGCCGAGCTGCGGGCCGTGCTCGCCGAGGCGCCGCACGTGCTCGTGATCGAGGACGACCACTACTCGCTGCTGTCCCGGCGTCCGTACCACTCGGTGATCCCGGACGGACACCCGCGCTGGGCCCTGGTCCGGTCGATGTCGAAGTTCCTCGGCCCGGATCTGCGACTCGCCCTGCTCGCCTCGGATCCGGAGACCGCGGCGCAGCTGCGCACCCGGCTCTCGCCCGGCAAGACCTGGGTGAGCCGGATCCTGCAGCGGGTCGCGGTCGGCATGCTCGACCACCCCGACACCGCCGCCGCGCTGGAGCGGGCCGGGGCGCACTACGCCGAGCGCAACGACGTGCTCCGCGCGATGCTGCGCGAGCGCGGCATCGCCGTGCGCGGCGACGACGGCCTCAACGTGTGGGTGGAGTGCGGCGTCGACGCGCGTGCGGTGTCGTCGGCGATGATGCGCCGCGGCTGGCTGGTGCGCACCGGCGGCGGATTCCTGCTCGAGGCGGACGAGGCGTCGCCGCAGATCCGGCTCACCGCGCACACCCTCGACGACACCGAGCTGCTGCGGCTCGCGGACGACCTGCGCGCCGCGATCTCCGAGGCCCTGCACGCCCGGCGTCGCTGAGCAGGCGCTAGGGCCCGGCGTCGCTGAGCGGGCACAGGGATCGCCGCCGCTAGAATCCCGAGGTGGCGAACCGCAAGAACACGGCCAAGAACCGCGCATCCGCTCCCTCCCGTCCGGCGACGCGGCCCCGCTCCGGCAACCCGGCCAGGCGCCCGGTCGAGCAGGCGCGGCCCGTCACGGTCGGCGACTGGATCGGCGCGGCGCGCCCGCGCACGCTGCCCCTGGCGATCGCCCCGGTGCTGATCGGCACCGGCGCGGCCCGGCTCGGCGACCCGCAGTTCCACTGGGTGATCGCGCTCGCCTGCCTCGCCGTCGCGGTCTTCCTGCAGATCGGCGTCAACTTCACCAACGACTACAGCGACGGCGTGCGCGGGACCGACGCACAGCGGGTAGGGCCGGCGCGACTCACGGCTTCGGGACGGGTGCCGGCGAAGCGCGTGCTCCTCACCGGCCTGATCTTCTTCGCGCTGGCGGCCGTGGTCGGACTCGGCATCGTGATCCGCACCCAGCAGTGGTGGCTGATCGCGATCGGCGCCGTGTGCATCGTGGCGGCCTGGTTCTACACCGGCGGCAAGCGCCCATACGGCTACAACGCCCTCGGCGAGGTGTTCGTGTTCGTCTTCTTCGGCCTCGTCGCCACGCTCGGCACGACCTGGGTGCAGGCGAAGGCGCTCTCGCAGGAGGCCTGGATCGGCGCGATCGCGGCGGGGCTGTTCGCGTGCGCCGTCCTGCTCGCGAACAACCTGCGCGACATCGACCAGGACCGGGCCGTCGGCAAGCGCACGCTGACGGTGCGGATCGGCAAGCGCGCCACCCAGGTCGTGTACACGATCTTCGTGATCCTGCCGTTCGTGGCGCTCGTCGTGCTCGCGCTGTTCTACCCGATCGCCTGGATCGGCCTGCTCGCCCTGCTGGCGGTGCTGCCCGCCCTGCTGATCGTGTGGCTGTACCGCGAGCCGCGAGAACTCGTGATCGCGCTCGCGCTCACCTCGCTGGGCACGCTCGCCTACGCCGGAGCCCTGTTCTGGGCGTTCAGCTCGCCGACCGTGTGACCGGCTCGCGGCTCCGCACGCAGGCCCTGCCCACCCGACGCATAGAGACATTCCGTAGGATTCGAAGCATGCCTTCTCGTTCGTCGCGCCCGGATCGCGGCCCTTCCGATCGAGGCCCTTCCGAGCCGGGCAGAGGGCGACCGCGCGCGGCCCGGCTGGTCGCCGCCGTGCTCGGCGTCGCACTCGCGGCCGGCCTCGCCGCCTGCTCGAGCGACCCGGTGGCCGACCAGTACCGCAACGGCGACAACAAGGGCTACATCGGGTCCGACGGCCTCCGCGTCGACGAGATCAAGGCGGCGGATCGCAGCAAGCCCGTCTCGTTCGGCGGCACCCTCGAGACCGGCAAGACGTTCTCCAGCACGCAGACCGCCGGCGACGTCGTGGTCGTGAACTTCTGGTACGCCGCGTGCGGCCCCTGCCGCGTGGAGGCGAAGGACCTCGAGTCCGCCTGGCAGAAGTACCAGGGCAAGGGCGTCTCGTTCGTGGGCGTGAACACCTACGACCAGGCCGGGACCGCGCAGTCCTTCAACCAGAAGTACGGGGTCACCTACCCGAGCATCATCGACGTGAACACCGGAGCCGCGAAACTGGCGTTCGCCGAAGCCACCTCGATCCAGGCGACGCCGACCACGCTCGTGCTCGACAAGCAGGGCAGGGTCGCCGCGCGCGTGATCGGCCCGATCGGCTCGGTGTCGATCCTCGACACCTTGATCCAGGACGCGCTGGCGGAGAAGGCGTGACCCGCTCCCCGAAGGATCGCCGCGCGAGCCCGGCCGAGAGGACGAGCGCATGAACGCCTGCCCGGCCGAGAGGACGAGCGCATGAATGTCGACGCGATCGTCGGATCCGGCGCGCTCTGGGTGGCGCTGCCGGTCGCGATGCTCGCGGGGCTGCTCTCGTTCCTTTCGCCGTGCGTGCTCCCGCTGGTGCCGGGCTATCTCGGCTTCGTGGGCGGCGCGGTGAGCGGCGCGGCGCCCCGGCAGGACGGCACGGCCTCGGCTCCCTCGCGGCGCCAGATGGTGCTCGGCGTGCTGCTGTTCATCCTCGGCTTCACGCTCGTGTTCGTGCTGTTCGCGGTCATCGGCGGCACGGCGGGCGTGTTCCTGCTGCGCTGGGGCGATCTGATCACCCGGATCCTCGGCGTCGTCATCATCGCGATGGGGCTCGTCTTCATCGGGCTGTTCGGCTTCGCGCAGCGCACCGTGCGGATGAGCGTCTCGGGCCGCGCCGGCCTGATCGGAGCGCCGCTGCTCGGCATCGCGCTGGGCTTCGGCTGGAGCCCCTGCATGGGCCCGACGCTCTCGGCCATCGTCTCGCTCTCGCTGAACGTGGGCGATGTGGGGCGCGCGGCGCTGCTCGGCGTGGCCTATTCGCTCGGCCTCGGGATCCCGTTCCTGCTGGTCGCGCTCGGCTTCGGCTGGGCGACGCGATCCGTCGCCTTCCTGCGCAGGCACGTGCGGGTCGTCAACATCGTCGGAGGTGCTCTGCTGATCGTGCTCGGCCTGCTCATGGTGACCGGAGTCTGGAAGATGATCATGTCGAGCATCGGGGCGGTGATCGGCAGTGTCGAACTCCCGCTCTGAGGCCCCCGCGAAGGACCGCAAGCCCGCCAAGAAGCGGTCGAACGGATCCGCGGCCGATCCGCTGCGCCCCAGCGACCACGTCGACGGCGCGGGGGACACCGGCATCGAGTCCCCCAAACTGAACGTGGTCGGCTGGCTGCGCTGGGGCTGGCGGCAGCTGACGTCGATGCGCACCGCACTCGTGCTGCTGCTCATCCTCGCGATCGCCGCGATCCCCGGGTCGATCTTCCCGCAGCGGATGGCGGATCCCAACGGCGTGACGCAGTACAAGGTCGATCACCCCGACCTCTTCCCGATCATGGACTCGATGCAGCTGTTCGACGTCTACCTGTCGGCGTGGTTCTCGGCCATCTACCTGCTGCTGTTCCTCTCGCTGGTGGGCTGCGTGATCCCGCGCATCAGGCACCACGCGAAGGCGCTGCGATCGCGTCCCCCGCGCACGCCCGCGCGACTGCAGCGTCTCGACGACCATCGCGCCCTCACCCGCACCGTGACCGGATCCGAGGCCCGCGCCGCGGCCGAGCGGAGCGTGGACATCGCGCAGAAGCAGCTGCGCGCTCTGCGCTACCGCGTCGAGCGCTACGACGACGCCCGCGGCTTCTCGGTGTCCGCCGAACGCGGCTACGCCCGCGAGACCGGGAACCTGATCTTCCACCTCGCGCTGCTCGGGGTGCTGGTGTCGGTGGGCGTCGGCGGCAGCTTCGCGTACACCGGCCAGCGGGTCGTCGTCGAGGGCACCAGCTTCGTGAACACCCTGCTGGACTACTCGTCCATGAACCGCGGCCGTTTCGTCTCCGACAACGCGCTGCAGCCGTACCGGATGACGCTCGACAAGTTCGACATCACCTATCAGCCGTACGATCCGAGCAAGCCCTCCTCCGGGCAGGCGGGCGACTTCGACGCGCACGTGACGGTGTCCGAACCGGGATCCGAGACGCACCCCGCCTCCGTGCAGGTGAACCATCCGCTCGGCATCGCCGGCGACCGGGTCTACCTGCTGGGCAACGGCTACGCGCCCACGATCACCGTGCGCAATGCCGAGGGCAAGGTCGTCTTCCACGACTCGGTGCCGTTCCTGCCGCAGAACAACAGCACGATGACCTCGCTCGGCGTGGTGAAGGTTCCGGACGGGCTGCCCAAGCAGCTCGGCTTCGTCGGGTTCTTCTACCCGACGACGGCGCCGCTCCAGTCCGGCGCGTTCACCTCGATCTATCCGGCCCTGGTGAACCCGACGCTCACGCTGAACGCGTACGCGGGCGACCTCGGCATCGACGACGGCACGCCGCGCTCGGTGTACGTGCTGGATCCGACGAAGATGACCCAGCTCACCGGCGGCAAGACCGGCACGAAGTCGCTCGAGCTGCAGCCCGGCGACACGGCCCAGCTGCCCGACGGCATGGGATCCGTCACTTTCGACAACGAGGCGCCGAAGTCGGCGAAGGACTACTCGCAGTCGGTCAAGCGGTACGTCTCGCTGCAGATCCACCACGACCCGTCCGAGCAGTGGGTGCTCGGGTTCGCGGCGCTCGCGGTGCTCGGCCTCGTGCTGGCGCTGTTCGTCCCCCGACGGCGCATGTGGGTCAAGGCCACGGTCGTCGACGGCGCGGTGCGGCTCGAGTACGCCGGGCTGGCGCGCGGCGAGGATCCGACGCTGGCCGCGGCCGTGGACGACCTCGTGGCGGGGCATGCGCGCCTGCTCGACGCCGACGGGAGCACCGCCGCGCTGCCCGAGCCGGCGGACGAGGACGGCACCCCCGCTCCCTGAGCGGGCGGCGCGACGGTCCCTGAACGGCGGGCTGCCCGTCCCTGAACGGCGGGCCGCCGGTCCCCGAGCGCGCCGCGCGAGACGAGGGGGCGTCCCACCCGGTCACACCTGGGTCATTGGACCGCGACGTACGATGGAGCCCATGAACTTCGACTCGATGTCGATCCTGACGATCTGGACGGCGATCGCGATCTACGCCGCCGCCTTCATCGCGTACGCCCTCGACCTCGGGAAGCGTTCGCAGGCCGCGACCGACGCGAAGTTCGGCGCTGCCGACGTCGTGCAGCGCGAGCTCGTCGGCGCGGCGGTGGGAGGATCCGGATCGCTCGCCGCGAGCGGGCCCTCCGGTCCCGGCCGCGCGGGGGTCGACGCTCCCGCGCCGCAGAGGTTCGTGATGGCGCGGATCGGCACGGCCCTCGCCACCCTGGGCTTCCTGTTCCACCTCGCCGGCGACGTGCTGCGCGGGCTCGCCGCGGGACGCGTGCCGTGGTCGAACATGTACGAGTTCGCCATGACGGGCACGATGCTCATCATCGCGGTCTACCTGGTCGCGAACATCTGGTTCGACCTGAAGTACCTCGGCACGTTCATCCTCGGGCTCGTCGTCGTGCTGCTGGGCGGCGCGGCCACCGGGTTCTACGTGCAGGTCGTTCCGCTGTCGGATCCGTTGAAGAGCGTCTGGCTGGTGATCCACGTGTTCGTGGCGTCGCTGGGCACCGCGTTCTTCGCGCTCGCCTTCGCGCTGAGCGTCTTCCAGCTGCTGCAGACGCGTCACGAGGCGAAGGTGCTCGCCGGCGCGGAGAAGACCGGTCCGCGATTCCTCGCGACGCTGCCCTCCTCGGAGCGGCTGGAGGGCCTCGCCTACCGGTTCGCGACCATCGGCTTCATCTTCTGGACCTTCACGCTCATCGCCGGCGCCATCTGGGCCAACGACGCGTGGGGCCGCTACTGGGGCTTCGACACCAAGGAGACCTGGACGTTCATCATCTGGGTGCTCTACGCCGGCTACATCCACGCCAGGGCGACGCGCGGGTGGCGCGGATCCCGTTCCGCCTGGCTCGCGATCGTCGGCTTCAGCGCGGTGCTGTTCAACTTCACGATCGTGAACATGTTCTTCAAGGGGCTGCACGTCTACTCCGGCCTGAGCTGAGCGCGCGCCCGTGCGGAACGCCCTCGGCCGTCTCCGGCCCGGGAGCGCGCTGGTGGTCGCGCTCCTCGTGCTCGCGCTGGTCCTCGTCGTCACGGGACTGCTCCCGACGCATGACGCGAGCGCTCTGGCGGGACGCACGGCGCCCGTGCTCGGGTTCGTGGTCGCGATCACGATCGTGGCCGAGCTCGCGCGCGACGCCGCCGTGTTCGACCTGATCGCCCAGCGCATCGGGCGCTGGGGTCGCGGACGGGTGCTGGCGCTGTGGGCCGCCGTGATCCTGCTCGCCGTGGTGAGCACGATCTTCCTGTCCCTGGACACGACCGCGGTGATCGTGACGCCGGTCGTCGTGCTCCTCGCACAGGGCGTCGGCGTCTCCCCGCTGCCGTTCGCGTTCGCCACCGTCTGGCTCGCCAACACCGCGTCGCTGCTGCTGCCGGTGTCGAACCTGACGAATCTGCTCGCCGCGACCGCGATCGGGACGAACCCGGCCGCGTTCGTCGCACTGAGCTGGGCGCCGGCGCTCGCCGGCATTCTGGTCCCCGTCGTGCTCCTGACGCTCGTGCACCGGCGCACCCTGTTCGGGAGCTACACCGCGCCTCCGCCGCGGGCGCCGGGGGATCGGGTGCTGTTCCTCGCCTCCGCGGGCGTGCTCCTGGTGCTGCTGCCGCTGCTCGCCCTCGTGCACGACGTGTGGATCCCCGCGTCCGCGGCAGCGGTGGTCCTGCTCGCGCTGTTCGCGGTGCGGCGCAGGCACGCGCTGCGTCTCTCCCTCGTGCCGTGGCAGGCGCTCGGCCTCGCCGCTGCGCTGTTCGTGATCGTCGAGACCGCCCATGCCCGCGGGCTGGCCGGGCTGCTCTCGCCGCTGACCGTGCACGGCCACGGCCTCGGAGAGCTGCTGCGCGTGGCGGGTCTCGGAGCGCTCGCCGCGAACGGCATCGACAACCTGCCCGCCTATCTCGTGCTCGAGCCGGTCGCGGGTGGCGACCCCGCCGCGCTCATGGCGCTGCTCATCGGCGTGAACCTCGGGCCGCTGATCACGCCGTGGGCGTCGCTCGCGACGCTGCTCTGGCACCATCGCATCACGGCGCTGGGCATCACGATCCGGTGGCGGTCCTTCATGCTGTGGGGGCTGGCCGCCGCGGTGCCCACGGTCGGGGTCGCCGGGCTCGCCCTCGCCGCCGTGTCGAACTGACGTCGCCGTGGTCCCGCGGAGGGCCGAGCGCTCAGGCCGCCAGGGCGAGCACCGCGCGGGCCGAGGTGGTGCGCCGGGTGGTCACGACGAGGGTGGTCGCGACGAGCGACAGCACCGTCCAGACCACGAGCGCCGCGATCGCGGATCCCACCCCCGCGTCGCCGAGCAGTGCGGTCGCCGCCGGAGAGGTCGGCAGGAGACCCGCCACGCCGGCCAGCCAGCCGGGCAGCGTCGAGATGATCCCCGCCGCGAGGGCGGCCACGCCGATGACCGCGCCGATCCAGCGGCCGAAGCCGCCCAGCACCGCGACCAGCGCCTGGTTCACCGCCGCGAAGGCGACGCCGGCGAGCACCGCGACCCCGGAGAAGCCCCACCAGCGGGCGGGGTCGTAGGCGGAGACGACCTGCACCACGAGCGCCACCAGCAGACCCTGCGCCGCGCCGATGCCGGCCGCGGGTGCGAAGCCGCGCAGCGCCAGCGCTGCGGAGGAACGGCGTGAGGTGAGCGCCCGCGCGGTGTACGCCCGCATCGCGATGAACGAGGCGAGACCGCCGAACCAGAGCACCACGGCCGTCAGCAGCGGGATCGCGGTGGGCCCGAACATCCCGCCCGACGTGTCGGCCTCGACCGGGTTCGCGACGACCGCGGCGAGCGACGACGCCTCGGAGTCGGTGCGCTTCGGCATCGCGTCCGCGGCCTGATGCAGACCGGCGGCGAGGTCGCTCGTCCCGCTGGCGAGGGATCCGATGCCCGCGCTCAGGGCCTTCGACCCGTCGGCGAGCTGGGTGGCGCCGGACTGCAGGCCCGTGGCGCCGGTGGCGAGGCCGTCCGCGCCGGTGGCGCTCTGCGACGTGCCGGCAGCCAGCTGGCCGAGGCCCGACGAGAGCTGGTCGATGCCGTCCGCCGCGGTGCGGAACTGCTGTGCCAGCGCGCCTGAGGCGCTGGTGTCGAACTGTGCGAGGCCGGCGGCCGTCTGGGAGGCGGCCGCCGCGGCCTGGGCCGCGCCCGGCTTCAGCTCGTCGGCGGTGCTCTTCGCGGTCTTCGCCAGGGCGTCGCAGAGCTCGGGCTGCTTCGCCGGGTCGCACATCGTGCTGAGCTCGGCGAGCCCGTCGGCGAGCTTGCTGACGCCCGCGCTCACGCCGGTCGTCGCCTGCGACGTCCCGTTCGCGCCGTCGAACAGCGCCTGCGGCACGATGCCCTGTGCCTGCAGCTGATCCGCGCCCTGCGCGAGTCCGGCTCCCGCCTGGTTCGCGCCGGTCTGCGCCGACGTGATCCCGGAGGAGATCGAGTCCAGGCCGGTGGCGAGCTGCGCGGCGCCGTCGGAGAGCCGGCCCGCGCCGTCGGCGAGCTTGGTGGCGCCGTCGGGCAGTGCCGCGGCGCCGGTCGCGGCGGAGGCAGCGCCCGCGGCGAGCTTGTCGGCGCCGTCGGCGGCCTCGCCGATGTTGTCGCCGAGGGTGCCGAAGCCGACCAGAACGTTCTGCAGGGTGCTCTTCGAGATGGTCGAGCCCATGGTCGACGCCGCGGTGGCGGCGATCTGGTTCGCGATCAGTCCGTCCGCGGCGCGGGCCTGCGGGGCCGTTGTCACCGCGATCGTGGCCTTCCGGGCCGATGCCTGCGGGTCCTGGATCGCCTTCCCGCCGGAGACGGCCGCGGCGGAGAAGCCCTTCGGGATCCGCACCACCGCCTGGTAGGTGCCGTCCTTGAGACCCTGAGCCGCGTCCTTCTCGTTCGAGATGACCCAGGTGAGGTTCTCGTCCTTCTTCCCGGTGCCGTGCACGAGCCCGGCGGAGAGCTGCCGCCCGAGCGGGGCGAGCCGGCCGTTCACGGTGACGGGCTCGTCGTCGTTCACGATCGCGGCGGTCATGGTGTCGAGCCGCTGCGTGGGATCCTGCAGGGCGGCGACGAGCACACCGCCGAGCACCGCGGGCAGCAGCAGCACGCCGATCAGGGTGAGGGCCGTGATCGGCTTGTGCGTGCGGGCGCGCTCGATCAGCGCGGACAGGCGGGAGGTCATGCGGTCACCTCGGTCTCAGAGGACGTCTCGGGGGTCATCGAGCCGGCGGAGCGAGACGAAGGGCGGTCGGCTTCGCGGTCCTCGGCCAGGGATCGGAGCTGCGGATCGGGCCAGCCCGCGTCGCCGATGAGCCGGGCGGCGGACGCCGCATCGTCTGCGGTCGCGAGGACGGCGAGGGATCCCCGCGCGGCGGCGTCGCGGAGCATCGCGGCGGCCTGCTCGGCCTGCGCGAGGGTGAGCAGGTCCGCGCCGTCGAGGACGACGAGCGCGGTGCGCCCCCGCAGCGCGTCGCGCAACTCGCGGAGCGGATCCGTCCCGGTTGCGGCGGGGCCGTCGCCCACGATCACGCAGCCGACGTGCGCGCGGACCCAGGCGGCGCGTCCCGGAAGCAGGTGCCCCGCGACGCGCAGGCGGCCCTGCGACGGCACACGGCCTGCGACGGCGAGGGCGACAGCACGGCGCGCAGCCTCGTCGCGCCCGGTCAGCACGAGCGCGGATCCGGCGGCGAGGCGCAGGTCGAGCCCGTCGGCCGCCCCCGCGACGGTCAGGCCGTCTGCGGCGATCACGGAGTCGTCGCCCGGCCAGGAGGCGAGGCGGCGCTCGCGCTCGACGGCCTCGCCCTCGATGTCGACCTGCGGCAGGATCTTCGCCAGCCAGCCGGGGATCCGCCAGGCGCGCTCGCCGAGGATGGCCATGAGTGCGGGGATCAGCGTCATCCGCACCAGGAACGCGTCGATCGCGATGCCGGCCGCGAGGCCCAGTGCGATGGGCTTGAGCGAGGAGTCGCCCTCGGGGACGAACGCGACGAACACGGCGAACATGATCACCGCGGCGGCCGTCACCACGCGAGCGGACGCGGCGAAGCCGCTGCGCACCGCATGGATCGCGGCACCCCTGGCGGTCGCGGGATCCTTCGAGGCGGGGTCGTGCACGTAGTCCTCGCGCATGCGGGAGACCAGGAACACCTGGTAGTCCATGGCCAGGCCGAAGAGCACCCCCATCAGGATGATCGGCATGAAGCTGATGATCGGCCCGGTCCGGGCGACGTGCAGCGCGTCGGCGAACCAGCCCCACTCGAACACCGCGGCGACCACGCCGAACGCGGCCACGATCGACAGCAGGTAGCCGAGGGCGGCCGTGATCGGGACCCAGAGCGAGCGGAACACGATGGTCAGCAGCACCAGGGAGAGGCCGATCACGAAGATCCCGAACGGGAGCAGCGCCCCGCCGAGCTGGTCCGAGATGTCGATGCCGACGGCGGTGAAGCCGGTCACCTTGAGGTCGATGCCGTACGTCTTCAGCCACTCGTCGTGGTGCGCGCGCAGCTCCCGCACGAGGTCCGCGGTGGCAGGGGCGTCCGGCGCGGTCGTGGGGACGACCTGCACGATGCCCGTGTCGGCGGTCTGGTTCGGGGTCGCCAGCGCGACTTCCGCGACGCCGGGGAGCTTCGCGACCGCGTCGCCGAGGCGGTTCATCAGCCCGACCGGATCCGTCGACGTCACGATCGTGCCGGTGAGGATCAGCGGCCCGTTGAAGCCGGCGCCGAAGTGCTCGGCGGTGAGGTCGTAGCTCTCCCGCGCCTCCGACCCCTTCGGCTGCACCCCGGCGTTCGGCAGGGCCAGCGCGAGGCTGGTTGCGGGCACCGCCACGACACCGAGGCCGATCACGACGGCGAGGGCGACGAGGACGGGATGCCGCGTGACCCCGCCGACCCAGCGCTGGGAGAAGGTCCGCCGGGGGACCGCGGCCCCTTCGCGCGGCGTGCGCTCTTTCCGCGGGCGTCCGGCGACGCGGCCCTTCAGGAAGCCGAGCACCGCCGGGGTGAGCGTGACCGCGATGAGCACCGCGATCGCGACGGCGACCGCGGCGGCGACGCCCATCGTGGTGAGGAAGGGGATGCCGGCGAAGCCGAGCCCGATGAGGGCGATCAGCACGGTGACGCCCGCGAACACGACCGCGGAACCGGCGGTGCCGGTCGCACGCGAGGCCGATTCCTCCGGATCGACGCCGTCGCGCACCTGATCCTGGTGCCTGGCGACGATGAACAGCGCGTAATCGATGCCGACCGCCAGGCCGAGCATCAGGGCGAGCAGCGGCGTGGTCGAGGACACCGAGGCGAACGCGGTGGCGGCGAAGATCGCGGCCATCGAGATCCCGACGCCGAGGATCGCGGTGAGCAGCGGCATCCCTGCGACGACGAACGAGCGGAACGCGACGATCAGCACCAGCAGCGCGATGATCAGGCCCACCGCCTCGGTGAGCGAGAGCGCGGGGATCGAGGTCGCGAACAGGTCGCCGCCGAGCACCGCCTTGGATCCGTCCGGCAGGGCGCTCTGCAGGTGGGCGACCGCGCGGCGCAGCTCGCTCTTGGTGGCTGACGTCACATCGGAGGCCTGACCGCGGAACTGCAGCCGCGTGATCGCGGCGGAGCGGTCGTCGCTCACCATCCCGGTCACGTGCTCACTGAACGGCGAGGTGGCCGCGACCACGCCGGTGAGGTGCTCGAGGTCCGTGACGGTCTTCTCGATGGGATCCCGATACGCGGCGTCCGAGACGCGGTCGCCGGGAGCGGCGACGACGATGAACTGGGCGCTCGTGCCGCTCACCTGGGGAAACGTGCGCTCGAGCTGCTCGAGGCCCGCCTGCGACTCGGTGCCGGGGATCGAGAACGAGTTGTCTGTGCCCTTGCCGAGCGTCAGCGCCGCGCCGCCGGCGATCCCGAGTACGAGCAGCCAGGCGACGAGCACGCGCCAGGGGTGCCGGAACGACCAGCGTCCGAGCGAGGAGAGAAGGGTGGACACGGAGTTCCTCCGGGAGGCGATCGCGAGCAGGTCGGATACACTGGTGTATCCGATACGTCTCTGTATCGTAGGGCGGGATCGGCGGGATAATCTGTGCACGGGATGTGAATCGCGGGCTTGGCGGCCCGCAGGAGGTGCGGGATGACCGGCAGTGCGACCAGGAGCCGTGAGAACACGCGTGCGCGGCTGCTCGAAGCGGCGTCCCTGGTGTTCGCCGAGGTGGGTCTGGAGGGCGCGACCGTCGAGGCGGTGTGCGAGCGGGCCGGCTTCACGCGCGGCGCGTTCTACTCCAACTTCGAGTCGAAGGACGAGCTGTTCCTGGAGCTCGCGGGCACGGTGTCGGCGGAGCGGCTGGGCGCGGTGCGCACCCGCGTCGCCGAGCTCACCGCGAGCGGCGCGCTGGCCCAGGACTGCGACGCCACCACCCTCGTGCAGCAGGTGATGGACGCCGGGGGCGACGACCGGCTCGGCGTGATGCTGCTCAGCGAGATCCGCATCCGAGCGCTGCGCGACCACGCCTTCGGCAAGGCGTACCTCAAGCAGGAGCAGGAGATGGTGGACGGGATCGCCCGGATCATCTCCGACATCGTCGCGACCGGCACGATGAGCATGCGCGCAGCCCCGGCCGACGCGGCGCGCATGCTCCTGATCATCTGGGAGGGCATGACGGTGCGCGGCGCGATGGCCGGTCAGGACGAGGCCCGCCTGCGCCGCACCGGCAGCGAGGAGCTCGGCCGGATGGTGCAGCTGCTGCTCGGCTGAGAGCCTTTATCCGTTTCGAGGAGCGATGTCTGCTCCGGAATCCGGCCGGAAGCAGCGAACTTCGCTCTTCGAAACCGGGAGACCTCAGCGCCGCTCGGCCGCGAGCAGCGCGTGGCAGCGGGTGAGGCGCTGCAGCCACCAGTCCCGGCGATCGGCGCCGGCCTCCAGGCGGGCGAGGGCTGTGGGATCCGGGGTGATCCGGGCAGGGGACACCAAGCCGCCGCGCGGGCGCGCATCGGCGACGTCGTCGGCGAAGAGCGACGCGGTGCCGAGGCCGCAGTCGTAGTCGAGCTCTGGGAGGGCCGCGGCCAGAGCGGCGCCGAGCGAGAGCCCCACGGCGGTGTCGAGCGCGCTGGAGACGACGGCGGGGAGCCCCGCCTCGGCCACGATCCGCAGCGCCCGCTCGATGCCGCCGAGGGGCTGCGCCTTGATCACGAGCAGATCGGCGGCGCCGGCGCGGGCGACGGCGAGGGGATCCTCGGCCTTGCGCACGCTCTCGTCGGCCGCGATCGGGATGTCGAGGTAGGCGAGCCGTTCCCGCAGCTCGGCGAGCTCGTCGATCGTCGCGCACGGCTGCTCGGCGTACTCGAGATCGAAGGGCGCCAGGGCGTGGATCGCGCGCTCGGCCTCGTCGACGTTCCAGCCCGCGTTCGCGTCGATCCTGACGCGGCCCTCCGGCCCCATCTCGGCGCGCACCGCGCGCACCCGCGCGACGTCGTCCGCGAGCGTCTGGCCGGTCTCGGCGACCTTCACCTTGGCGGTGCGGCAGCCGTCGAACCGGGCGAGGACCTCCGCCACCTGGGAGGCCGGCACCGCGGGGACCGTCGCGTTCACCCGGATCTCCGCCCGCACCGCCGGAGGCCGGGGGTGCCAGGCGTCGGCGATCGCGGCGGCCAGCCAGGTCGCGGCCTCGGCGTCGGGGTACTCGACGAAGGGGGAGAACTCGGCCCAGCCCTCCGGGCCTTCGAACAGCAGGGCCTCCCGCACGTCGATGCCGCGGAACCGGGTGTGCATCGGCAGCGCGACGACGCGGGCCGAGTCGAGGATGTCATCCAGAGCCGGGATCATGTCCCCATCATGCCCGTCGGCCGGCGTTGTTCGGGCCTGAAACCCGATGCCGAAGCCGGGCTCAGTCGTCCGACAGCATCTTCGGGAGGTATCCGAGCACGTCGAGCTGTCGGATGAGGCGCGGAGCGAGCGGGGCTCGGGACAGAGCCAGACGGTAGAAACGTGGGCCGGCGGCGGAACGCTGCAGCAGGTGGCGATCCAGAAGGTCGCCGATCTGGCGTGACCGATGCGACGATGTGCCGGGGGCGACGGATGCGAGGTCTCCTGCCTTCACGGTGCCCCGACGAAGAACCTCGAAAAGCACGTCGTGCTCGGCTGTGGTGACCACTCCATCGCGGACGAGGCTGCGCAGAGCGGGACCGACGAGCGACTCGATGATGTACGCGTGCTGCTGGAGTTTCACCAGTCGATCGATGTCGTCACGGATGCCTCGGGCGAAGAAGGCCATCCATTCGGTGGTGCCTTCGTCCGTGAGCGTGTCCGCAGCCTCCAGCGCCGTGATGTACGCCGAACGATCGTTGCCGAAGACCGCGGTCGGGTTGAGTGCGCTGAAACCGCGCGTGGCGAAAATCGTCCTTCGGAGCATGGCGTAGGTGAAGAGTCGCGAGACGCGCCCGTTGCCGTTGCGGAACGGGTGGATCCATACGAAACGGTGATGTGCGAGCGCGACCTGCATCATCTGTTCGTGCAAGGGGCGCGGTGAGTTGGCGAAATCCAGCAGGGAGGACATCTCCGCGTGCACCGTCACCCAGGAGGGCGGCCGGTGAGCGGATCCGGTGATGGCGACATCCTGTTGACGATAGGCGCCGGGAGTCGGATCGCCTTCGCGGGTCAACCCGTCGACGGTTCGAGCATGGAGATCCCTGACGAGGGAATGCGAGATGGGGCGATCGAATTCAAGCGTGTCGATGTATCGTGCGGCTTCGACGATGTTCGTGATCTCACGCATCTGCTCGTCGGTCGTCGTGATCCTGTCGTCATCAACGCGGTCGATGGCTTGGAAGACGGTGGTGTGGTTGCCCTCGATGCGGGCGGACACGACGCTCATCACCAGGTCGAAGAGCCAGTGGAGTTCTTCGTAGATATCAGGAGGGGTGGTTCCCGTCCCCACATCCGCCCGAAGTCGCTCGATCTCGAAGAGCGTAGGCAGGAGTATCCCATCGGAAGCGAGAGGGGGAAGGCGATAGAGATCGGGCACGGACTTCTTGCTCCTCTTCGTGCTAAAACTTGCGACGGGTGGTGAAACTATTTGCAGTCTATATTCTTTTTTACCTGATCCAGCCATAAATCTATGAATACCTTGTGCGAAAAGATTTGCATGCGGGGATGAAGAAACTTGCACCCAGCCTGATCGGGACGTGCGCGAGCGCCAGGACGGGTCCGCGGCGGAGAGGATCCGATGGCCGGAATAGGGTGGATCCGTGACCGAGAAGCCCGTCTCCGACCTGTTCGACCCCGCCCAGTGGACGCTCGCGCCGGGTGCGGGGGAGTACACCGACATCACCGCGCACGTCTCGAACGACGGACGGGTCGCGCGCATCGCGTTCGACCGGCCCGAGGTGCGCAACGCGTTCCGCCCGCACACCGTCGACGAGCTGTACCGTGCGCTCGACCTCGCCCGGCAGGATCCGAGGATCGGCGTGGTGCTGCTGACGGGCAACGGGCCCAGCCCGAAGGACGGCGGCTGGGCGTTCTGCTCCGGCGGGGACCAGCGGATCCGCGGCCGGGACGGCTACAAGTACTCGGATGACGAGGCGGCGGTCCCGGCGGAGGCGCAGGCCAGGGCCGGCCGGCTGCACATCCTCGAGGTGCAGCGGCTGATCCGGTTCATGCCGAAGGTCGTCATCGCGGTCGTGCCCGGGTGGGCGGCCGGCGGCGGGCACTCCCTGCACGTCGTCTGCGACCTGACGATCGCGAGCGCGGAGCACGGCCGGTTCAAGCAGACGGATGCGGATGTGGGATCCTTCGACGCCGGCTACGGATCCGCGTACCTGGCCCGCCAGACCGGGCAGAAGTTCGCACGCGAGGTGTTCTTCCTCGCCGAGGAGTACTCCGCCGAGCGTGCGATGCAGGCGGGCGCGGTGAACCGCGTGGTGCCTCATGCCGAGCTCGAGCGCGAGGCGATCGCGATGGCCCGCACGATCCTCACCAAGTCGCCCACCGCGATCCGCATGCTCAAGTTCGCCTTCAACGCGGTCGACGACGGGCTGGTCGGGCAGCAGGTCTTCGCGGGCGAGGCGACCCGCCTGGCCTACGGCACGGACGAGGCCGTCGAGGGCCGCGACTCCTTCCTCGAGAAGCGCGAGCCGGACTGGTCGCCGTACCCCTGGCACTACTGACGGTGCGCGCTGCGAATCCGGGTGGGACGGGCGGTCCCCGATGAGGCTGCGAGCCGTCGACGGGGCGGATCCGGTCGCCGTCGCGGCCGGCCTGCCGGCTGCGCTCGACGGCACGGCACCCCTGGCGCTCGGGTTCGCGCCGGGGCCCGACGACGCAGGGACGGATGGTGAGGTGCCGGACGGCACGGCCGTCGTCATCGCCACCTCCGGATCCACCGGGGTTCCGAAACGGGTCATCCTCTCCGCCGCCGCGCTGACGGCGAGCGCGGAGGCGACCGCCCGGCGGATCGGGTCCGGGCAGTGGATGCTCGCGCTCTCGGCCGGCTATGTCGCGGGGCTGCAGGTGCTGGTGCGCTCGCACCTGGCCGGCACGACGCCCGTGCTGCTGGACGGGCGGTTCACCCCGGCGTCGTTCGTCGCGGCGACGCGCCTGCTGCGGGCAGGGCCGCGGTTCACGTCGCTCGTGCCGGCGCAGCTGGCCACCCTGCTGGACGCTGCGGCAGACGCAGACGTGCGCGCAGCGCTCCGCTCCTACGACGCGCTGCTGCTGGGCGGGCAGGCGCTCCCGCCGGCGCTGCGCGACCGGGCGGCGGACCTCGGCGCCCGCGTGGCGCGCACCTACGGATCCAGCGAGACCGCGGGCGGCTGCGTCTACGACGGCGTGCCGCTCGACGGAGTGCGCGTCGAGGCCGTGGACGGGGAGCTGCGGATCTCCGGCCCCACCCTCGCGGACGGCTACCTCGGCGACCGCGAGCTGACCGCGCGCACGTTCGTCGCGGACGCGGCAGGCGCACGCTGGTATCGCACGGGCGATGCCGGCGAGGTCGCGGACGGCAGGGTCGCGGTGACCGGGCGCGTCGACAACGTCATCGTCTCCGGGGGCGTGAACGTATCGCTCGATCGCGTGGAGCGGGCCGTGCGCACGGTCCCGGGCTTGGAGGGCGCGGTCGTCGTCGCGATCCCCGACGAGCGCTGGGGGCAGGGATCCGCGATCGTGGTCGCGGGCGCGACGGATACCGGAACCTCCGACCCCGTCGAGGCGTCGAGCAGGGGAATCCGCCTGCTGAACGCCGCACGGGACCGCGTGGCTGCCGAGGTCGGGAACGCGGCCCGCCCTGCGCTGCTGGTCCCGGTCGATGAGCTCCCGCTGCTGGCCTCGGGCAAGCCCGACCGCTCCGCGATCGCCGCCCGGATCGTCCGCCGGATCACCGCCCGCTGACCGCCGCCCGGATCACCGCCCGCGGACCGCAGCCCGGATCCGCCCGCGGATACATCTCCGGTCGGATGACCGCGCCGGATCCGTTCCCGTAGCGTGAGAGGGTGATCCGCACCATCCCGCGCCTCTGGCTCGTGCTCGACATCGCCGGCAGCGCCCTGGGTCTGCTGGTCACCCTGCCGGTGTCCTTCGCCTTCGCGGCGGGAACGCTGAGCCGATGGATCCCGGACGGGCCGTTGTCGCTCGGGCTGGCCCTGCTGGTCGCCGTCATCGTCTGGGGCGCCGCCGCGATCAGCCGGCTCGCTCCGGCGCCGGCCCTGATCGTCGCCTGGATCGGCGCGCTGCTGCAGATGGCGTGCGGCTTCTCGCCCGGCGCTTACGACCTCGCCATCCTCGTCGTGCTGTTCGCGACGTCGGCGTGGGGATCGCTCCGCGTCCTGTGGCTCGGCGGTGCGTCCGCTCTCGGCGGAGGGGTCATCGCGGGCTTCTACCTGTCGCTCATGAATGAGCCGACGCTGATCCAGGATGCCGCGACGGGCCTGCGCGTCGCGGTGGTCGCCGGGCTGATCGGTGCCGTGTCCGTGCTCACGCTGGTGATGGCGTGGGTTGCCGGGCTGCTCTGGAGGCTGGTCCTGCACGGCCGGCGCACCCGCGAGGCGCAGGTGCGCGCCGAGGCCGTCGCGACAGCGGAGCAGGAGCGGGTGCGCATCGCCCGGGACATGCACGACGTGGTCGCGCACTCCCTCGCGGTGGTGATCGCCCAGTCCGACGGCGCGCGGTACGCCGCGGCGGCGGATCCCGCGCAGGCCGTCTCGGCGCTCACCACGATCGGTCAGACCGCCAGAGCGGCCCTCTCCGACGTGCGCCTGCTGCTCGCGCAGTTGCGGCACCGCGAGGGGGAGGGCCCTCAGCCCACGCTCGCCGACCTGGAGGCGCTGTACGCGCAGGTGCGCGCCGCGGGTGTCGAGCCGCGGGTGACCGTCGACCCCATGCCGCCCGGGGAGCCGCCCGCGTCGATCCAGCTCGCGGTGTACCGGATCCTGCAGGAGGCGCTCACCAACGCGATCCGGCACGGCGACGGCGACGTCGACGTGCGGCTCAGCTGGCACCACGACCGGGTGGACCTCGTGGTGCGCAACACGGTTCCGCCGACGCCGCGCCACGGCTCGCTCGAGCAGGGCCACGGCCTGATCGGCATGCGCGAGCGGGCGCAGCTGGTCGGTGGATCCTTCGCCGCCGGCCACGCGGACGACGCGTTCCTGGTGCGCGCGACGCTTCCCGTCGTGCCGGTGACCGCGTGAGCTCCGGCGCAGGGCGGCGGGAGCCGGCGCCGTGGCGTCACCCGATGCAGAACCGGCAGGAGGAGGCAGGATGATCCGGGTCGTGCTCGTCGACGATCAGGCGCTGTTCCGCGCCGGGATCCGCATGCTCATCGCGTCTCAGAGCGACCTCGAGGTCGTCGGCGAGGCGGGGAACGGGCTGGAGGCCGTCTCCGTCGTGCAGGAGACCCGTCCGGACGTCGTGCTGATGGACATCCGCATGCCGGTCATGGACGGGCTGACCGCGACGGCACGGATCCTCGAGGAGGCGGATCCGCCCCGCATCGTGATGCTGACGACGTTCGACCTCGACGAGGCTGCTGCTCGGGCGATCAGGCAGGGTGCGAGCGGCTTCCTGCTCAAGGACGCGGATCCGGAGTTCCTGCTCGCGGCGATCCGGACCGTGCATTCCGGATCCAGCGTGATCGCGGCCGCGGCGACCCGCGAGCTGTTCGCGCACTTCTCCGCCCCGGTGCACCCGCCGGTGCCCGCGAACTACGGCACCCTCACTGAGCGCGAGCGGGAGATCTTCGCGCTCGCCGCGCGCGGGCTCTCGAACGCGGAGATCGCGGCGCGGGAATACCTCTCGGAGGCGACCGTGAAGACGCACATCAGCCGGATCCTCACCAAGCTCGCGCTCCGCGACCGGGTGCAGCTCGTCGTCTTCGCGTTCGAGCACGGCCTGAACTGAACCGCGGTCAGGCCCCGTCCCGCAGCAGGGCGAGCAGCGCCAGCGCTGCGCGGGCGGGCGACGACCGCCATACGACACCCAGCCGGGATCGGATGGGCGCATCGATCGGGATCGCTCTGATGCCGTCCCAGCGATGGCAGGTCGCGGCGCTGACCACCCCGATGCCGAGCCCGCGCACGGCGAGCTTCTCGACGACCGACGGCGTGGCCACCTCCCAGCGCGGCGGGCGCGCACCAGGGCGTCCCGCGAGCAGCGCGTCGAGCGCGGCGCGGTCGCCGGTGCCGTCGGGCAGCGCGATGAGGTCCATGCCGATGAGCTCGGCCGGACGCACGGCGCGTCGTGCCGCCCAGGGGTGCGTCGGCGCGACCACCGCGACCAGGGGGTCGTCGAACACGACGGCGGACTCGAGTCCGTCCGGTGGCTGCGCGGCCCAGGCGACGAGCGCGAGGTCGATCTCACCGCGGCGGACCGCGCCGGCCAGCCGTGCCGAGGTGTCCTCGCGGAGCCGCAGCTCGAGGCCGGGGTGGGCGGCGCTGATCTCCGCCAGGGCGTCGTAGAAGCGCGGCCAGGTCAGGCCGAACACGGTGCCGACCCGGAGGGAGCCGAGGATCAGGCCGCGCAGATCGGCCGCGGTCGCACCGATCTCGCCGATCGCGGCGACGGCCGTGCGGATCGCGGGCAGCAGGCGCTCGCCGTCCGCGGTCAGGGCGACCCGGCGCGAGCTCCGATCGAACAGGGCGACGCCCAGTTCGCGCTCGAGTTTCTGCACCTGGGTGCTGACACCGGACTGGCTCACGCGCACCGCGTCCGCGGCCGCGGTGAACGACCCCGCCTCGACCACGGCGAGCACGTATCTCAGCTGATGGAGTTCCATATCTCAGACAGATCGTAGCGATGACCATCAGCTGTTGGACAGATGGATCCCGCGCCGCGAGTCTGGTGAAGGACGAAAGGAAACACCATGACCACCACCGAGATCTCCGCCGACGCCGCCACCGAGCCGACGGTCCCCGTGCCGGTGCGCCTCGACATCGACACCGTCGCACCGCGGTTCTCGCGCGCGCTCGCCGGCCTCGACGCGGCGATGGTCCGCGAGCTGGACGCGGCCGGGATCGACGCCCGGCTGCGCGAGCTGGTGCGGCTGCGCGCGTCGCAGCTGAACGGCTGCAGCTACTGCGTCGACCTGCACGCGGGCGACGCGCTGAAGGCGGGCGACACCGCGCGCCGCGTCGCCGCCGTCGCCGTGTGGCGGGAGTCGCCGTTCTTCACCGCCCGGGAGCGTGCGGCGCTCGCGCTCACCGAGAGCATCACGCGGCTGTCGGAGACCCATGTGCCGGACGCGGACTGGGCGGCGGCGGCGACCCGGTTCTCGCCGGAGGAGATGGGCGCGCTCGTCTCCCTGATCGTGGTCATCAACGCCTGGAACGCCGTGGGGGTCTCCACGCACGCCTGGACCGGCACGCTCTGAGCGGGTCGTCCGGGCCGCCCGGATCGCACGGGTCGCCCCGGATCGCACGGATCGCACGGGTCGCACGGGTCGCACGGATCGCACGGGTTGCCCCGGGTCGCGGTCCGGGCGTCCAGGGCGAACTCCCAGCTGACAAGACTGTCTATGCATCGACAGCCTAGGTAAAGTCGTGGCATGGCAGACGACCGACTCCGAGGAAACCTCGAGATGCTGATCCTGGCGACGCTGGCGCGCGGATCCGCCCACGGCTACGCGCTCGCCGAGGCGCTGCGCACCGCCAGCGGCGGCCGGTTCGACGTGCCGGAGGGCTCGCTCTACCCCGCCCTGCACCGCCTCGAGAGGGGAGGGGCGATCTCGAGCGAGTGGGTGCACGACGGTCGTCGCCGGCGCGTCTACGCGATCACCGCCGTGGGGGCCGCGCAGCTGCAGGATGAGAAGACCGCGTGGCAGCGGTTCGCCGAGGGGATCGCCTCGACGCTGGCCGCCCCGTCGGTCCGGCCCGCGGTGCAGGGGGTGTGACGTGTCCGACGCGATCGATCACTACCTGGCGCAGCTCGCGGACCGGCTCGGCGCAGGCAGGGACGCCTGGCGGCTGCTCGCCGAGACCGACGGGCATCTGCGCGATGCACAGGCCGCGCTGCAGGCGCAGGGCATGGCGGACGCCGAGGCCGCAGAGACCGCTGTGCGACGCTTCGGTGATCCGGCGACGGTCGTCCGCGCGCGCTCGCCCCGGCGGCGCGCGGTCGGCCTGCTGAGCGGCGGCTGGCTCGTCATGGCGCTCGGACTGCTGGTGATCGGGCTGAGCGGACTGGTGTCGTGGGCTCTGGAGGGGATCTTCGGACCCGGCTTCCTGGCCGGCGATGTGAACGGCGTGACCTACACCGTCGCGCGCTGTGCCGACTTCCTCGGCTTCTTCCCGCAGGCGGGCAGCTGCGCGGNGCGATGCACCACTCCGACGAGATCGTCTCCGAGCGGATCGCCGCCGGGATCCTCGGCCTCCTCCTCCTGCTCGCCTGGCTGCTCGTGCGCCGGATCCGGGGCGCGACGCCGATCGCCCGCGAGGACCGTCGCCTGCTGCTCGTCGCCAGCGCGGTCGCCTACCTCGGCGTCGGCTTCGTCGGTTTCGGCTCGGGTGCGCTCTCCGTGATCCTCGACGTGACGCGAGGCCTCGCCCTCGCCGGCGTCGGCGTCCGCCTCAGCGACGGCGCCAGCGCCCTCCTCGCCGGCCTCGTCGCGCTCGTCCTGCTGCTGAGCTTCGCCCGCCACGGCGTCTCGGTCCGCACGCCGGAGCCGGCCTGACCCGCGGCACTCCCTCACGAAGCAGGAGTCCGGCGCGCGCGCGGGATCATCCTCGCGATGTACAGCGATGCGACCCCAGGCCGACGCCCCGGACCCCGCTCGGTTCGTACCGTCGAAGCATGGAGATCACGACGACCGACCTCGGCCTCGCGGCCCGCGTCCAGCACCTGACCAAGACCTACGGCTCCGGCGAGAGCGCGGTGCGCGCGCTCGACGACATCAGCGTCGGAATCCGGCGCGGCCAGTTCACCGCCATCATGGGCGCGTCCGGCTCGGGCAAGTCGACGCTCATGCACATCATGGCCGGGCTCGACGCCCCCACACGCGGCCGCGCCTGGATCGGTGACACGGAGATCTCGGGCCTCGGCGATCTCGACCTCACGATCCTGCGCCGGCGCCGCGTCGGGTTCGTCTTCCAGGCCTTCAACCTGGTGCCCACTCTCGACGCGCTCGGCAACATCCTGCTGCCGTTCGAGCTGGACGGGCGTCGCCCGTCCGCGATCGAGCGGGCGCGGATCGACTCGCTCGTCGAGATCCTCGGCATCGGCCCGCGTCTGCGGCATCGCCCGCACCAGCTCTCCGGCGGTCAGCAGCAGCGCGTCGCGATCGCGCGGGCGCTGGCGACGGCCCCCGACCTCGTGTTCGCCGACGAACCCACGGGCAACCTCGATTCGGCCTCCGGGCGGGAGGCGCTGCAGCTGCTGTCCGCGGCGAGCCGTGAGCACGGGCAGTCGATCGCGATGGTCACGCACGACGCGGTCGCGGCGAGCCACGCTGACCGCGTGCTGTTCCTCGGCGACGGCCGGATCGTCGCCGACCACCCGCGCCGAGCAGCCGACGAGATCGCCGCGTTCATGCTCTCCGCCGAGGTGGCGGCATGACCGCCGTGAGCACGGGCGTCCGCAGCGCGCTGCCGGAGACGCCGCTCAGCCCGTCGCGCCTGGCCTTCCTGCAGGAGCGAGGCATGGGGGCGAGCGTGTTCGTGGCCGCGCTCACCACCGCCTTCGGGGTGATCCTCGTCGACGCGACGATGTATCTCGGCGCACTGCTGCAGAACGATCCGTACCTCGGCGACAGCGCCACTCTGGCGTACGTCGTGCAGATCCTGTCGGTGCTGCTGACCGCGGTCGCGATGTACGTCGCGGCGATCGTGACGGCGAACACGTTCGCCACGATCGTGGCGGGCCGCACCCGGCGGATCGCCCTGATGCGGCTCATCGGGGCGTCCTCGCGGGCGCAGCGCGCCGAAGTCGCGGGTCAAGGGCTGTCCGTCGGGATCATCGGCGCGGTGCTCGGGCTGATCGCCGGCGTGCTGCTGGCGTGGGCCGGCGCCGCGATCGGCTCCGCGGCGCTCGCGCATGCGCCGCAGGGCTTCTCGCCGCTGCAGCCCGGGGTGCTGGTCCCGGCGACCGGCGTCGCGCTCACCACCTGGCTCGCCGCATGGGCGGGATCGCGTCGGGTGCTGACGGTCACGCCGCTGCAGGCCCTGGCCGGATCGGCCGAGCGCACGGTCGCGGACACCGCCACCGTGTCGTCCCGCCATCTCGGCGCGATCGTGCTGTTCGTGATCGGCGGCGCGCTGCTCGCCGGCGGGGTCGTGTTCGGGCTGGTCTCGCCGCTCGGCGTCGTGGTGGCGTTCTTCGGCGGCGTGTTCTCGTTCTCCGGACTCGCGATCGGGTCGGTGCTGGTCATGCCCCCGGTGCTCAGGGCGGTCGGCCGGCTGTTCGGTCGCAGCGCCACGGCGCGGCTCGCCGCCGAGAACGCGCTGCGCCACCCGGAGCGCTCCAGCCGGATGGCGATCGGCGTCGTCATGGGCGTGACGCTCGTGACGATGTTCGCCGTCGCGATGGAGTCCGCCAAGGCGCTGCTGGTGCGCACCAGCTCCGAGGAGCTGCCGCCCGAGGTCTTCGCGCCGTTCGACGCGTTCGCGACGGTCATGATGGCGCTCGTCGCCGTCTCCGCCGTCATCGCAGCGGTCGGGCTGGTGAACCTGCTCACGATCGGCGTCGTGCAGCGTCGCCGCGAACTGGGACTTCTCCGTGCGATCGGGCTGAGCAGCCGCCAGGTGCGCCGGATGGTGCTGCTCGAGGCCGCGCACATCACGATCGCCGCCACCGCGACCGGGCTCGTGCTCGGGATCGCCTACGGCTGGATCGCGGCGCAGTCGCTGCTCGGGTCGGTGCCCGCGCTCCCGGACTTCCACCCGGCGGGCCTGATCGCCCCGGTCGTGCCGTGGGCGCCGATCACGGCGATCGTCGCGGGCACGGCTCTGCTCACCCTGTTCGCCTCGGTCGCCCCCACCCGGCTGGCGACCAGGGTGGCACCGGTCGAGGCGCTCGCCGCGGACTGACCGGCGTCGTCCGCGGCTACTCCCAGCCGCGGGCGAGCCGGCGGATCCGCCAGCCCCGCCACTGCCACGCCGCCCACAGCACCGGCCAGAGCAGCCGGGAGGTCGGCCCGGCGAACACGAGCCGGTCCCGCCACAGCGTGCGGCCGTCGGGCAGCGCCGAGACGGCCATCCGGTGGTCCCAGACGTCGAGCCCGGAGAGGGGGCCGGTGAGCGGGATGCCGGAGTCGCGCAGGATCCGCACGGTCTCGCCGTCGTGCTCGCGGACCTCGTCGTATGCGCCGATCAGCTGGGTGCCGACGGTGATCAGGCCGAACAGCCGCAACCGCACCGCCGTGCGCAGCAGCGAGCCGTGGGCTCCGTCGTCGGTGTCGCCGTCGCCCAGCCGCTCGACCGCGAGCACGGGGGAGTACAGGGCGGTGAGGACCTCGGGCGAGTGCAGCGCGGCCCAGGCGGCATCAGCGGACGCCGCGATCCGGAACTTGAGCTGCACGTGCCTCAGCTTCAGGCCGTCCGGCGCGGTCATCGCGGCAACACCGCCGCGCGCCGGTCGGCCGCGGTGATCTCGCGCCTCGACCAGACCAGGGTGAAACGCTCGTCGTAGCGGCGGGAGCACCGCGCGCAGGACGACGCGCGCACCGGACGTCGATGGCGATAGGTCAGATGACCGGCGGGGCAGCGTCCCACCCAGGGGGCGAGCTCGACGGCCGTCTCGCCGCGATGCGTGGTGCCGCCGACGTAGCCGATCGAGCCGGCGATCCGCTTCCAGGCGGGGCCGTGCGCCGCGTCGTGCCCGGCCAGCGCGTGCGCGACCTCGTGCAGCAGCACCTGGTGGATCTCATCGTCGTCGAAGCGCGCCGCGAGGTAGCGCGAAACCGTGATCCGCTTGTCCCGGTAGTTGCAGGCCCCGGCGCGCCGCTTGGCGTTGTCGAAGCCGAACGACCAGGAGCGATCCAGATGCATGCCGATGAGCGCTTCGCCCCAGATCCGGACCCGTTCCAACTCGGCCATGCCTCCACGGTAGAGGAGATCGCCGACATTCCGCGGCGGACCCTGCCGGAGACGGCGATCGCGGGCGACTCAGCCGTGGATGGCGGCTCAGCCGTTGACCGCGATGGGATCGCGGCGGCGCTCGACCGTCTCGATCGCGAGCAGCGCGGCCTCGAGCGCGGAGTCGTCCGCTCCTGCCTCACGGCGCAGGAACACGGTGCGCTTGAAGCTCTCCCTCGCCTGCTCGTAGTCGCCGGCCTCGAACGCGTTGCGGCCCTGGTGCTGATGCGCGAATGCGGCGATCGCGATCCACCCCTGACCCTCGGCCTCCGCCACGCACGTGGCGAGCTCGTGGTCGGCCGCGGCGTGGGCGCGGCGGTACTGCAGCACGGTGGCGTGCAGCACCCTGGCGCGGATCAGGTCCTTCCGGGTGCCGGCCATGCGCGCCTGCCGGACGGCTTCGTCCGCGAGCACGAGGGCCTCGTCCAAGCGGCCGAGGACCTTCAGCAGCCACACCCGCTCGAGCATCGACGGCAGGCTGCGCTGCTGCTCGATCTCGGCGAGACGCCCTTCGCACTCGGCCGGGTCGACCAGCTCACGGAGAGAGTCCGGGTCGTATCCCTTGATGAAGCCCACGCGACCGTTCCTTCCCGTTCCGCATTCCGTGTGATCCAGTCTGCCCGCCGATGCCCGGCATCGCGGAAGGGCCGCTGGCGCGCCGCCGAACCCGGACGGCTCACCGCAGGAACACGCCGGCGTCGGGCCGCGGCGACGCGACCGCCGTGGCGTCCGTGACGATGGCCGCATCCTTCGCGAACGCGGTCGCCTCGGCGCCGTGCGCGAGCTTGGCGGGGTGCGGTCCTGCAGCGAGGATCCGCGGCAGCGCGTCGGCGGGCAGAGGCGCCTTCGAGGCCGCCAGCACGAGGTTGCCGAAGCGGCGGCCCTTCAGGATCTGCGCGTCGGCGAGGATCGCGACCTCGGGCAGCACCGCGGCGATCGTCGCGACCTGGCGGCGGGCGAACGCGAGGCCCGGCCCGTCCGCCACGTTCACGAGCAGCACGCCGTCCGGCGCGAGCAGTGCCGAGAGCTCGCGGTAGAACTCGACGCTCGTGAGGTGCGCGGGCGTCTGCGCACCGGAATAGACGTCCGCGACGACGAGGTCGGCGTGGCCGGTCAGCGCGGGCGGCAGCCGGCGCACCCCCTCGCGGGCGTCGCCGATCCTGATCCGGATCGCCGCTCCGCGAGGCAGCGGCAGCTGCTCGCGCACGAGCTCGACGAGCGGGGCCTCGAGCTCGATCACCTGCTGCCGGGATCCTGGCCGGGTCGCGGCGATGTAGCGCGGGATCGTCATCGCCCCCGCGCCCAGGTGCACGGCGGCGACGGGCTCGCCGGGGGCGCGCAGCTGATCGATCAGGGCGCCCATCCGCACGATGTACTCGAAGTGCAGATGAGTGGGATCGGCGAGGTCCACATGCGACTGCGGCGTCTCGTCGATGAGCAGTTCGAAGCCGCCGCCGAACTCTGCCGGGACGACCCGCGCGATCCCGCCCGATCCCAGCCGCACTGCCGGGTTCTCGGTGTCCTTCGCGCGCGATCGCCCCATGCGTCCGAGCCTACGGGTCCGGGAGCGGGGGCTTCTCGGCGGGAAGTGTTCCGGAACCGGCTGGCGTAGCATCCCGGTCATGATCGTCTCCGCACAACCGCCGTCGTGCGGCCGGGTGGTCCTCGTTCCCCTTCCCGAGGCGGGGCAGGGATGAGCCCGTCCCCGGCGACGGAGGACCTGGAACGCCTCGCGAACGGCGTGCTCTGGCCCGGTTTCCTCGGCACCGCGCTGCCCGCCTGGCTCGGCCGCGAGCTGCGCGCGGGGCTCGCCGGGGTCGTGTACTTCGCGCAGAACGTCGGTCCGGAGCTGCCCGCCCTGAGCGCCGCGATCCGCGCCGCCAACCCGCACGCGCTGATCGGCGTGGACGAGGAGGGCGGCAGCGTCACCCGCCTCGAGGCCGCGAGCGGCTCCACGGTTCCGGGCGCCGCGCAGCTGGGCGCGCTCGACGATCTCGAGGCCACCAGGGCGACCGGCGCCGAGCTGGGGCGGCGGATCAGGGCCGCCGGCGCCGACCTGCTCCTCGGCCCGGTCGCCGACGTGAACACGGACCCGCGCAACCCGGTGATCGGCGTGCGCGCCTTCGGCGCCGACGCCGGGCTCGTCGCGCGGCACACCGCCGCCGAGGTCGAGGGGATCCAGTCCGCCGGCGTCGCCGCCTGCGTGAAGCACTTCCCCGGACACGGCGACACCCACGTCGATTCGCACCACGGCCTGCCGCGCATCGAGCTCGACCCCGCGGAGATCCAACGCGTGCACCTCGCCCCGTTCCGTGCCGCGATCGCCGTCGGAGTGCGGGCGGTGATGACCGCGCACATCGTCGTGCCCGCCTGGGGGGACCTGCCCGCGACGCTCAACCCGCGCGTGCTCGGGATGCTGCGGACGGAGGGCTTCGACGGCGTGATCATCACGGACGCCCTCGACATGGCCGCGATCCGCGAGTCGGCGGGCATCGGCGGCGGCGCCGTGCAGGCGCTCGCCGCGGGCGCCGACCTGCTCTGCGTCGGGAACCCGACCAACCCCGGGCCGGCAGCCGCGCCGGATCAGGACGAGCGCGACTTCCGCGCCGCGCGCGACGCGATCGTGCAGGCGCTGCAGGACGGCGCATTGAGCGCGGAACGCGTCGCCGAGGCGGCCGCGCGCGTGGCGCGGCTCGCGGGCATCCTCGCCGCTGAGAAGGACGCGCCCCCGTCCGCCGCGGACCGGCCCGCTGCGGACGCCTACGACGCCGCGGCCATCGTGCGCCGGGCGGTGCGCGTGCAGGGCGGGCTCGGCGCTCCGGCCCGCGGCCTCGTCGTGCTCGACGCGCGGAGCCGCGCCACCCTCGCGGTGGACAGCGACGGGTCCTCCCTGGTCGACGTGCTCGCCGGGCGGGGATGGTCGTGCCGGATCGACACGGCCCGGGCAACGACGGCGGAGGTCACGGCAGCGATCCGCGAGGCCGTGGCCGCCGCGGCGCGCGTCGGTGCGCGGCTGGTCGTGCTGGTCGACCGCCTCGACGCCGACGAGACCCAGCAGGCGCTCGTGGCCCGCGTCGCCGCAGCCGATCCGGGCGCCGCCGTGGTGAACACGGGCCTCGCGGGCCGGGCGGGTCCGCTTCCGGTCGTCGGCGTGCTCGCAAGCAGCCGGATCGGGGCCGAGATCGCGCGCGAGGTGCTGACAGGCGCTCGGGGTTGACCCCGGGCTCGCGCCGGAGCGGGCGGTTATACCCCGTTCGGGGCAGAAGGTCAAGAATCGCGCTTGCCATGTCGTCCGATCCGGCCTATAGTTGATATTTGCGCCTCGCTCCTCCCTGCCCTCATATGGTGGTCGGCAGACTCCGTACGTCCTCGCTCCTTTTCCGGAGCGCCTTCGGCGTGCGGCCGTGTGACGCGGCGCACTCCACCTGACGACAGAGGAATCGAGAAGCCCTTCGGGGCTCACGGAGGTTATTCCCTTGGCTGCTGCTCGCAACGCATCCACCCCCACCACCACGAAGAACGGACGCGGGCACTCCCGTCTCTCGTTCGCCAAGATCTCCGACACGCTGACGGTCCCCGACCTTCTCGCCCTGCAGACCGAGTCCTTCGACTGGCTCGTCGGCAACGAGGCCTGGAAGCAGCGGGTCGCCGAGGCCAAGAAAGCCGGCCGCAAGGACCTGGCGCAGGCCAGCGGCCTGGAGGAGATCTTCGAGGAGATCTCCCCGATCGAGGACCTGAGCGAGACCATGCAGCTCTCGTTCACGAACCCGTACCTGGAGCCCGAGAAGTACTCCATCGAGGAGTGCAAGGAGCGCGGCAAGACGTACGCGGCCCCGCTCTACGTCGAGGCCGAGTTCATGAACCATCAGACCGGTGAGATCAAGACCCAGACGGTCTTCATGGGCGACTTCCCGCTGCAGACCGCCAAGGGCACGTTCATCATCAACGGCACCGAGCGCGTCGTCGTCTCGCAGCTGGTCCGCTCCCCGGGCGTCTACTTCGACAAGACCGCCGACAAGACCAGTGACAAGGACATCGTGTCCGCCCGCGTCATCCCGTCGCGCGGCGCCTGGCTCGAGTTCGAGATCGACAAGCGCGACCAGGTGGGCGTGCGCATCGACCGCAAGCGCAAGCAGTCCGTCACCGTGTTCCTGAAGGCGCTGGGCCTGACCAGCGAGGAGATCCTCGCCGAGTTCGCCGGCTTCGAGTCCATCGAGGAGACCCTGGCGAAGGACACGATCCTCACCAAGGAGGACGCGCTCCGCGACATCTACCGCAAGCTCCGTCCGGGCGAGCAGGTCGCCGCCGAGGCCGCCCGCGCGCTGCTGGACAACTTCTACTTCAACGCCAAGCGCTACGACCTGGCCAAGGTGGGTCGCTACAAGATCAACCAGAAGCTGGGCCTCGACCTGCCGCTGGACGAGTCCGTCCTGACGGTCAAGGACATCGTCGAGACCATCAAGTACCTGGTGCGCATCCACGCCGGGGTGGAGACCTTCGAGGGGGTCCGCGGCGGCAAGAAGGCCGAGATCCGTCTCGCGACCGACGACATCGACAACTTCGGCAACCGTCGCATCCGCGCCGTCGGCGAGCTCATCCAGAACCAGGTCCGCACCGGCCTGTCCCGTATGGAGCGCGTCGTCCGCGAGCGCATGACCACGCAGGACATCGAGGCGATCACGCCGCAGACCCTGATCAACGTGCGCCCCGTCGTGGCGGCGATCAAGGAGTTCTTCGGCACCTCGCAACTGTCGCAGTTCATGGATCAGAACAACCCGCTCGCGGGTCTGACCCACAAGCGCCGCCTCTCCGCCCTCGGCCCCGGCGGTCTGAGCCGCGACCGCGCCGGCGTCGAGGTGCGCGACGTGCACCCCTCGCACTACGGCCGGATGTGCCCGATCGAGACCCCGGAAGGCCCGAACATCGGCCTGATCGGATCGCTCGCGACCTTCGCGCGCATCAACTCGTTCGGCTTCATCGAGACGCCGTACCGCAAGGTCGTCGACGGCAAGGTCACCGAGCACATCGACTACCTGACCGCCGCCGAAGAGGTCGACTACAACATCGCCCAGGCGAACGCGCCGCTCGACAAGGACGGCCGCTTCATCGAGGAGCACGTCCTGGCCCGTCCGAAGGGCGGATCCGGCGAGGTCGACATGTTCGTCCCCTCCGAGATCGGCTACATGGACGTCTCCCCGCGCCAGATGGTGTCGGTCGCGACCTCACTCGTGCCGTTCCTCGAGCACGACGACGCGCAGCGCGCACTCATGGGCGCCAACATGCAGCGCCAGGCCGTGCCGCTGCTCCGCTCCGAGTCGCCGTACGTCGGCACCGGCATGGAGGGCTACGCCGCGATCGACGCCGGCGACGTCCTGACCGCCGACAAGGCCGGTGTGGTCTCCGAGGTGTCCGCGGACCGCGTGGTCGTCATGCTCGACGAGGGCGGCACGCAGGAGTACTACCTGCGCAAGTTCGACCGCTCCAACCACGGCACCTCGTACAACCAGAAGGTCGTCGTCTCGGCCGGTGAGCGCGTCGAGGTCGGCGAGGTCATCGCCGACGGCCCCGCCACCCAGGACGGCGAGCTCGCGCTCGGCAAGAACCTCCTGGTCGCGTTCATGACGTGGGAGGGTCACAACTTCGAGGACGCGATCATCCTCAGCCAGGACCTGGTGAAGGACGACACCCTCTCCTCGATCCACATCGAGGAGTACGAGGTCGACTCGCGCGACACCAAGCTCGGCAAGGAGGAGATCACCCGTGACCTCCCCAACGTCAGCCCGGAGCTCCTGAAGGACCTGGACGAGCGCGGCATCATCCGCATCGGCGCCGAGGTCCGCCCCGGCGACATCCTCGTCGGCAAGGTCACGCCGAAGGGCGAGACCGAGCTGAGCGCCGAGGAGCGCCTGCTCCGCGCGATCTTCAACGAGAAGAGCCGCGAGGTCCGCGACACCTCCCTGAAGGTGCCGCACGGCGAGCAGGGCACCGTCATCGCGGTCAAGGAGTTCAACGCCGAGGACGGCGACGACGAGCTCGGCAGCGGCGTGAACCGCCGCGTCGTGGTCTTCATCGCCCAGAAGCGCAAGATCACCGAGGGCGACAAGCTCGCCGGCCGCCACGGCAACAAGGGCGTCATCGCGAAGATCCTGCCGGTCGAGGACATGCCGTTCCTCGCCGACGGCACCCCGGTCGACGTGATCCTGAACCCGCTCGGCATCCCCGGCCGGATGAACTTCGGCCAGGTGCTGGAGACCCACCTCGGGTGGATCGCCGCGCAGGGCTGGAAGGTCGAGGGCAACCCGGAGTGGGCCGCGCGCCTGCCCGAGGAGGCGTTCGACGTCGCCCCCGGCACCAAGGTCGCGACCCCGGTGTTCGACGGTGCGAGCGAGGAGGAGATCTCCGGTCTCCTGGACTCGACGCTGCCGACCCGCGACGGCGTGCGCCTGATCGACTCGTCCGGCAAGACCACCCTGTTCGACGGCCGCTCCGGCGAGCCGTTCCCGGGGCAGATCTCCGTGGGCTACATGTACATCCTGAAGCTCCACCACCTGGTCGACGACAAGATCCACGCTCGCTCGACGGGCCCCTACTCGATGATCACCCAGCAGCCGCTCGGCGGTAAGGCCCAGTTCGGCGGCCAGCGCTTCGGTGAGATGGAGGTGTGGGCGCTCGAGGCCTACGGCGCCGCGTACGCGCTGCAGGAGCTCCTCACGATCAAGTCCGACGACATCCTCGGCCGCGTCAAGGTCTACGAGGCGATCGTCAAGGGCGAGAACATCCAGGAGCCCGGCATCCCTGAGTCGTTCAAGGTGCTCATGAAGGAGATGCAGTCGCTCTGCCTGAACGTCGAGGTCCTCTCGGCCGACGGCACCGCGGTCAACCTCCGCGACACCGACGACGAGGCCTTCCGCGCCGCCGAGGAGCTGGGGATCAACATCTCCAGCCGCTTCGAGTCCGCCTCGATCGACGAGATCTGAGCCAGAACCGATTCGACGGGCCCGCGCGGCCCGCAATCAACAGATTTATTGAGACACAGGAGAACTAGTGCTCGACGCAACAACGTTCGATGAGCTTCGCATCGGTCTGGCCACCGCCGACGACATCCGCAAGTGGTCCTACGGTGAGGTCAAGAAGCCCGAGACCATCAACTACCGCACGCTGAAGCCGGAGAAGGACGGCCTCTTCGGCGAGCAGATCTTCGGGCCCTCCCGCGACTGGGAGTGCGCCTGCGGCAAGTACAAGCGCGTCCGCTTCAAGGGCATCGTGTGCGAGCGCTGCGGCGTGGAGGTCACCAAGAGCTCCGTCCGCCGCGAGCGCATGGGCCACATCGAGCTCGCCGCGCCCGTCACCCACATCTGGTACTTCAAGGGCGTGCCCTCGCGCCTCGGCTACCTGCTGGACATGGCGCCGAAGGACCTCGAGAAGGTCATCTACTTCGCCGCGTACATGGTCATCTCGGTCGACGAGGACGCGCGTCACCGCGATCTGGCGACCCAGGAGAACAACATCCGTCTCGAGCTGAAGACGCTCGGCGACCGCCGCGACGCGAAGATCGCGGAGCGCCTGGCAAAGCTGGAGGAGGAGCTCGCGGCCCTCGAGGCCGAGGGCGCCAAGGCCGACGCCAAGAAGAAGGTCAAGGACGCCGCCGAGAAGGAGATGTCGCTCATCCGCAAGGGTGCCGACGAGGCGATCGCCAAGCTCGAGCGCGTGTGGGAGGACTTCCGCACGCTCGAGGTGGGCGCGCTCCGCCCCGAGGACGACGTGTTCCACGAGCTGCAGGACCGCTTCGGTCAGTACTTCGAGGCCCACATGGGCGCGGAGTCGATCCAGAAGCGCCTCGCGGCGTTCGATCTGGCCGCCGAGTCCGAGAAGCTGCACCTGCAGATCTCGGAGGGCAAGGGGCAGCGCAAGATCCGCGCGATCAAGCGCCTCAAGGTCGTGAACTCGTTCCTGGAGACCGGCATGAGCCCGGCCGCCATGGTGCTCGACGTCGTTCCGGTGATCCCGCCGGAGCTGCGCCCGATGGTGCAGCTGGACGGTGGCCGCTTCGCGACCAGCGACCTGAACGACCTGTACCGCCGCGTGATCAACCGCAACAACCGCCTCCGTCGCCTGATCGACCTCGGTGCGCCCGAGATCATCGTCAACAACGAGAAGCGCATGCTGCAGGAGGCCGTCGACGCGCTGTTCGACAACGGCCGCCGCGGTCGTCCCGTCACGGGCACCGGCAACCGCGCGCTGAAGTCCCTCAGCGACATGCTGAAGGGCAAGCAGGGCCGGTTCCGCCAGAACCTGCTCGGCAAGCGCGTGGACTACTCGGGCCGTTCGGTCATCATCGTCGGCCCGCAGCTCAAGCTGCACCAGTGCGGTCTGCCCAAGCAGATGGCTCTGGAGCTGTTCAAGCCGTTCGTGATCAAGCGCCTGATCGACCTCGGCCACTCGCAGAACATCAAGGCCGCCAAGCGCGCCGTCGAGCGCGCCCGTCCCGAGGTCTGGGACGTGCTCGAGGAGATCATCCGCGAGCGCCCGGTGCTGCTGAACCGCGCCCCCACCCTGCACCGCCTGGGCATCCAGGCCTTCGAGCCGCAGCTCGTCGAGGGCAAGGCGATCCAGCTGCACCCGCTCGTGTGCACGGCGTTCAACGCCGACTTCGACGGCGACCAGATGGCCGTGCACCTGCCGCTGTCGGTCGAGGCCCAGGCCGAGGCCCGCGTGCTGATGCTCGCGTCGAACAACATCCTGAAGCCGTCCGACGGCCGTCCGGTCACCCTGCCCTCGCAGGACATGATCATCGGCCTGCACCACCTGACCACGGTCAAGGAGGGCGCCTCCGGCGAGGGTCGCGTGTTCGGCTCGGTCGGCGAGGCGATCCTGGCGAAGGACGAGGGCACCCTCGACCTGCAGGCGAAGGTGCGGATCCGGATCCCCGGCCTCACCTTCCTCGAGGGCGAGGCTCCCGAGGGCTACGAGCGCCACGGCCTCGTGGACGCGTCGCTCGGCCAGGCGATCTTCAACGACACCCTGCCGAAGGGCTACCCGTTCGTGCGGGAGGTCGCCGACAAGGGCAAGCTGTCGCAGATCGTGAACAAGCTCGCCGAGGAGTACCCGAAGGTCGAGACCGCGGCGGCGCTGGACCGCATCAAGGACGCCGGCTTCTACTGGGCCACGCGCTCCGGTGTGACCGTCGCCCTGAGCGACATCCTCACCCCGCCGAACAAGGCCGAGATCGTCGCCGGGTACGAGAAGCAGGCCGAGAAGGTCCAGTCGCAGTACGAGAAGGGTCTCACCACCGACGCCGAGCGTCGTCAGGAGCTCATCAAGATCTGGACCGAGGCGACCGACGAGGTGCAGGCCGCGATGCGGGCGAACTTCCCGGTGGACAACACCATCAACCGCATGGTGTCCTCGGGCGCCCGTGGTAACTGGCTGCAGATCCGCAACATCGCGGGTATGCGCGGCCTGGTGAACAACCCCAAGGGTGAGATCATCCCGCGTCCGATCATCTCCTCGTACCGCGAGGGCCTGTCGGTGGCGGAGTACTTCATCGCCACGCACGGTACCCGCAAGGGTCTCGCCGACACCGCACTGCGCACCGCCGACTCGGGTTACCTGACCCGTCGTCTGGTGGACGTCTCGCAGGACGTCATCATCCGCGAGGACGACTGCGGCACGTCGAAGGGCCTGGAGCTGCCGATCGCCGCGCCGAACTCGGCCGGCGAGCTGGTCCGCGACGCGAACGTCGAGAACTCGGTGTTCGCCCGTACGCTCGCGTCCGACGTCGTGAACGAGGCCGGCGAGGTGCTCGCGACCGCCGGTGAGGACGTCGGCGACGTGCTCATCGACAAGCTCGTCGCGCTCGGGGTGGAGACCATCAAGGTCCGCTCGGTGCTGACCTGCGACTCGGCCGTCGGCGTCTGCGCGCAGTGCTACGGCCGCTCGCTGGCCACCGGCAAGACCGTGGACATCGGCGAGGCCGTCGGCATCATCGCGGCCCAGTCGATCGGCGAGCCCGGAACGCAGCTGACGATGCGCACCTTCCACACCGGTGGATCCGCGTCGGCGGACGACATCACCCAGGGTCTGCCGCGTGTGCAGGAGCTCTTCGAGGCCCGCACCCCGAAGGGCGCCTCCCCGATCGCCGAGGCCGACGGCCGCATCACGATCGAGGAGACCGACAAGTCCAAGAAGGTCATCCTCACGCCCGACAACGGTGACGAGGAAGTGGTCTACCCGGTGCTGAAGCGTGCGACGCTCCTCGTCGAGGACGGCCAGCACGTCTCCGTCGGCGAGCCGCTGCAGGTCGGCACGCTCGACCCCAAGGAGGTCATGCGCGTCATGGGCGCCCGCGAGGTGCAGCGCTACCTCGTCAACGGCGTGCAGGGCGTGTACCGCTCCCAGGGCGTGCCGATCCACGACAAGCACATCGAGGTCATCGTGCGCCAGATGCTGCGCAAGGTCACCGTCGTCGACCACGGCGACACCGGCCTGCTGCCCGGCGAGATGCTCGACGCCCGTCGCTACCAGGACGTCAACCGTGAGACCGTCGCGGCGGGCAAGCGCCCGGCGTCCGGTCGCCCGGAGCTGATGGGTATCACGAAGGCGTCGCTCGCGACTGAGTCGTGGCTGTCGGCCGCGTCCTTCCAGGAGACGACCCGCGTGCTCACGCAGGCCGCCATGGAGGGCAAGAGCGACCCGCTGGTCGGCCTCAAGGAGAACGTCATCATCGGAAAGCTGATCCCCGCGGGGACCGGCCTGCGTCGCTACCGCGACATCACGGTGGAGGCGACCGAGGAGGCCAAGAGCGAGCGCTACCCGAACCGGATCTTCGCATCCGACGGGGCGTACGCCGACGGCGACTTCGGCTACGTCGACTTCGACGCGTTCTCGACCGACGACATCACCCCCGGCACGTACAACTGAGCCTGGTCGTCTGACGGAAGGGCCTCGGATCCTCGGATCCGAGGCCCTTTCCCGTGTCCGGGATCGGATCCGATCAGCCGAAGACGTGCGCGACGATGCTCGAGGTGTAGCCGTTCGGGGCGAGGTTCGAGTAGCGGGTGTCGATCAGCACGTCGTCGCGCCAGAAGAGCGTGCGGCCGTCGGTGACCGGGTATTTCGGATCCGGCCACTCCTTCTCGCAGCGCGTGCCCTTGTCCGGCGTGTAGCAGGTGTAGCCGCCGGTCTTCACGAGCCCGTTCAGCAGGTCCAGCGCCTCGCCGCGGTACTTCCGGCTGATCGTGGTGGTCACGTTCGAGGTGTCCGCCTTCGGGTCGGCCCAGATGCAGATCAGGCTGCCGTCCTTCTGCACGCCGCTCGGCCCGAACGAGGGTGCGTTGAGCGGCGTCGAGCCGAGTTGCGCCAGCACCTCGGCGGACAGGATCGCCCGGCAGTCCGCGGGCAGCGCCGCGGACGTCGGCGTGGGCGACGGGGTGGAGCTGGAGCGGGAGGACGGGCGGGGCGAGCCGCCGCCGGACGCCGCCGAGCCGCTGTGGGACGGCGATGTGCTCGAGTCGGGACCGGAGAGCGCGCTGCAGGCGGTGAGCCCGCCGGCGAGGACGAGGGCGGCGAGGGCGACCGCGACGCTGCGTGTCTTCATGGCGCCAGGATAGGGCTTCCGGGACCGTCCGGGGCTCGGGAGTACCCTGGGAGGTTCCACAGCGGATCCGCGGAGAGGAGGCGGCATGACCGAGCACCGGGTGGTGATCCTGGGGGAGGCCAGGGTCGACGAGATCCGCGATGCCCACGGGATGCGCGAGACCGTGACCGGGGATGCCGTCGAGCTGGCGAACGCCCTGCTCGGGCACGGGCTCGACCTCACGGTGGTGTCGCCGGCCGGGGAGGACGCGGACGGCGAGCGCATCCGTGCAGCGCTGCAGGATCGCGGGATCCGGCTCGTGCCCGTCCCGACGGCCGAGGGCACGCCGCGCCGCCGGGTCGTGGGCGACAGCGTCTCCGAGGCCGGATCTGAGGCCGAGCGGCGCCGGAGCGAGCCGGCCTTCGCCGACACCCGCCGCTCGCTGGCCGCGCAGGCCGAGGCCGACGTGATCGTGGATCTCCGCGATCGCGAGGTCGCGACGGTCGAGGAGGACCGCGACGAGGTGCTGCGGGCACTCGGGCTGAGCGGGGCGGCCGCCCCGGAGCAGTCCGTGCTGGACGAGGGCGACGCGGCCGAGGAGCGCCACGGCGCCAGGCAACCGCAGACCGGCACGACCCGCGGACAGGCCTCCGTGACCGCGACGCCCGGAGCGGACGGCCCTGGTGCATCCGCACCGCTGCTCCTTCCCGCGCCGATCGTCGCCGGCACCTATCGGCACTCCCCGGTGCGCCTGCTGCCCGACCCGCCGACGGCGCACGCGGCGGCCCCCGACTGGTTCGGTCTCGAGGAGCGACTGGCTCGGATCGCGACCTGAGCGCCGGACGCGGCACTCGATTTCCGGTGACCGGATCCGCCGGGTATGCTTGAACATCGCGCCCCCGGTCGGCTGGAAAAGCGGGACGGGCGTGCATTGGCGAGTTGCCCGAGCGGCCAAAGGGAGCTGACTGTAAATCAGCCGCGGAATGCTTCGGGGGTTCGAATCCCTCACTCGCCACCCTGTGATGAGTCGGGACATAGTTGACATCTGAGTCGCGACATAGGTGACAAGTTACGAGAGAGAGTCCGGCCATCGGCCGGGCTCTCTCTCGTTGTTGCGCCAGTAGCTTTTGCTTGGGTCGATGGTGTTGGTCGCGATGATCTCTCCGGTGTTGAGGGAGATCACGGTGGTGCTGTGTTCGTCGGCGAGGATGATGACGCGTTTGCCTCGGTGGGTGGTGCCGATGCCGAGGTGGTGCATGCGCCCGGCGCGGCGGAAGCTGATCTTCCCGTCGGCGGCGACGTGGTCGTAGCGGAGGCGGTAGTGCGTCCGGTCCGTGTCTGGGGTCCCGGTGGGGGCGGCTTTTGGGGAGGCGGCGTAGGTGTCGGCCGGGGTTCTTCCGTCGAGCGCGCGGTGCGGTCGGCGCGTGTTGTAGTGTTCGCGGAACTCGTCGAGTTGGGTCTGCAGCTCGGCCGCGGTGCGGGCGCGGGGACGGGCGGCGAGCCAGCGTTTCAGGGTTTGATGGAAGCGTTCGATCTTGCCCTGGGTCTGGGGGTGGTTCGGGGAACCGTTCTTCTGGACGATGCTGAGCGCGGCGAGCGTGTATTCGAAGGCGTTTCTGCCTCCTCCGTGTCGGGCGGTGTAGACGCGTCCGTTGTCGGTGAGCGTGGACGCGGGCGGCCCGTGGGTGTCGATGCAGGTGAGGAACGTGGTGACGACGTCGTCGCCGGTGACGGGGTGGTGGACGGTGCAGGACAGCAGTTTTCGGGAGTGGTCGTCGAGCCAGTTCAGGATCTCGACGTCGGTGTCGTCCGCGAGGGGCCAGTGGGTGAAGTCGGACTGCCAGGTCTCGTTCGGTCGGGCGGCTTCGAAACGGAGGTAGGAGGAACGGGGGCGTTTGCGCGGCTCGGGGGTGACCAGCCCAGCGGTGTGCAGGATCCGGCGGATCGTGGACGTCGACGGGGCTCGTAGGCCTTCTTCTCGCAGATGCCAGGCGATCGTGACCGGGCCGGCATCGAGCCCGTTCGAGGTCAGCTGTTGGCGCAGTTCGATGACACGGTCGCGGACGCGGGTGGTCGTCGTCTGGGGCGAAGTCAGCGGAGCGCGCGAGTGTGGCTCGAGGCCATCCAATCCCTCTTTACGGTAGCGGGCGAGCAGCACGTGGAGATACTGGCGGGAGAGCCCGTACTCGCACGCAGCGGCGGTCACTGTGAGCTGTCCGGCGATGATCTTCAACACGACGACGCGATGCTTCGACATGCCTGAGTCTGTCGCCTATGACGCGACTCACGTGTCGCCGATCACCTGTCGCCTATGTCGTGAACCCAGACA
>NZ_JBQEOZ010000021.1:0-41846 GCF_052045495.1 Microbacterium sp. 22242 | reverse complement strand
GCCCCCTCCCAGGACCGCACCTGCGAGGGGGCGCCGACGCTACGAGGGGGCGCCGACGCAAGGGCGGGCCACGGCAGCAAGCCTCGACGCAAGGGCGGCCCGCGGCAAGCAGGCCTCGACGCAAGGGCGGCCCGCGGCAGCAGGCCTCGACGCAAGGCGGCCCGCGGCAGCAGGCCTCGACGCAAGGGCGGGCCGCTACGAGGGGGCCTCGACGCACGCGGCGCAGCGGCCGAGAACCGTAACCTTCCGCGCTCTCCGGCCCGCACCCGGGAGAATGGGTGCATGGACTGGCAGACCACCTCGGAGGACACGGTGCCCTCGGCGCGCGTGTCGGAGGCGGATGCCCGGCTCCTCCGCGCGCGTCCGCCGGCCACCGGCGCCTGGCGGGACGGCGATCCGCCCGGGGAGCGCCGGTTCGAGGCCTTCGGTCCGTTCCGCACCGAGGGTGGCGCGCAACTGCCCCTCATCCGCCTGGCGTACGAGACCTGGGGCGAGCTCAACGAGACGCGCGACAACGCGATCCTGATCCTGCATGCCCTCACCGGCGACTCGCACGTGGTCGGCGCGGCGGGCCGCGGTCATCCCACGAGCGGCTGGTGGGACGAGATCGTCGGCCCCGGCGGCGCGATCGACACCGACGAGTGGTTCGTGGTGGCGCCGAACATGCTCGGCGGCTGCCAGGGCTCCACGGGACCGGCGAGCGTGGCGCCCGACGGCTACGAGTGGGCCTCGCGCTTCCCGTACCTCACGATCCGCGACCAGGTCGCCGCACAGGTGCTGCTCGCTGACGCACTCGGGATCGACCGCTGGGGCGCCGTGATCGGCGGATCCATGGGCGGCATGCATGCGCTGGAGTGGGGCATCGGCCACCCCGACCGCGTCGCACGCCTCGCGATCCTGTCCTCTCCCCCGGTCACCACCGCCGATCAGCTCGCCCTGAACTTCGTCCAGCTGGAGACGGTGCGGATGGATCCGCGCTTCGCGGGCGGCGAGTACTACGACGCCCCGATCGGCGAGGGGCCGCACCGCGGGCTCGCCCTGGCGCGGCGCATGGCGCTGCTGAACTACCGCAGCCCGATCGAGCTCAACCAGCGCTTCCAGCGCTCCTGGCAGTCGGAGGTGTCCCCGCTCGGCCACGGCGGGCGATACGCGGTGGAGAGCTACCTCGACTTCCACGGCAACAAGTTCACCCGCCGCTTCGACGCCAACAGCTACCTCACCCTGGTCGAGGCGATGAACTCGCACGACGTCGGCCGCGACCGCGGTGGCGTCGAGGACGCACTCAAGCGGGTCACCGCGACCACGCTGGTGCTCGGGATAGACACCGACCGGCTGTTCCCGGTGGACGGGCAGCACCGGATCGCCCGGGGCATCCCGCACACGCTGGACGGGAACGAGGCCGTGGTGCTCGCGAGCGACTTCGGCCACGACGGATTCCTCATCGAGACTGACGAGGTCGGCCGGCACCTGCGGCGGCTGCTCGCGGCCTGAACCGCGGGTCCTTCCGCCGCACAGCCTCTGCCCCGCCGTATTCTTCCACCGGCTTCCGCCACCGGCTTCCTCTTCCGCCGGCTTCCTCTTGCGGCGGCTTCTGCCACACTTTTCGACCGATGCGCCGCCAATCGATGCGGCACCGGCGAAAAAATGCAGCACCGGCGAAAAAGTGCAGCACCGGCAGAGAGGTGCAGCAGGGCGGAAGGTCAAGAGCCTTCGTACCGCCACGCCGGCTCCGCCGCGATGAGCCGGTCCCTCGCACCCGGCGGCCCGCCGGCGAGCTCGTCCCCGTCCCAGAAGAACACCGTGCCGGTCTCGGTGCGCACGACCCGGGTGCGGAACAGCTGCGGCTCGCGTCCGCGCGCGAGCGCGAAGGCGTCCGCGATGCTCGCCGCGCCGAGGAGCCCGTGCAGCGTCCGCCAAGTGGGCGGCAGCAGCGCGATCTCGCCCGCCTGGTGCGCCGCGAGGGCGGCGGCCGGCGCGAACCAGCGCGCCTCGACGACCTCGTCCGGCGCGGCGACGATCATGCCGCCGGGATCCGCGCCGAGGAAGAACCACGTCCTGACCCGCTTCGGGATCCCGGCGGGCGGCACCCAGCACGACAGCGGCACGAGCAGCTCCAGCTCCAGCCCCGCCTCCTCGGCCGTCTCCCGCACCGCCGCACGGCAGGCGTCCTCCTGCTCGTCCGAACCCTCGCGACGATCGCCGGCGTCCACCATGCCGCCGGGGAACACCCACGCCCCCGCGAAAGAGCCGCGGTCGGGGCGACGCAGCAGCAGAACCTCGGGCGCGGACGGCACGTGCGGATCCGCGACAGGCGTCGCGTCGCGCAGGATCACGGCGGTCCCCGCGACCGGCAGGTCCTCGTCTTCGGCGGAGGTCATCCGCCCATGCTAGGCCGGACCGGTCAGAGCGTGTCGCGCACCCGCACGGATCCGGTCTCGGTGTGGAAGCGGCGCTGCACCGCGTACGAGACGAGCGCGATGCCGAGACCCAGGACCGCGAGGCCGGCACCGATCCAGGAGGGCGCGGCGAAGCCCCACCCCCACGCGATCACGAGGCCGCCGAGGAACGCGCCCAGGCTGTTGCCGATGTTCAGCGCCGAGTGGTTCAGCGCCGCGGCGATCGACTGGTTGTCTCCGGCGACCTCCATCAGCCGGGTCTGGATCGACACTCCCAGGATCGAGGACAGCAGCGCCATCACGAAGGACAGCGGCACGAGCAGCCAGATCGAGAAGGACAGCGCCGCCAGCAGCACCAGGACGCCGGCCATCAGGCCGAGTCCGAGCAGCAGAGTGCGGCGCAGGTCGCGGTCGGCGAAGTGGCCGCCGAGCAGGTTCCCGATCGTCATGCCGAGCCCGAACACCACCAGCGTGACCGGCACCATCCACTGCGGAGCCCCCGCCCGCTCCGTGACGAGCGGCGCGATGTAGCTGTACACCGCGAAGAACCCGCCGAACCCGATCGCGCCGGTCCCCAGCGCGAACCAGACCTGCGGGCGGCGGAACACCCCCAGCTCCGCCCGGAAGGTGCGCCCGGGATCGCCGGCGTGCTCGGGCACGAAGAGCGCGATGCACACGGTGGCGAGGGCGAACACGACCGTCACGACGAGGAACGCGCTGCGCCACCCCACGTGCTGGCCGAGGAACGTCCCCGCGGGCACCCCGACCACGTTGGCGATCGTGAGACCGGTGAGGATGAACGCGACGCCCTTGGCCCGCTTGCCCGGGCCGAGCACGTCGGCCGCGACGAGCGCACCGATCCCGAAGTACGCGCCGTGCGGCAGCCCCGCGATGAAGCGCGCGAGCCCCACGGTCTCGAAGGTCGGCAGCACGACGGCCAGGCCGTTGCCGAGGGTGAGCGCGATCGCGAGGCCGAGCATGACCCTGTGGCGCGGGAAGCGTGCGACCAGTCCGGCGATCGTCGGCGCTCCGATGACGACGCCGAGGGCGTACAGGGACACCAGGACGCCGGCGCGTCCGATCGCCTCGTCGGGGTTCTGCGCCCAGAGCTTCGGCAGCAGGTCCTGCGCGATGTTGGGCAGCAGGCCCATGGCGACGAACTCGGTCATGCCGATGCCGAAGCTGCCGATGGCGAGCGAGAGGAGCGCCCGCATCGCCGCACCCCTCGAGAGGCTCGAGGGTTTCATCCGTCCAGTTTAGAGGGGCCGGACGCGTCGACCGCACGCCCGAGGCGTTGGATCGAGGCGTTGGATCGAAGCGCCCGATCTAGTTGCCGGACGAGGCGTCCTCGATGGCGGCCTCCAGCCGTTCGATCTTCGCGTCGATCTCGCCCTCGTAGCCGGGGCGGATGTCCGCCTTGATCACGAGCGAGATGCGCGAGCCGAAGGGCTCCACGGCCTCGGTGGCACGCTTGACGACGTCGAACACCTCATCCCACGTGCCTTCCAGCTCCGTGAACATGCTCGACGTCCTCGACGGCAGACCGGAATCACGCACGACCTTGACCGCCGCGGCGACGGCGTCGTGGACGGAACCATCGGCGCGTCCGGTACCGGACGGGGCGACGGAGAAGGCGATGAGCATCAGGACTCCTCTGACTTTCGAAGGGGGACGGGGGTGCGCATGAGCGCGCGGATCGCGATCACGCAGATCACGACGACCATGACGTTCCGGGCGCTCAGCAGCGCGATGGCCAGGGGTTCGGCGCGCAGCAGCTCGTCGTAGGCGACGGGGTACACGGCCTGGGTGAGCGCGTAGTCGACGAGCAGCAGGATGGCGGGGACCCGTACGCGCGGGCGGTCGAACAGCCACCACAGGATCAGCGGGGTGAGCAGCCACACCTGGAACTGCGGGGATCCGATCTTGTTGCAGGCGATCAGCACGGCGACCATTGCGAGCATGGTCGCCGGCAGCAGCCTGCGCACCGAGGCCCCGGCGCGGAGCTTGCGCAGCGCGAGGACGGCGATCGCGACCACGGCGAGCGCCATCAGCGGGGTGAGCACCGCGCCGACCGCCGCGACCCCGGGCCCGGCGAGCTCGAAGGTGAGGATCTCGTGGGAGTACTGGATCCTGGTCACGCCGATCTGCGTGAGCCAGAGCAGCGGGGTGGCGCCGACCGCCTCGATCTGCAGGCCCCGGCCGGACATCTGGCTGAGGAACCCGAACAGGTACTTCCCTCCGCCGAGCGCGACGAGGCTCAGCACCACGACGACGGTCACGATCACGGCGGCCCCGATCATCCTGACGCGGTTGCGCAGGAGCACGAGCGCCGACACGAACAGGGCGCCCGGCCAGATCTTGATCCAGGCGCCGATCGTGAACAGCGCGCTCGCGACCGCGGGGCGGGACAGCAGCCACAGACCGCCGATGATGGCGAGCGGCACCGTGACCGCGTCGATCCGGAACATCGCGATCGGGCCGAGGGCCACCAGCGCGGCCACCCAGAACCAGGCGGCGCGCTGCCGGATCCGGCTGCGGCCGGCACGGGCGGCGCGGAGCAGGAACGCGAACCCGACCGCGTCCAGCGCGGTGACGAGGATCGACCAGGCGACCACGTAGCTCGCGGATCCGACCGCGTATCTGCCGGGCAGCAGCGGGTGCAGGAGCTCGGAGATCCCCTGCGCGATCAGGATCGGCAGCAGGGCGACCTGCGGGTAGACCCAGCTCTCGGTGATGCCGACGATCGGTCCGCCGCCGAGCGCGGCCCTCGCCCACGGCTCGTACACGAACACCGTGTCGCCCATGGCCAGGGCAGGCAGGAACCAGCCGATCGACGCGGCGTACACATGCGCGGCGACGAACGCCAGCCACAGCAGGCCGAGCGGCACCCCGACGCGGCGCACGGCCGTGCTCATCCGGCCACGGGCGTGTTCCGCACCGCGCAGCTCTGCACCGCTCACGCGGGAACCTCCTGGGTCTCGTCGCCGGTCTCGTCGCCGGTGCCATCGCCGTCACCCGAATCGTTGCGAGCACCGTCCGCGGCGAGGGCGAAGGCTGCGGGCAGCGCCTCAGCCACGTCCAGCGCGACGATGGGATGCCCCGCGGAACCCGCCCGCACGCCGGCGGCGATCCGCCCTGCCGCGCCGTGCAGCCGAGCCGCGGTGGCGGCGAGCTCGGCGAGCGATGACGCGGCGCCGGCGGCGCGGTCGGCGGCGATGAGGGCGCCGATCACCCCGCCGAGCACGTCGCCGGTGCCGGCGGTCGCGAGCCAGGCGGTTCCCGCCGTGACGGCGAGCACGAAACCGGCGCCGGGATCCGCGACGAGCGTGGTCGCGCCCTTCAGCAGCACCGTGGCGCGCGCGGCATCCGCGGTCTCCTGCACGGCGGAGGAACGACGTGCGGGATCCTGCAGCGCGTCCGACGCGAGCTCGGAAAGGTCCAATGCGCTGCGCAGGCGGCGGAACTCGCGCTCGTGCGGGGTCGCGACCACGGGTGCGGACCCTGGCAGCAGCTCCAGCGCGCCGGCGTCGACGACGACCGGGACGGAGCCGCGAAGCAGCAGCTGCAGTGCCGCGGTCTCCCCCGCACCCCGGGAGGCGGCGTCGGTCCCGGATCCGATCACCCAGGCGTCGGCGTGCACGGATCCGTCGCCCGTTCCGGTGGCGACGGTCTCCGGTCGCCGCGCGAGCACGAGATCGGCGGCGCGGCGGGGCCCGACGTAGCGCACGTACCCGGCGCCCGCGCGCCAGGCGCCCTCGACGCCGAGCACTGCCGCTCCGGGGAAGGCGTCGGATCCGGTGCGCAGCGCCACGATGCCGCGGCTGCGCTTGTCGGCCGTGTCCCCCGGGGCGCGCAGCAGGCGGCGAGCGTCGTCGCCCGACCACGCGCGCACGGACGGAGCTGACGCATGAGGCATGGGACAACGGTACTGTGCGACGGCTGTGCCCGCCGTCAGTGCCCGCCGTCAGGAACCGCCGCGATGCTGGTGCCCGCGCGACCCTCGCCTGCTCGGCGACCGGTAGCGTCGTACCGTGAGCCTCTTGTTCTCCCCGCTGACCATCCGTTCCGTCGAACTCCGCAACCGCCTCTGGGTCTCCCCGATGTGCATGTACAGCGCCGTGGACGGCGTGCCGCAGGAGTGGCACCACACCCATCTCGCGCAGTTCGCGTCCGGCGGCGCGGGCCTCGTCGTCGCCGAGGCCTCCGCGGTGGTGCCGGAGGGGCGGATCAGCCCGCGGGACACCGGACTGTGGAACGACGAGCAGCGTGACGCCTGGGCGCCCATCGTCGAGGCCGTGCACGCCCGCGGAGCGCGCATCGGGGTGCAGCTCGCGCATGCGGGCCGCAAGGCGTCGACGTGGTGGCCGTGGGCCGACGAGCGCGGATCCGTTCCCTCGGCCGACGGCGGATGGACGACGGTGGCGCCCTCGGCGATCGCGTTCGAGGGGTTCGCGGAACCGGTGGCGCTGGACTCCGCGGGCATCGCCCGGGTCGTGGACGGCTTCGCCGACGCCACCCGGCGGGCCGTCGACGCCGGCTTCGACGTGCTCGAGATCCACGGCGCGCACGGCTATCTGCTGCATCAGTTCCTCTCGCCGCTGAGCAACCATCGCGAGGACTCCTACGGCGGATCGCTGCAGAACCGCGCGCGGCTGCTGCTCGAGGTCGTCGACGCCGTGCGCGCGGCCGCCGGCGACGAGGTGCCGGTCTTCGTGCGCATCTCCGCCACCGACCACGCCCCCGGCGGGTTCACTCCCGAGGAGGCTGCGACGGTGGGCGGCTGGGCGATCGAGCACGGCGCCGACCTCATCGACGTCTCCAGCGGCGGCCTCGTCGCGCACCAGCGGATCGACGTGCATCCGGGCTACCAGGTCCCGCTGGCCGCGACGGTGCGGCAGGGCGGCCGGATCCCTTCGTCCGCCGTGGGGCTGCTCACCAGCGGCGCCCAGGCGGAGGAGGTGCTCGTCTCCGGCGACGCCGACGCGATCTTCGCCGCGCGGGAGTGGCTGCGCGATCCGCACTTCGGGCTGCGCGCCGCGCACGAGCTGGGCGCGACGGTGGAATGGCCCGCGCAGTACGAGCGGGCGCGCTGGCGCTGAGCACCGCTCCCCTGAACGCCGCAGCCTTGAGCGGCGCGATCGGGTTCCGGTCCTCTGAAGGTCGCAGCCCTGAGCGGCGAAGTCGGGTTCCGGTCCCCTGAACGTCGCAGCCCTGAGCCGCGAAATCGGGTTCCGGTCAGCGCCCGAAGCCGCGGCGGGTGATGTCGCGCACCTCGCCGACGAGCTCCTCGATGATGTCCTCCAGGAACAGGATCGCGGTGGTCCGGCCGTCCGCGTCCCGCACCTGCGCGAGGTGGCGGCCGGCGCGACGCATGATCGCGAGCGCGTCCTCGAGATCCGTGTCCTCCTGCATCGGCACCATCTGGTGGATCCGCTTCGCGGGGATCGGCTCCGCGAACTTCGCCGCGGCGTCCGGTCCCTCCGCCGAGCGGATCACGTCCTTCAGGTGCACGTAGCCGACCGGCACGCCGTCCTCGTCGACCATCACATAGCGGGAGAAGCCGTGCTTCGCCACCGCCCGCTCCACGTCGTCCGGGGTGGCGTGCAGCGGCAGCGTGACCAGTCCGTCCAGCGGGACAGCCACGTCGCGGGCGTCCTTGTCGGTGAACTCGACCACGGCGGTCACCGTGCCGGCAGCGTCGGTGAGCACGCCCTCGCGCCGGGACTGGCTCACGATCGTGGCCACCTCCTCGAGCGTGAAGGTCGAGGCCGCCTCGGCCTTGGGCTCGACGCGGAACAGCCGCACCACGCCGTTCGCGGCCGCGTTCAGCGTGCGGATCACGGGGTACAGCACCTTCGACAGCCACACCAGCGGCGTCGCGAGGATCAGCACGGCACGGTCCGGCATCGAGAACGCCAGGTTCTTCGGCACCATCTCGCCGAAGATCACATGCAGGAACGACACGAGCACCAGCGTGATCGCGAACGCGATCACGTCCACGGCCGCGTCTGCGAGCCCCAGCACGTGCAGCGGTGCGGCGAGCAGATGGTGCATGGCCGGCTCGGAGACGTTCAGGATCAGCAGCGAGCAGACCGTGATGCCGAGCTGCGAGGTCGCCAGCATCAGGGTGGCGTGCTCCATCGCGTACAGGGCCGTGCGCGCCGACCGCGACCCGCGCTCCGCGAGCGGCTCGACCTGCGAGCGGCGCGCCGAGATCACGGCGAACTCCGCCCCGACGAAGAAAGCGTTCGCCGCGAGCAGCACGATCAGCCAGAGGATCCCCGCCCAGTCGCTCATCGGGTGCCCCCTTCGCTGTCGGCCGCGTCCGGCTCCGGGTCGGGCGTGAATCGGATCCGATCCACCCTGCGCCCCTGCATCCGCACCACGTGCAGCGTGCCCCCTGGCACCGCGACTTCGTCGCCGCTCACCGGGATGCGCTCGAGCACGCTCATCACGTACCCGCCGATCGTGTCGTAGACGTCGCCCTCCGGCACCTCGATCCCCGCGCTCGCGCGCAGCTCGTCCGGTCGCAGCTCCGCCGGGAACGTGATCGAGTCGCGTCCCCGCACGACGCCGGTGCGGCTGCGATCGTGCTCGTCCGAGACCTCGCCGACGATCTCCTCCACGAGGTCCTCGAGCGTCACGACACCGGCGGTCCCGCCGTACTCGTCCACGACGATCGCGAGCTGATAGCCGCCTCCGCGCAGCTCGGCCACGAGGGCGTCCAGGTGCACGGTCTCCGGAACGCGCAGGGGTTCGGAGGCGAGCGCCCCCGCCGGCACGTCCGTGCGACGCTCCCGCGGCACCGAGACCGCGGCCTTCAGGTGCACGACGCCGGTGATGTCGTCCAGGTCCTCGTCGTACACCGGGAAGCGGCTGTGCCCTGTGCGCCGGGCGAGGCGGATGACGTCGTCAGCGGAGTCGCCGGCGGCGATCGCGTGCATGCTGGGCCGGGGCGTCATCACATCGCCCGCCGTGAGCCGGGCGAAGCCGAGGCTGCGGTCGAGCAGCGTCGCGGTGTCCTTCTCCAGCACGCCGGCGCTCGCCGAACGGCGCACGAGCGAGCTCAGCTCCTCCGCGGAGCGCGCTCCGGAGAGCTCCTCCTTCGGCTCGATGCCCATCCCGCGCAGCACGGCGTTCGCGCTGCCGTTCAGCAGCGCGACGACGGGACGGAACACGGTCGTGAACACCGTCTGGAACGGGATGACCAGTTTCGCGGTCGCGACCGGCAGCGCCATCGCGAAGTTCTTCGGCACGAGCTCGCCGAGGATCATCGACAGCATCGTGGCGACGAGCATGGCGACGAGCACCGAGATCGTCGCGGTCACCGGATCCGGAACTCCCCACCCGGACAGCACCGGGCTCAGCAGGTTGGACAGCGCCGGCTCCATCGTGAAACCGGTCAGCAGCGTCGTCAGCGTGATCCCGAGCTGCGCCGACGAGAGATGCGTCGACGTGATCCGCAACGCCGCGATCGTCATGCCGAGACGGGTCTCCCCGCGATCCCTTCGCGCCTCCAGATCGGCGCGATCGAGGTTGACCAGCGCGAACTCGCTCGCGACGAAGAGGCCGGTCCCCACGATGAGCAGAAGCCCCACGCCCAGCCAGATGTAATCCATCATGGCGTCACCTCCGCGATGGCGGAGAGCGGGCAGTGGGGCGATGTACTACAGGAGGGAGGGTCGTCCATGGTGCGCACGAGTCTACCGGCGGATCGCGGCCGGGAAGCCGAGCGGACCGTGGCACCCCGAGCAGACCTTGGCACGGCCCGAGCAGACCGAGCGGACCGTGGCACGGCCCGAGCAGACCGTGGCACGGCCCGAACGGTGCGCGGTGGCCGAACAGTGCGCCGCCGCCGAACAGTGCGACACGCCGGCCTCGCGCTCGGAGGCCACACTTTTTTGCCTTCTGCGCCACCAATAGATGTGGCGCCGGTCAAAAAGTGTCCGATTGGGCCGGTCTGCCCTCAGCTCCAGCGAACTCCCCGAGGCGGGCGCGATCTGCGGGTGGGGAGGCCCGCCGTCACCAGCAGGTCGTACAGCAGACGCGGATCATCGAGCGCCGGGGTGCGCCATCGGGACAGGCCGGACACCAGGCGGCGCAACGCGTCCTCGCGGTCCTTCTCCTCGACGAAGATCTGCGCAGGGTCCTTGCCTTGCGTGAGCCGCGGGTCCAGATACTTCCCCATTCCGTCGAATTCGCCGACGTGGTCCTGATCGGGGAAATAGAAGTCCGTCTCAGCACGCTTGCCCGGGGACAGCGAGAAGCTGTGCTGCAGAATCGGTTCCGGAAAGCCCAACCGGTCCAGGACGACCCGGCTCTGCGACTCGCGCACCGAGTCGGAGAGGTGCGTCGCGAACGACAGCGCTCTGGCGGCGCGCGACGACCCTCGCCTGCCGAGCGCGCCGTGCACCACGGCCTCCACCTCGTCGCGCCGCACGAGCGCTCCTCCCGGGCGTCGCCGCCAGAGCGCCTGATCGAGGACGACCACCGTCCCCGTGTAGCTCAGCTCGGCGGCAAGATCCGCGACGGTCTGGGCCGGGCTGGTCACCCAATGCCCGCCCCACGGCATCGCATCGACCCCGTCATCGAGGACGTGCCGGCGGATCAGGCCCGTGGATCGTCCGCCAGACGCGCCGCCCACCCGCACATCGATCGTCCGCGGCCAAGGACCGAGGACGTCGATGCCCCAGATCGCAGCCGCCGCAAAGTGCGAGAACAGCACCGGGCTCCGCACCCGGCACGCCGCCTCGGCGACGCGGATCCGATGCTGTTCGATTCCGCGCAGTTCCGCCCACTGCGCAGCCGGCGCGTAGGCGCCGGGCGCGACTCGCACGTACTCCTGCTTTCCGAGGGCACGCCGGAGTCGACGGTAGTCGATCGGATCGGGGAGACGATCGCGACGGCGGACGAGGGGGAGGTCGATGGCCGGTCGAAGCATGCGGAGATGCTGGCGCGCGCGGCGTCGCGGAGACGAGGGAACGCCGGAAGCCGTGCAGAACTCGTGCAGATCACGCCCGGTGCGGGCTCAAGCGAACCCCGCCCGCGGACCGCCCGTCCACCGCCCGCGGACCGCCCGTCCACCGCCCCCGGACGGCCCGCGGACCCCCGTGCACCGCGTGGCGGCCAAGACGAAGGCCACACGCCGCCTGGCTCGCCCGTCCGCACCGCTCCATGCCACACTTTTTGGCCCGCGCGCCATCGAATGACGTGGCATTGGTCAAAAAGTGTGGCAGAGGACGCGCCGACGGGCCCCGCGATCACCAGCTGACGGGGAGCGCCTTGCCCTCTTCGTAGCCCGCGGCGGACTGCAGGCCGACGAGCGCGCGCTCGTGGAACTCGGTCACCGAGGCGGCTCCGGCATAGGTGAACGAGGAGCGCACCCCCGAGGTGATCATGTCGAGCAGGTCCTCCACGCCGGGGCGGAGCGGATCCAGGTAGATCCGCGACGACGAGATGCCCTCGGCGAACAGCTCCTTGCGGGCCCGCTCGTACGCGTTCAGCCGTCCGAACCTGGCCTGCACCGCCTTGGTCGACGCCATCCCCCAGGACTCCTTGAAGACGCGTCCGTCGGGATCGGTCTGCAGCTCCCCCGGCGCCTCGATCGTGCCCGCGAACCAGGAGCCGATCATGACGGAGGCCGCCCCCGCGGCGAGAGCGAGCGCCACGTCGCGCGGGTATCGCACGCCGCCGTCGGCCCACACGTGCGCCCCGGCCTCGCGAGCCGCCTCCGCGGTCTCCAGCACGGCGGAGAACTGCGGGCGTCCGACGGCGGTCATCATCCGGGTGGTGCACATGGCGCCGGGGCCGACACCGACCTTGAGGATCGACGCGCCGGCCTCGACGAGGTCGCGCACGCCGTCCGCCGACACGATGTTGCCGGCCACGATCGGGATCCCGAGGTCGAGCGCCGCGACCGTCCGCAGCGCCCCGAGCATGCCCTCCTGGTGCCCATGCGCGGTGTCGACCACCAGCACGTCCACCCCGGCCGCGGCGAGCGCCTTGGCCTTGGCGGCGACATCGCCGTTGATGCCGACCGCGGCGGCGACCGCGAGTCGCCCCGAGGCGTCGACGGCCGGACGGTACAAGGTCGCGCGCAGCGCGCCACGAGCGCTCTGCGTGCCCACCAGATGACCGTGCCGCAGCACGCACACCATCTCGGCCCCCGCGGCCGTGATCGTGTCGAAGGCCTGGCGCGGATCGGTCACGTCCTCGGCGTCGAGCGACGGCGAGTCGGGGCGGACCAGGTCGCCCAGCTGCGCGTCCGGCAGCGCGGTCGCCAGCCGGGTGGCGGGGAGGATCCCGTGGATCGACTCGGCGAGGACCTCGCCCCGCGCATCCGCCACGACGACGCCGTACCCCTCCGTGGCGGGGAGCAGCCGCAGCGCGTCCTCCACGGTGGCACGCGGCGACAGCACCAGCGGGGTGTCCCAGGCGACCGGCTGGCGCTTGACCCAGCGGATCGCCTCGTCGAGCTGCTGCAGCGGCATGTCCTGCGGCAGCACGCCGATCCCGCCGCGGCGGGCCAGGGTCGCCGCCAGGCGGGGCCCGGTCACCGAGTTCATGTTCGACGAGACCAGCGGGATCGTCGCCGGGGTGCCGTCCTGCGGCGCCAGGTCGACCTGCAGCCGGCTGGTCACGGCGGATCGGCGGGGCACGAGGAACACGTCCGAGTAGGTCAGATCCACCATCGGTCGTTCACCGGAGAACTGCATCCCCTCAGGGTAGCCGCCCCGGATCGGATCCGACCTTCCGGACGCGCCTTCCCGCGGCCCGCAGACGAGCGCCGACACGTTAGGCTTGAGACCCGGAGCGTGGCCATACCCGGGAGATGCCCGGGGCGGAAATCACCTCCTGATTCAGCGATGAAAGAGGGCGATCGAGCGTGTCGAGCCAGGTGACGGGCGTCGGGACTTCGGGAGACGGGGAGTTCGGAGCCAATTCCTGGCTCGTCGACGAACTGTACGAGCAGTTCAAGGTCGACCGGAACTCCGTCGACAAGGAGTGGTGGCCGGTTCTCGAGAACTACCATCCCTCGGACACGGCGGCTCCCGCCGCAACGGCCCCCGCGGCTCCCGCGCATGATGCGAACCCGGTCACGGCCCCCATCCCGGTGATCGGCCAGCAGCCGGTCGCCCGGACCACCACCAAGCCGGCGCGCCAGGCCCCCATCCCGGCCCAGGCGCAGGACCGCGCCGCGGGCGAACCGGGCACCGAGCAGCACGAGGACCTGGTCACCCCGCTGCGCGGCATGCCGAAGACCCTCGCCGCGAACATGGACGAGTCGCTCACGGTCCCGACCGCGACGAGCGTCCGCACGGTCCCGGCGAAGCTGATGATCGACAACCGCATCGTCATCAACAACCACATGTCCCGCACCCGCGGCGGCAAGGTGAGCTTCACGCACCTGATCGGCTGGGCGCTGATCCAGGCGCTCAAGGAGTTCCCGAGCCAGAACGTCTACTACGCCGAGGTCGACGGCAAGCCGAGCGTCGTCGCCCCCGCGCACATCAACCTCGGCATCGCGATCGACATCCCGAAGCCCGACGGCACCCGCGCGCTCCTGGTGCCGAGCATCAAGCGCGCCGAGACCCTCACCTTCGGCGAGTACTTGTCCGCCTACGAGGACCTGATCACCCGCGCACGGGGCAACAAGCTCACCGCCGCGGACTTCCAGGGCACCACGCTCTCGCTCACCAACCCCGGCGGCATCGGAACGGTGCACTCCGTCCCGCGTCTGATGAAGGGCCAGGGCTGCATCATCGGCGCCGGCGCCCTCGAGTACCCGGCCGAGTTCCAGGGCACCAGCCAGAAGACGATCGACGTGCTCGGCATCGGCAAGACGATCACGCTCACCAGCACGTACGACCACCGCGTCATCCAGGGCGCCGGATCCGGCGAGTTCCTGAAGAAGGTGCACGAGCTGCTGATCGGCCAGCGCGACTTCTACGAGGACATCTTCCGCGCACTGCGGATCCCGTACGCGCCGATCCACTGGGCCAACGACATCGCGGTCGACCTGTCCGAGCGCATCGACAAGACCGCGCGCGTGCAGGAGCTCATCAACTCGTACCGCGTGCGCGGCCACCTGATGGCCGACATCGACCCGCTCGAGTACGTGCAGCGTTCGCATCCCGACCTCGAGATCGAGACGCACGGCCTGACCTTCTGGGACCTCGAGCGCGAGTTCGTCACGAACGGCTTCGGCGGCCGCCGCCAGATGAAGCTGCGCGACATCCTCGGGGTGCTGCGCGACTCGTACTGCCGCACGATCGGCATCGAGTACATGCACATCCAGGACCCGGAGCAGCGCGCCTGGTTCCAGCAGAAGGTCGAGGTCAAGTACGTCAAGCCCGGCCACGACGAGCAGCTGCGGGTGCTGAGCAAGCTCAACGAGGCGGAGGCCTTCGAGACCTTCCTGCAGACCAAGTACGTCGGCCAGAAGCGCTTCTCGCTCGAGGGCGCCGAGTCGCTCGTGCCGCTGCTGGACGAGATCCTGCAGGGCGCGGCCGGCGCCGGTCTCGACGGCGCCGCGATCGGCATGGCGCACCGCGGACGCCTGAACGTGCTCGCGAACATCGCCGGCAAGACGTACGGCCAGGTCTTCCGCGAGTTCGAGGGATCCATGCAGCCGGGCAACCAGCGCGGATCCGGCGACGTGAAGTACCACCTCGGCAAGGAGGGCACCTTCGTCGCCGACGACGGCGCCGAGCTGCCGATCCTCCTCGCCGCGAACCCCTCGCACCTGGAGACCGTGGACGGCGTGCTCGAGGGCATCGCCCGCGCCAAGCAGGACCGCAAGCCGATCGGCACCTTCACCTGGCTGCCGATCCTGGTGCACGGCGACGCGGCCTTCGCCGGTCAGGGCGTCGTCGTGGAGACCCTGCAGATGTCCCAGCTGCGCGGCTACCGCACCGGCGGCACGGTCCACGTGGTCGTGAACAACCAGGTCGGCTTCACCACGCTGCCGAACGACTCGCGCACCTCGGTGTATGCGACCGACGTCGCCAAGACGATCCAGGCCCCGATCCTGCACGTCAACGGCGACGACCCGGAGGCCGTGGTCCACGTCGCCCAGCTCGCGTTCGAATACCGCGAGCGGTTCCACCGCGACATCGTGATCGACCTGGTCTGCTACCGCCGCCGCGGTCACAACGAGGGCGACGACCCGTCGATGACGCAGCCGCTGATGACCGACCTCATCCAGGCCAAGCGTTCCGTCCGCAGCCTGTACACCGAGTCGCTCGTCGGCCGCGGCGACATCACGCAGGAGGAGTACGACCAGGCCAAGGCGGACTTCCAGAACCGCCTGGAGATCGCGTTCGCCGAGACGCATGCGGCCGCCACCGGCGCCACGCCGATCGCGCCGGACCTCGCCCCCGTCGACGACCAGACCGGCTCCCCCGAGTTCACCGGCGTGCCGACCGAGGTCGTGCAGCTGATCGGCGACGCGCACGCGAACAAGCCCGAGGGCTTCACCGTGCACCCGAAGCTGCAGCAGGCGATGGAGAAGCGCGTCGAGATGAGCCGCAACGGCGGCATCGACTGGGGCTTCGGCGAGCTGCTCGCGTTCGGCTCCCTGCTGGTCGAGGGCACCCCGGTGCGCCTGGCCGGGCAGGACTCGCGCCGCGGCACGTTCGTGCAGCGCCACGCCGTGCTGCACGACCGCGAGAACGGCCAGGAGTGGCTGCCGCTGGCGAACCTGTCCGAGAACCAGGCCCGCTTCTTCGTGTACGACTCGCTGCTCAGCGAGTACGCCGCCCTCGGCTTCGAGTACGGCTACTCCGTCGAGCGCCCCGAGGCCCTGGTGCTGTGGGAGGCGCAGTTCGGCGACTTCGTGAACGGCGCGCAGTCGGTCATCGACGAGTACATCTCCGCCGCCGAGCAGAAGTGGGGTCAGCAGTCGAGCGTCGTGCTGCTGCTGCCGCACGGCTACGAGGGCCAGGGGCCGGACCACTCCTCGGCGCGCATCGAGCGGTTCCTGCAGCTGTGCGCGCAGGACAACATGACCGTCGCGCGTCCGTCCACCCCGGCGTCGTACTTCCACCTCCTCCGTCGCCAGGCCTACGCCCGTCCGCGCCGGCCGCTGATCGTGTTCACGCCGAAGGCGATGCTGCGCCTGCGCGGCGCGACAAGCCCCGTCGAGGACTTCACGAAGGGCCGCTTCGAGACGGTGATCGACGACACCAGGGAGCTGGATCGCTCCGCCGTGAAGCGCGTGATCTTCCACTCCGGCAAGGTGCACTGGGACCTGCTGGCCGAGCTGGAGAAGAACCCCAACCCGGAGATCGCCCTGGTGCGGGTGGAGCAGCTGTACCCGGTGCCGCTGCGCGCGCTCAAGACCGTCGCGGACACGTACCCCAACGCCGAGATCGTCTGGGTGCAGGAGGAACCGGAGAACCAGGGCGCCTGGCCGTTCCTCGCCCTGCACTTCCAGACCGTCCCCGGGCCGCGCACGGTCCGTCCGATCACCCGCCCCGCCTCGGCGGCCCCGTCCACCGGGTCCTCGAAGGTGCACGCCGCGGAGCAGGCCGACCTGCTCTCCCGCGCGCTGACGCTCTAGGCCGGATCGCTCACCGACGCGGTGTCCCGGGTCTCCGGGGCACCGCGTCGTCGTCTCCGCCACCTCCGCACCACCGTGACGAGGACCGCGATGACGGCCACCACGGCGGGCACCACGAGCGCGGCGCCGGCGAGCACGAGCAGCCCGATCGTGCAGACCGCGGCGATCACCGCCATCCACCATCCCGTGGTCCGTCGCGGCAGGATGCGGATCGCGGCGATCATGCCGACCGTGTAGACGGCGACCATGCTCGCGGTGTGGACGAGGATGAACGGCTGCAGCGCGAACCCGGTCGCCCACGCCACCGCGAAGTACGCGAGCACCAGCAGCATCGACAGCATCAGCGCGCGGCGCGGCACGGTGCCCGCGGCAGCTCCCTTCGCGAACCAGCGCGGCAGGTCGCCGTTCTCGGCGAGCGAGGCGCCGAGCTTGCCGAACGCCGCGAGATACACGTTCAGGACGCCGAGCGCGACCACCGCCGACACCACCCCGATCAGGGTCGGCGCCGCACGCACGCCACCGGCCTCGACGAGATCGAGCAGCACGACGTCGCCGTGGTCCGCGCGCTCCCCCAGCGCGCCGACCGTGACGACCTGCAGTGCCAGATAGCAGCCGCCGGCGAGCACGAGCGTGATCGCGGTCGCGAGCGGGATCACGCGGCGGGGGCGGGCGAACTCGCCGGAGATGTGCGTGCCGACCTCCCAGCCCGCGAAGGCCCAGACGAACATCACGATCGCCGTGCCGACGCCGCCCCAGCCGTGCGGCAGGAACGGCGTGAAGCTCTCCGGGCGCACGGCGGGAGCCGCCACGGCGACCACCACCACCACGATCGCGAGCAGCAGCCCGGTGAGCGCCAGCTGCAGCCAGCCGGTGAGGCGCACCCCGAACAGGTTGGCGACGAACGGCACCAGCAGGAAGCCGAGCGCGAGCCACGGGATCCCCGCCCGGTCGATCCCGACGACGGTCGCGATGTACCGGGCGCCGAGCACCGCGACGACGGGGCCGCCCGCCGCGACCCCGAAGAGGAACCAGTACCCGGTCGCGCGCGCGGCGGTCGGACCCAGTGCGCGGCGGGCGTAGCTGGCCACGCCGCCGGGATCCGGATGGCGGGCCGCGAGCGCCGCGAACGCGCCCGCAAGCGGCACGGCGAGCACGGTGATCACCGCGACCGCGATCAGGCTCGCCGGTCCTGCGGTCTGTGCGGCGAGCCCGGGGAGCACCAGCAGGCCTGTGCCCAGCACGGAGGCCAGATACAGGGCGATCCCCTGCGCGAGGCCCAGCCCGCCTGGAGCGCCGAGCCCGAGATCCGGGCTCTCTGCGCCCTCCGCGGGGTGGATTGCGGTCATGGCGACACCGTACCGAGGGCCGCCGACATTCAATACCAGATCGTGAGCGCGGGCGCCGCCGCGGCGCCGAGGGCGTGATCGAACGCCTCCGCCGCGTCGGCGGTCGCGCCGACCCGCCCCGCGGCCCGCAGCGTGGTCGCGCTCACCCCGCCCAGGTACAGCGCCGACAGCGCCGCCACGTCCAGCTCCAGGTCGGCGGCGTCCGCGGACACCGCGACGTGCGCCTTCCCGTCCGCGCCGACCCGCACCCGCCAGGCGCCGTCGGCGAACCCCAGCGGATCCGACACCCGCAGCACGAGATCGAGCGGCGCGCGATAGCGGCGCGCCTGCAGCGCCGCCGGAACGTCCAGGATCCGCAGCCAGCCGTGATCGTGCACGACCGTCTGCACCGCACGCTGGTCCGCGACGAGCCAGGGCAGCGGGTCGTCCACCGGGCGCAGGCTCGCGCGGACCGTGCGCACGAGATCGTGCGTCACCGCGAAGCACCACAGCGCCCGCATCGCCTCCGGGGTCGCGGCGGCCAGGTGGCGGACGGTGAGGTCGGCGCCGAATCCGTCGCTGAGCGGCTCGAGGAGGTACGCCATCGCGCCCTGCACCGCGCCATCGGCGTCCACGTAGCGGACGCCGCGCACGGCGGGGCCGCTCGCGTCGCCGGCCGCGAGACCGGACAGCTGCGCCCAGCGCTGCGGCCACGCCGAGACCTGGCCGGCGCGCGCGGGGCGGAGCCGTTCGTGCAGGCCCGCGAGCGCGTCCGCGAGCACGTCCTGCTCGACGCTGTCCAGCCGTCCCGGCGAGGGCACGGCGCTCCACCCCGCACGCCGGGCGTCGACGGTGAACGATGCCACCGGCACGGCCGGACCGAATCCGTACCGGCCGTAGATCGTGGCCTCGGTGACGGTGAGGCCGGCGAGCGCGGCTCCCGCAGCCGCGGCCGAGCGCAGCTCGCCCTCGAGCATCGCCCTGGCCACGCCGCGCCGGCGATGCGTGGGGTTCACCGTCACCGCGCTGATGGCCCAGATCGGCACCTCTCCGCCGGGCACCGAGAGCCGGGTCTCGAACGAGTTGACGGTCGCGATCGGCACGTCCGCGAGGCCGGTCGAGCCCGGGTCGAACACGCCGATGTCGCGACGGGTGCGGAACACGTCGCGCGTCTCGGCGATCGCCTCGGGCGACGGATCCTTGTCCAGGAAACCCCGGGCGACCGCGCGCACGAAGGCCGCAGCCGACGCCTCGTCGTCCAGCTCAACGACGCGGTATTCGAGGCCGGCGGCGCGAAGGCTCTCGGCGGACTGCGCGTCGGCGGGGACGGTCTTGGGATCGAGCGGCGTCATGCCCTCAGCGTATCCAGGAGGACGCACGCGCTGCTCGCCCGCGACGGGCTCCGGCCGTCAGTGCACGGCGGCCTGCACCGCGCGGAGCCGTGCCAGGACCTGGTCCCGCAGTTCCTCCGGAGCCGTCTCCTTGCAGGCGCGGGAGACGACCTCGGTCAGCGTCGTCGCGACCAGGGCCTCCTCCGCACAGGAAGGGCAGTTCTCGAGATGCTCGCGGATGTCCGAGTGCTCGGTCTTGCACATCTCGTTGCGGAGGTACTCCTCCAGGTCCTGCCGCGCCTTGGCGCATCCGCAGTCGGTCATTTCGTGCTCCTCGTGGCCGCCGAGGCGATCCCTCGCTCCGCGGCGTAGTCCGCCAGCAGCTCCCGGAGCATGCGGCGCCCGCGGTGCAGGCGGCTCATGACGGTGCCGATGGGGGTCTTCATGATGTCGGCGATCTCCTGGTAGGCGAAGCCCTCGACGTCTGCGAGGTACACCGCCAGCCGGAAGTCCTCCGGCACGGCCTGCAGCGCCTCCTTGACGACGGACGCCGGCATCCGGTCGATCGCCTCGGCCTCGGCGGACCGGCTGTGCGAGGCGGTGGTCGACTCGGCGCCGCCGAGCTGCCAGTCCTCGAGCTCGTCGATCGTGCCCTGATAGGGCTCGCGCTGACGCTTGCGATAGATGTTGATGTAGGTGTTCGTCAGGATCCGGTAGAGCCACGCCTTGAGGTTCGTCCCCTGCGTGAAGCTCGCCCAGGATGCGTACGCCTTCACGAACGTCTCCTGCACGAGGTCCGCGGCGTCGGCGGGGTTGCGGGTCATGCGCATCGCGGCTGCGTAGAGCTGATCCATGTACGGGATCGCCTGCTCTTCGAATTCGCGGCGCGCCGTGTCGGGCTCGTCGTCCGGCGAGGCCTGCATCGGTGCCTGATCGTTCATCGCCAGCCAGTCTAGGCCGTCGAGATCGACCGACACCCGCTCGAGCGTCGCCTGCATGAACCCTCCTCACCTGACATATCCGCGGTCTCCGGTCGGAGGCCTTCAGTAGGGTAGGAACCGATGAGCGACTCGACGTATTCCCCCGCACCGCGCGGACGCTGGTCGGCGCCGGTCTCCCCGGGCGCCCTGCATGCCGAGCTGCGCGTGCCCGGCTCCAAGTCGCTCACGAATCGCGAGCTGATCCTCGCGGCGATCGCCGACGGACCGGGCCTCGTGACGTCCCCGCTGCACTCGGAGGACTCGGCGCACATGGTCGCCGCGCTGCGTGCTCTCGGCGTGGGGATCGAGGAGCGTCCTGGGTCCGGCGAGTTCGGACCGGACCTGCAGATCACCCCTGCGCCGCTGCGCGGCGGTGCTCCGCACGAGGCCGTCACGGTGGACTGCGGACAGGCGGGCACGGTGATGCGCTTCATCGCCCCGCTGGCGGGCCTCGCCCGCGGCGACGTGCTGCTGACCGCCCACGAGACCGCCCTGCACCGGCCGATGGGCGCCATGATCCACGCCCTGCGCGATCTCGGGATCGACGTCGAGGACGGCGGGAGCTGGGCGCTGCCGTTCACGATCCGCGGACTGGGCCACATCCGCGGCGGACGCATCGAGATCAACGCCTCGGCGTCCAGCCAGTTCGTCTCCGGTCTGCTGCTCGCCGCGCCGCGCTTCGACGTCGGCCTGCATCTGGTGCACACCGGCGACCGCCTGCCGAGCATGCCGCACATCGACATGACCGTCGAGGCGCTGACCCGGCGCGGGATCAAGGTGCAGCGTCCTGCCGCTGGCGAATGGATCGTCGAGGCGGGCGTCCCGCGCTCGGTGGACACGGCGATCGAGCCGGATCTGTCGAACGCGGCGCCGTTCCTGGCCGCGGCGCTCGTCACCGGCGGCTCGGTCTCGATCGCGGGCTGGCCGTCCCGCTCCACGCAGCCGGGTGCGCTGCTGCCCGGCCTGCTCTCCGCGCTCGGCGCCGAGACCGTCCTGGCCGGAGGCGTGCTGACCGTCCGCAGCCTCGGCCGCATCCGCGGCGCTGACCTCGATCTGTCCGCCGCTGGCGAGCTCGCACCGACGTTCGCAGGCCTCGCCGCGCTCGCGGACGGTCCCTCCACGCTCACCGGAATCGGCCACATCCGACTGCACGAGACCGACCGCATCGCCGCGCTCACGGGGAACCTGCGCGCACTCGGCGGCGACGTGGAGGAGCTCGCAGACGGGATCCGGATCGTCCCCGCTCCCCTGCACGGCGGCGAGTGGCCGGCCCATCACGATCACCGCATGGCGACCACCGGCGCGCTGATCGGGCTGCGCGTGCCCGGCGTCGAGGTCGACGAGATCGGCACCACGGCCAAGACGCTCCCCGAGTTCGCCGGGCTGTGGCAGCACCTGCTGGCGTCCGCCGGCACGGCCGGGGCGCCAGGGAGCGCGACCGCGTGAGCTGGCTGGACGACGACGGAGACGACGACGAGCTCGACGAGTTCGACGAATCCCAGATCCGGACGCGTCCGAATCCCAAGGCCAACCGGCCCCGCACGAAGCGCCGGCCTGCGCACGCCGACGCCGAGACCGGCCGCGTGCTCGGCGTCGACCGCGGCCGCTACTCGGTGCTGATCGGCGAGGGAACGGAAGCCGAGCGCACCATCACCGCGACCAGGGCACGAGAGCTGCGCCGCATGCCGATCGTCACCGGCGACGCGGCCCGCGTGGTGGGAGACACCTCGGGCGACGAGGGCACTCTCTCGCGCATCATCGGCATCGTCGAGCGCACCTCGCTGCTGCGTCGCAGCGCGGACGACACGGACCAGGTGGAGCGCGTCATCGTCGCGAACGCCGACCAGATGCTCATCGTGGTCGCCGCCGCCGACCCCGAACCCCGGGAGCGCCTGGTCGACCGGTATCTGGTCGCCGCGCTGGACGCGGGGATCCGTCCGCTGCTGGTGGTGACGAAGACCGACCTGGCGGATCCGTCCGAGTTCCTCCGGCATTTCGAAGGCCTCGATCTGCAGGTCTTCACGAGTGCGCAGGACCCGACGGCCGAGCACGGCGGAATGCCGCTCGACGAGATCGGAGCGGCCCTCGTCGGGCACTCGACCGTGTTCGTCGGCCACTCCGGGGTCGGCAAGTCCACGCTGGTGAACGCGCTGGTGCCGAGCGCGGGGCGCGCGACCGGCCACGTCAACGTGGTGACCGGCCGGGGCAGGCACACGTCCTCGTCCACGGTGTCGCTGCGGTACGTGGCGCCCGGCGGCGCCGGCACCGGGTGGGTGATCGACACCCCCGGCGTGCGGTCCTTCGGGCTGGGGCACGTGAACCCGGAGAACATCCTCGCGGCGTTCACCGAGCTCGCCGCGATCGCCGAGGACTGCCCGCGCGGGTGCACCCACCGCGCCGACGCCGAGGACTGCGCGCTGAACGAGGCCGCCGCCGCCGGCCGGCTCGGCGAAGCGGGGCTCTCCCGCCTCGAGTCTCTGCAGCGGCTGCTGGCGACCTTCGCCGACAAGCTCTGAGCGGATCCGGCCGGGCGGATCCGGGCGAACGACTCCGACCCGCGGGGGCGGGGCGTCCGGGTACCCTGGAGCGGTGACTGCGCAGCGCCTCGAACCCGGTACCCCCGCCCCCGACTTCGCCCTCCAGGACCAGGACGGCGCCACCGTGTCGCTGCAGGACCTGCGCGGCAGGAAGGTCGTGCTGTACTTCTACCCGGCCGCGATGACGCCGGGCTGCACCACCGAAGCCTGCGACTTCCGCGACAGCCTGTCCTCGCTGCAGGGCGCGGGCTACGCCGTCGTCGGAGTCTCCCGCGACGAGCCCGCGAAGCTGAAGCAGTTCGCCGAGCGCGACGGACTGACGTTCCCGCTGCTCAGCGACCCCGATCTGGCCGTGCACCAGGCGTACGGCGTCTGGGGCGAGAAGAAGAACTACGGCAAGGTGATCCAGGGCGTGATCCGCTCGACCTTCATCATCGACGAGCAGGGCGTGGTCGAGCAGGCGCTGTACAACGTCAAGGCGACCGGTCACGTCGCCCGCATCCGCAGGATCCTGGGCCTCGCAACCTGAGCCGCTCGGCGTCGACCTGTCGATCGAGGTCGCCGACGTCGACGACGCCCGCGATGACGCGTGGGCCCGTCATGTCCCCACCGGACAGGACCGATCGGACAAGCCGCCCGTCGCAGCGGACTAGCCTCGGCCGGGCCCGTCGGCGCCGTCGCCTTCGGCGAACTGCCGCCGCGCGGCAGCGCCCTCGCGCCGCGCCACGAGGAAGAGCAGCACCGCTCCGACCGCGCCGGGGATCGCGAGCGAGAACACGAACACGGCCGGGAAGGGACGCACGCCGAGGGAGCTGAGCGCGATCGCGATCGCGAGGATCTGCACGACGAGACCCCCGCTGCGTCCGGACGAGCGTCCCCGCAGCACGGCGAAGGCGAGCGCGCCGAGCAGGACGGCGCCGACCGCGGTGAGCCCGATCAGCCCGAGGGCGGACGGCAGCGAGGCCGCATCCCCTGCTCCCAGTCCGAAGGCCTCGATCAGGGCGATCACGAGGAGCGCGAGGGCCTCGAGGGCGAGCACGGCGGCCGCCGCGGTGGTCAGTGCAGACGCGCGCATGGCAGGCTCCCGGCTCGTTCTTCGTGCGGCGGTTCATCGCGCGTCGGGCGTCCATCCACCCGCCGTGCAGAAAACCCTTGAAACAAGACGTTTCATGTAAGAGAATAGATGACGGCCATGTGCTCCCACAGCGGCGTGGGGCGAGCATCCGCTCGCAACACCGAGGACGACGGACCCCCCGAACGCCGCCTTGAATTCCGAGCACGCGAGAACTGCGCGTGCTCACGACATCCACACGAGGAGCCCCCATGGATTGGCGCGACAAGGCCGCCTGTCTCACTGTCGACCCCGAGCTGTTCTTCCCCGTCGGGAACACCGGACCGGCCGTCGATCAGATCGAGAAGGCGAAGGCCGTCTGCGCTCGCTGCACCGTCACGGAGATCTGCCTGCAGTACGCCCTCGAGACCAGCCAGGACTCGGGCGTCTGGGGCGGCCTCAGCGAGGACGAGCGCCGCGCTCTGAAGCGCCGCGCCGCCCGCGCACGCCGCGCCGGCTGAGCCGCCGCGGCCCGGCGTCGTCGCGAGGGCTGAGCGTCGCCGGGCTGAGCGTCGCCTGGCTCAGCCCTTCATCCAGCGCATCGGAAGGTCGATGGTCACGACCGTGCCCTCGCCGTCCGCGCCCTGCCAGACGATGGTGCCGCCCAGCTCTCCCTGGATGAGCGTGCGGATGATCTGCGTGCCCAGGCCCTGGCCGATCCGCCCCTCGGGCAGCCCGTGCCCGGTGTCGCTCACGATCACCCGCAGGTTCTCATCGGTGCGCTGCGCCTCGATCGTGACCACGCCCTCCTGACCGGCGAGGCCGTGCTCGACGGCGTTGGTGACCACCTCGGTGAGCGCGAGCGCGAGCGGGGTGGCGTATTCGCTGGGCAGCACGCCGAAACGACCGGTGGACTGCGTGCGCGCGCGGGTGTTCGGGGCCGAGGCCACCTCGGCGACGAGCTTCAGCACGCGCGCGAAGACCTCGTCGAAGTCCACCTTCTGCGCCAGTCCCCCGGCCAGGGTGTCGTGCACGACCGCGATCGACTCGACCCGGCGCATGGCCTGGGTGAGCGCGTCGCGCGCCTCCTCGGAGTGCGTGCGACGGGCCTGGATCCGCAGCAGCGAGGCGACGGTCTGCAGGTTGTTCTTGACCCGGTGGTGGATCTCCCGGATCGTGGCGTCCTTGGTGATGAGCTCCTGCTCCTGGTGGCGCAGCTCCGACACGTCCCGGCACAGCACGATCGCGCCGATGCGGGTGCCGTGGTCCTTGAGCGGGATGGCCCGCAGCGACACCGTCACTCCGCGCGCCTCGACGTCCGTGCGCCAGGGCGCCCGGCCGGTCACCACGACCGGGAGCGACTCGTCGACCTGGCGGGCGGGCGGCACGATCCGCGTGGTCACCTCGACCAGCGACTCGCCCTCGAGCTCCTCGTCGAAGCCCATCCGGTTGAACGCGGACAGCGCATTCGGGCTCGCGAACGTGACGACGCCGTCGACGTCGATGCGGATCAGCCCGTCGGACGCACGCGGGGCGCCGCGGCGGGGCGAGGTGGGCGCGGACGGGTCGGGGAACTCACCGCCGGAGATCATGCCGAACAGGTCGTCCGCCGCCTCGTTGAAGGTGATCTGCTGTCGCGAGGGGGTCCGCGCCTCGCCGAGGTTGGTGTGCCGGGTGAGCACGCCGATCGGCGTCGCCGTCTCGCCGTCCTTGGCGCGCATGCGCACGATCGGCACCGCCCTGACCCTGGTCGGCGTCTCCTCGAACCAGTCCGGGTTGGCGGAGTCGACGATCGCGGCCTCCGCGAACGCGCCCTGCACCTGGGTGCGCCACTGCGGTCGCACCCGCTCCCCCACGATGTCGCGGTAGAAGAGAGTGGCCGCGCCGCTCGGACGGGTGTGCGCGACGGCGACGAAGGATCCGTCCGCCGTCGCGATCCAGATCACGATGTCGGCCGACGCCAGATCCGCCAGCAGCTGCCCGTCTCCGGCGAGCCGATGCAGCCATTCGACGTCGTCATCGGCGAGGCAGCCCTGAGCCTGGGCGAGGTCACTGAGAGTCGACACCCTCTCAGCCTAGAGGGCGCCGCAGCGGTGCCGGCACGCAGCGGCGGGCGCTGCCGGGAGCTCTCTCAGAGCACCGCAAGCGTGGTCACGCGCCAGCGTCGGTCCATCCCCTCCAGACGGATCGCGACGGCGCGGGTGCGGCCGGGGCTCTCCACGATGACGGTGGCCTCGACGACGCCGTCCGCGGGTGACGAGGCGCGGGTGGACAGGATCCGGTAGACCGGCCGGGTGGGCACGACGCCGCGCGCACTGCGTGCCCTGGCGGACAGATTGGCCCGTGCGATCAGCACGCGGAACGCATCCTCCGTGAACCACCGCGCGAGCTGATCCGCCTCCCGGACTCCGGCCAGCACCTCGAGCACGCCCCTGGTCAGGCTCTCCAGCAGCGGCGTCGGATCGGGCAGCTCGGCCGTCGGCGTCGGCTGTCGTGCGAAGTCTTCGAGCGTCATCATCGGCGGTCCCCCCGGGTCGCTTGTCACGGCGTGTCTGACCGGCATTCGAGCACATCCGCGGCCTCCGTGGGGAGGATCCGCCGAGGAATGTGGATAACCCGTATGCCGCGATCGCCGTTCCCGTACCCTCGACCGCATGGAATGGGAGCGGCTGTTCGAGGACCTCGAGGACCAGATCGCCTCGGGGTGGGAGGCGGAGCGCGCCGCTCTCGACGCCGAGGCGGAACGGGTGCGGATCGCCCGGCTCGACCTGCGCACACGGCTCGGCGCTCTGGCCGGCGAGGGCGCCGTCGTGTCCGCGGTGCTCATCGACTCCACGCGGCTGCGCGGACGCCTGCGGGCGGTCGGCGCCGACTGGGCCGGCCTGCAGCCGCTCGACGCGCGCGGTCTCGTGCTGCTGCCCGCGCACGGCGTGGAGACCTGGGCGCTGGACCACGGCGCGCTCCTGTCCAGCGGCGCCGGCGCCGAGCCGCTGTCGCCGCTGCGGGAGCGGATGACGTTCGGGTTCGTGCTGCGCGATCTGGCCCGCCGCCGCAGCGGCGTGACGGTCCGGACGCGCTCCGGCACCGTGCTCGCCGGGACCATCGACCGCGCGGGCGCGGATCACCTCGACCTGGCGCTGCACGACGCCGGAGCTCCCCGGCGTGCGCAGGCGGTCACCGGGTTCCGGATCGTGCCGTTCTCGGCGGTGCTGTCGGTCGGCACGGACGGTCCCGCTCCCGGCCTGTCCGGCTGAGCACCCCCCACCGCGTGCGGTCAGTCGCCGAGCCGCGCCGGCGGACCCCACAGCTCGGGGAAGCTCGCGGCGTTGGCCTGGCGCCACAGCGCCATCCGCCGGGCCTCCTCCGCCTGCTCCGCGAGGTACTCGGCGATGCTCCGCTCCTCGATCCGCCACGCGGCCGGCACGCCCAGGCGCGCGCCCCGGAGCCGGCCCTGCAGGACGAGCTCGACGACCTCCTCCACGCGCACGTCGAGGAGCTCTGCGACCTGGGCCGGCGCGAGGTGGCGCGGGACGGGCATGGAGGCATCGGGCATGGCACCATTGTGCTCTCCGCACGCCCACCGGTGAACCCGGCGATCCGTCTGTGGATAACTTCCCCGCGGACGCGTCCGATTCTGTGACGATGTGCGCATGAGCACCGCACGAACCGTCCGCCGGCCGTGGACCGACCTGCGCTTCTTCATCGGCCTGGCCCTGATCGTCGCCTCCGTCCTGGGCGTGTGGCTGATCGTGGGCGCCGCGAAGCAGACCACGCCCGCCCTGCAGGCCGTGCGGACGATCGTCCCCGGCGAGCCGCTCACCTCCGCCGACGTGCGCGTGGTGGACGTCGCGCTCGGCACCGTCGGCGGCGGGTATCTCACCCCCGCGACACTCGATCCCGGACTGATCGCGACCCGCACGATCACGGAGGGCGAGCTGGTGCCCGCGGCGNCCGCGGACGCCGACAAGGGCCGGACGACCTCGGTCGTGGTGCAGAGCGCGGTGCGCGTGCCCGCATCGCTCGGCGCCGGTGCCGTGGTCGAGGTCTGGGCCGCGGCGCCGCGTCAGGACGGCAAGGGGTTCGCGGAGCCCCGGATCCTGCTCTCCGAGGCGACGGTGGCGTCGATCGATCGTGACGACGGGCCGCTCGCGGCGAAGAGCACGAGCCTCGAGCTGGTGGTCGAGCGCTCCCGGGTCGGCGACGTGCTGGCTGCGGTGACCGGCGGCTCGTCCCTGTCCGTCGTCCCCGTCGGAGGCCGCTCATGACCGGGATCGTGCTCGCGCTGCCGGCCGACCGGGCGGAGGTGCTCGCCGAGGAGCTGGGCCTCGCCGGCGTCCCTGTGATCGCGCGGATCCCGCCGGAGCAGGCCGCGCAGCTGTCCGCGCACGCCGAGGAGCTGCACGAGGCGGACGCGCTGCTGATCCCCGCCGAGCGCGCCTGGCTCAGCGCTGCCCTGCGCACCGCCTGCGATCGCGCGGGCGTCCGCATCCTGACACTCGGCGACGGCCCTGCGTCCGAACGCCTCACCCGCCGGCACGGCCTGTCCGCGCCGCTGCCCGCGACGGCGAGCGGGTGGGATGTCGCGGATGCCCTGCACGAGGCGGCACCCGGCGCCGACGCCGGCGAAGCGACGGCCGAGCCCGCAGGAAACCGCCTCGTCACGGTGTGGGGGCCGCACGGAGCTCCGGGCCGCAGCACGCTCGCGGTCCAGCTCGCCGCCGCCCTCGCCTCCCCCGATCGCGGCGTCGCGCTGGTCGACGCCGACACGCACGCCCCCGCACTGGCGCTCATGCTCGGCCTCACCGACGACGGCCCCGGCATCGCGGCCGCCTGCCGCCGTGCCGAGCTCGGGCTGCTCGACGGCGCGGAGCTCAGCCGGCTCGCGAGCCCCGTGGAGACCGCCGGCGGGACCGTGGACGTGCTCGTGGGGATCAACCGCCCCGCGCGCTGGCCGGAGCTCTCGGCTCCGCGCGTGCACGACGCGCTGGAGGCGTGCCGGGCGTGGAGCACCGTGACCGTGGTCGACGTCGCCGCCTCGCTCGAGGCGGACGAGGAGATCATGAGCGATCTGGCGGGTCCGCGCCGCAATGCTGCCACCCTCGCCGCCCTGCGCGCCGCAGACCGCATCGTGGCGGTCGCGAGCGCGGATCCGCTCGGCATCGCCCGCTTCGTCCGCGGTTACGCCGAGCTGCGCGCCGAGATCGGCGACACCCCGGTCACGGTCGCGGTGAACAGGGTGCGCCCAGGGCCGCTCGGCATCGACGCGCGCGGGCAGATCCGCCGCGCGCTGGATCGCTTCTCCGGCATCCGCGACGTGCACTTCCTGCCGTACGACCAGCGGGCGCTGGACGCGGCGGCGCTGCACGCCCGGCCGGTGTCGGATGTGGCGGGGCGCTCGCCGTTCACGGCAGCCGTGCGCACCCTGGCCGCAACCCTGGTCCGGTCAGAGGATGCGGCGGCACCGCCGACGCGGCGGGAGCGCCGTCGCCGGGCTCCCGCCGCCGTCTGAGGGACTACTGCCGGTAGCTCGCGAGGAAGTTGCCGAGGCGTTCGATCGCCTCCGTGATCACCCGCGGCTCGGGAAGCGTGACCACCCGCAGGTGGTCGGGCGTCGGCCAGTTGAACCCGGTGCCCTGCACGAGCAGGATCCGCTCCGCTACCAGCAGGTCGTAGATCAGCCGCGCGTCGTCGTGGATCTCGTGCACCTCGGGATCGAGCCGCGGGAAGGCGTACAGCGCGCCGGCCGGCTTCACGCAGCTCACGCCCGGGATCGCCGAGAGCCCCTCCCAGGCCGCGTCGCGCTGCAGATGCAGGCGGCCGCTCGGCGCGATCAGGCTCTCGATCGACTGCACGCCGGACAGCGCGGCCTGCACCGCGTGCTGCGCCGGCACGTTCGGGCACAGCCGGGTCGAGGCCAGCAGCGTGATGCCCTCGATGAAGCCCTTCGCGTGCTGCTTGGGCCCGGTGATGACCAGCCAGCCCGAGCGGAAGCCCGCGACGCGATACGTCTTGGACAGGCCGTTGAAGGTCAGACAGAGCAGGTCGGGGGCGAGCGTCGCCGTGGAGATGTGCCGCGCGCCGTCGAACAGGATCCGGTCGTAGATCTCGTCGGAGAGCAGCAGCAGCCCGTTCTCCCGGGCGATCTGCACGATGCCCTCGAGCACCTCGCGGGAGTACACCGCCCCGGTGGGGTTGTTCGGGTTGATGATCACGATCGCCTTCGTGCGCGGCGTGACCTTGGCGCGGATGTCCTCCAGGTCGGGGTTCCAGTCGTTCCCCTCGTCGCAGAGGTAGTGCACGGGCGTACCGCCGGCCAGGCTCGTCATCGCGGTCCAGAGCGGGTAGTCGGGGGCGGGGATGAGCACCTCGTCGCCCTCGTCGAGCAGCGCCTGCATCGTCATCGTGATGAGCTCGGACACGCCGTTGCCGAGGTAGACGTCCTCGGGATCCACCGTCGGGAACCCCTCGACCTCCTCGTACCGGCTGACGACCGCGCGCCGGGCCGAGATGATGCCCTTGCTCTCGCTGTAGCCGTGCGCGGTGGGCAGCGTCGCGAGCATGTCCCGCACGATCTGCTGCGGCGCCTCGAACCCGAAGATCGCCGGGTTTCCGGTGTTCAGCTTCAGCACCGAGTGACCTGCCGCCTCCAGCCGCGCCGCCTCGACGAGCGCGTTGCCGCGGATCTCGTACAGGACGTTCTTCAGCTTGGACGACTGGTCGAAGGTTCTCGGTGTCATCGGCCAAGATTACCGCCCGGGAACGACCGCCCCGTGCACGCGCCCCGCCGCCGGAGGCTCGCCCGCCGGCGCACGTCGACAGGGAGCGGACCGGGATCACCGGCCGTGGACGGCCGCCTCATCCGTCCCCGCGGAGCGGAGCGCGGTCGCGCGCAGGGCCTCGGCGTGCGCGGCGCGTTCGCGCCGGCTGCTCTGCACGTGCGCGGCGGCCAGCGCGGCGGCCCGGTCGCCGTCGCGGGACAGGATCGCCTCGTACAGCACGACGTGCTCCTCGCTCATGTGCCGCAGATCGTCGTGCTGCGACAGCGCCCAGCGCAGCCTGCTGCGGACGCTGCGCATCATGTCGCCGAGCAGCCGGTTCTCGGCGAGCTCTGTGACGATCTCGTGGAAGTCGGCGGCGGCCCGGCGCGAGCCGACCACGTCCCCGGCGAGGCCGCGGGATTCCTCCGCTTCGAGCGACTGCCTGAGCCGCTCGAGATCGTCGCGGCGGTGCCGCTCTGCCGCCAGCCGGAACGCGAGCGGCTCGAGCACCGCGCGGACCTCGTCGAGATCCGCGAGATCCGCATCGGTGAACTCGCGCACGACCGCCCAGGTGTGCGGGCGCAGGTCGACGAGGCCTTCCGCGACGAGCATCTTGAGCGCGTCGCGGACCGGCACGCGGCTCACGCCGAACTCGGCCGCGAGGTCGCGTTCGACGAGTTTGCTCCCCGGCGCGCGCACGCCGTCCAGGATCGCGTCACGCAGCCAGGACGCGATCCTGGTGGACTCGAGCTGCCGTTCTTCCGCTTCAGGCACGAGGCCATTCTTCCATCATGCGGAACGCGGCGCGGTGCCGCGACGCACCCCTCACGCCTTCTTCGCGTGGTCCACCCAGCGGATGCCCTCCTTGAGGGCCGGGACGATCTCGGTGCCGACCTTGCGGGCGAGCAGGTCGTCGAGACGGTCCAGAGGGCCGATGAGGGCACGGCCGCCCGCGCGGGCGACGCGGATCGCGGCGTCGATCTTGGGCTGCATCGAGCCCTCGGCGAAGGTCATCGCGGCGACCGCGTCGGCGGATGCCGTGTGGATGTCGCGCTGCTCCGGCGTGCCCCAGTTCTCGCTCACGTAGTCGCCGTCCGTGAGCATGATGAGGGTGTCGGCCTGGATGTCCTCGGCGAGCGCCGCGCTCGCCAGGTCCTTGTCCACGACCGCCTGCACCCCGACATGGCGCCCCTTCGCATCGATGCGGACCGGCACGCCTCCGCCGCCGACGCACACTGCGAGACTTCCGGCCTCGAGCAGCCGGCGGATCAGCGGCGCCTGGACGATCGAGACCGGCACCGGCGAGGGCACGACGCGTCGGAACGCGTTGCCGTCCTTGGCGATCGTCCAGCGGTATTCCGCCGCTGCCTCCGCCGCGTCGTTCGCGGAGTACTGCGGTCCGATGAGCTTGGTCGGGCGGACGAAGGCCGGATCCGCCTCGTCGACCACCGTGGTGGTGATGAGCCCGGCGACCTCGCGCTCGCCGCCCAGCGCGTTGGACAGCTCCTGCTGCACCACGTACCCGATCATGCCCTGGGTCTCGGCGCCGAGGATGTCGAGCGGATACGCCGCGACATCCTGGTAGGCGAGGTTCTGCAGCGCCAGCAGGCCGACCTGCGGGCCGTTGCCGTGAGTGATCACCATCTCGTTCTCGCGCGCGAACGAGGCCAGCGCCTCGCAGGCGGACTTGACGTTGGCCCGAAGATATTCGGCCGTCATCGGCTCGCCCCGCCGGGCGAGGGCGTTGCCCCCGAGTGCCACTACGACGCGCATCTGGTCTCTCCTCTGCTGAGGCCGCGGGGCGGCCGGTGTGCGGTGGGGAAATGGTACTCCATTTCAAACGATGGTATACATTTCTCAGAAGATGGAACTCCCTCCCCCGGATCGTCCTGCGCGAGCCCTCGGAGGCGCTGCAGAGAGAAGACGATGACCCCCGTCGCCACCCCGGTCGCCGTGCGCGCCCTCACCTGGGATGCCGCGCTTGCGGAGACGCTCGCGCACGCGGCCGATGACGCGTTCTCCCGCCTCCCGGCCGTCGTGCACTCCGTGCACCGCCGCGCGCTGAACCTGCGCATCGGCGACGAGCTGATCGCGCTGGTCTCCTCCGGCCTGGAAGACGCCCCCGCCACCGTCCGCGTCCCCGTCGAGGACTGGACGGCACTGGCGCGGCAGGGAGATGAGGTGCGGATCGAGCCCGGCGGCTTCCGCATCGAGACCGCGAGCGGGCCGATCACGGTGCTCACCGGCTCCGCGACCGCCTGGACGGCTGCCGAGGCCTGCCTGTGCACGCTCTCCCCCGACCGGCTGCTGCGTGCGGAGGCGCGGATCTCGATGCTCCCCCGGCCGACCGGGCAGAGCGCGTTCGGCCGTGCCGCCGCGGCTCTGCTCGAGGAGTGCGTGCAGGATCTCGGCGAGGCGCTGCTGCAGGGCGATCCTGCCGGGATCACCGCCGCAGCGACCCCTCTGCTCGGTCTCGGCGAGGGCCTCACCCCCTCGGGCGACGACGTGCTGACCGGGCTCGCCTTCCTGAGCGCCCAGCACGGCATGCGGCTGCGCAGCGCCGTCGCCTCGCTCGCAGCTGCCCTGGAGAACGGCGCCGACCGGACCACGCTGCTGAGCGTCGTGACGGTGCGCCACGCACTGCAGGCGCGCGCGACCAGGGCCCTGCACGACCTGGCGCTGGCCATCGGCGACGACGGCGACGACGGCGCAGGCATCGATCCCGCCGCCCGCCGCATCGCGGCGATCGGCCACACCTCTGGCGCGGACATCCTCACCGGCGTCCGGCTCGCCCTGCGCACCGAGGCCGCGCTGCGCGCCCTCCCCGACCCCGTGCCCGCGACGCCGACGTCCGGGACCTATCCGAAGGAAACCGCGAGATGACCAAGACCGCCCCTCCTGCAGAGAGCAGCACCGCCGAGTTCGAGCACGAGCCGGTGCCGCTGAGCCATCGCAAGTCGCTCTTCACCGTCTCGGCGGTCTGGTTCGGCTTCCCGATGATCCTCACCAACGCCGTGCCGGGAGGACTCGTCGTCGCGATGCTCGGCTTCTGGCCCGGCGTCGCCGCGATCCTCACCGCCAACGCGATCATGTTCGTCTACGTCAGCCTGCTCAGCTGGCGCGCGGGCCGCACAGGCAAGAGCTTCGCACTGCAGGCGACCGAGACATTCGGCACGGCGGGCTACGCGGTCGCCTCCGGCTTCCTGTCCACGGTCGTGGTCGGCTGGTTCGCGTTCAACACGGGCGCGACCGGCGACAGCCTGAGCACCGCGTTCGGCTGGAACGAGACGCTGATCGCCGGGCTCGCGGGCCTCGTGTTCATCGCCATCACCTACCTCGGCATCCGCGCGCTCTCGGTGCTCGGCTCGATCGCCGCGCCGCTGTTCATCGCCGCCGTCCTCATCGCGATCACGATCGCCGCGCAGAACCACGACTTCTCCGCCGTCTTCGGCTACCGGGGCGTGGGCGGCGGTGCCATGTCGTTCGGCGTCGCGGTGACCGCGATCATGGCGACCTTCGCCGACTCCGGGACGATGACCGCGGACTTCACCCGCTGGGCACGCACCGGCAAGCAGGCCGTGCTGGCGACCGTGACAGCCTTCCCGATCGCCAGCCTGGTCGCGCAGCTCAGCGGCGCCCTGTTCGTCGCCGCGGGGGCGATCGCGATGCCGGCGGCGAACGGCGGCAACTTCGCGCCGATCCTGACCAGCACGCACAACCCGATCCTGGACGTGTTCCTCCTCCTGTTCGTCGTGATCAACCTGGGCTCGGTGTGCACGCACTGCCTCTACAACGGCGCCCTGGGCTGGTCGCATCTGACCCGCTCGAGGATGCGCGTGCTCACGCTCATCCTCGGCGTGATCGGCACGCTGGTGGCGGTGCTCGGCGCCTGGCACTACTTCGTGAACTGGCTGGTCCTGCTCGGGGTCCTCGTGCCGCCGCTCGGGGCCGTGCTGATCGCGGACCAGATCATCCTCGGCAGGCGCAACGCCGGGCGCGCTCCGCAGCGGGTGCGCTGGACCGCTCTCGTGGCCTGGGCGATCGGCGCGGGTGCGGCGCTGCTGTCGCACTTCTTCGCCCCTGTGCTCTCGGACGCCGTGGTCGGCCTCATCGTCGGCTGCGTCGCCTATCTCCTCCTGGACCAGATCACGCACGCGAAGGAGACCGCACGATGAGCAGTCCCGTGACCGCCGGCCCGCGCAGCGCCGACGAGCGCTTCCTCGCCGCCGCGGCGGCCGGAGACCTGGGCGGCGTGCGCGCCGCCCTGGCCGAAGGCGCCGGCAAGGACGCCATGGACCGGGAGGAGGCCAGCGCGATCCTGCTCGCCGCCCGCGCGGGGCACCTCGAGGTCGTCCGCGCCCTCATCGCGGAGGGCGTCGACGTCGATGCGCAAGACCAGACCTGCGCCAACCCGTTCCTGTTCGGCTGCATCCACGACGACCTCCCGCTCGTGCAGACCATGGTCGAAGCCGGCGCGGATCTGAAGCGGCTCACCCGGATGGGCGGCAACGGCCTCACCCCCGCGGCCGAGAAGGGCCACCTCGAGGTGGTGCGCTACCTGCTGGAGAACACGCGCATCAACGTCAACCACACCAACAACCTCGGCTGGACCGCGCTCATCGAGACGATCATCCTCGGCGACGGCGGTCCGGTGCGGCAGCAGATCGTCGAACTGCTGCTCGCGCACGGCGCGAAGCCGGGGATGCCGGATCCGTGGGGCGTGCCGCCCGTCGAGCTGGCGCGGGAGCGCGGCTACGACGAGATCGTCCGCATCCTCGAGCGCCACGCCGCCTGAGACACCCGAAGGGACCACGATGACCAGGCATATCGACATCAGGAAGAACACCTACCTCGACTCCGTGTCGCTCATGTCCATGAGCACCAGGGCGAACGCGGTCGAGGGCGTCACCCAGGCGCTGCTCGGGATGGCGACGCCGATGAACAAGGAGGTGCTGCTCAACGTCGGGGTGCAGGATCCGGCGATCGACGCGGCGAAGCCGAGCGACCTCATGGTCGTGATCGACGCGTCCGAGGACACGATCGGGACGGCGATCGCGGCCGTCGACGACATCCTCGCGCGCAAGGACAAGGGCGGTTCGGGGACGTCCGAGGTGCGCTATCGCACCCTCGACCGCGCCTTCGCGGAGGAGCCGGACAGCAACCTCGTGCTCATCTCCGTGAACGGCGCGTACGCGGCCCGCGAGGCCGGCAAGGCTCTGGACGCGGGCAAGCACGTGATGATCTTCTCCGACAACGTGCCCGTGCAGGACGAGCTCGCGCTGAAGACCCTCGCCCACGAGAACGGGCTCCTGGTGATGGGCCCGGACTGCGGCACCGCGATCATCAACGGGGTCGGTCTCGCGTTCGCGAACGCGGTGCGCCGCGGCTCGATCGGGATCGTCGGCGCCTCCGGCACGGGCAGCCAGGAGCTGTCGGTGCGGATCCACGAGTTCGGCGGCGGCGTCTCGCAGCTGATCGGCACCGGCGGCCGCGACCTCAGCACGGAGATCGGCGGCATCTCGATGATCGACGGCATCGCCGCCCTCGACGCGGACCCCGAGACCGACGTCATCGTCGTGGTGTCCAAGCCGCCCGCCGAGGAGGTGGCCGACAAGGTCCTCGCCGCCGCGGGAGCCGCCTCGAAGCCGGTCGTCGTCACCTTCCTCGGGTCCGACCGGACCGAGAGCGGCCACGACAACGTGACCCTCGTCTCCGGCACCAAGCCGACCGCGATCGCGGCGGTCGTGGCGAGCGGCATCGACGAGTCGACGCTCGACACGCACCCGCTGAACCAGCCGCTCATCGCCGAGGTGCGCGCCCGGCTCGCCCCCGAGCAGAAGTACGTGCGCGGCCTGTTCTGCGGCGGGACGCTCTGCGACGAGGCGATGTTCGCAGCGCTGGACGTCTTCGACGACGTGTACTCGAACATCCAGAAGGATCCCGCCCACCGGATCGGCGCGATGGATGCCTCTCGCGCGCACACCTTCCTGGACATGGGCGACGACGACTTCACCAACGGGCGTCCGCACCCGATGATCGATCCGTCGCTGCGCCTGCAGCGCCTGGTGCAGGAGGCCGACGACCCGACCGTGGGCGTGATCGCGATGGACTTCATCCTCGGCTTCGGCTCGCACCAGGACCCGGTGGGCGTCACCGTCCCCGCGATCCAGGAGGCCAAGGCGAAGGCGGCCGCGCGCGGGCAGCATCTCGAGATCCTCGGCTATGTGCTCGGCACCGACCTGGACACCCCGGCGATCGCCGGCCAGGTCGCGCAGCTCGAGGCGGCGGGCGTCACGGTCGCCTCCTCGTCCACCAACCTCGGGCTGCTGGCCCGCGAATTCGTCGCGAAGGGTGACAACTGATGAGCATCGACGAGCTGTTCGCCTCGCCGCTGAGGCCGGTCAACCTCGGCCTCGACATGTTCGCCGACGACCTGCGAGCGCAGGGCGTGAACCCCGTGCTGATGGACTGGGCTCCGCCGGGCGGCGGGGACCCCGAGGTCGTCGCCGCGCTCGGCCGGCTGGAGGATCGGGCGATCGCGGAGAGGATCGAGGCCGCCAATCAGGAGGCGCTGAGCCGGATCCTTTCCGCGCAGCCGTTCCTGGAGGGCTTCGGCCAGGCGATCGACACGGTCCCCGGGATGACGAAGACGACGATCCTGCACGCCGGCCCGCCGATCGAGTTCGCCCGCATGTCCGGGCCGATGAAGGGCGCCGTCACCGGAGCCCTGGTCTTCGAGGGACTGGCGAAGGACCTGGACGAGGCGTTCGAGCTCGCCGGGTCCGGCGAGATCACCTTCTCGCCCTGCCACGAGCACCAGTCCGTCGGCTCCATGGCCGGCGTCACCAGTGCGAGCATGTGGGTGCATCAGGTCCGCGACCGCACGCACGGGAACCTGGCGTTCACGAACCTGTCCGAGCAGCTGTCGAAGATCCTGCGCTTCGGCGCCAACGACCAGTCCGTCATCGACCGGCTGAATTGGATGCGCGACGTCTTCGGGCCGGTGCTCGCCGGGGCGATGCAGCTCAACACGGACGGCATCGACCTGCGGCTCATGCTGTCCCAGGCGCTGCACATGGGCGACGAGGCGCACAACCGCAACGTGGCCGGCACCACCCTGCTGATCCAGGCGCTCGCGCCGTACATCCTGGAGACGGACTTCACGACGAAGGAGAAGCGCGAGGTGTTCGACTTCGTCGCTTCGTCGGACTACTTCTCCGGCCCGACCTGGATGGTCACCGCGAAGGCGTCCCTGGACGCCGCGAACGGCATCGAGAACTCCACCGTGGTGACCACGATGGCCCGCAACGGCGTCGACTTCGGCATCCGCGTGTCCGGCACCGGAGGCCAGTGGTTCACCGGTCCCGCGCAGCAGGTGATCGGCCCGATGTTCGCCGGCTACACGCCCGCGGACTCGGGCCTCGACATGGGCGACTCCGCGATCACCGAGACGTTCGGCATCGGCGGGTTCGCGATGGCCGCCGCTCCCGCGATCGTCGCGCTCGTCGGCGGGACCGTGGACGAGGCCATGGGCTACTCGCGCACGATGAACGCCATCACGACCGGCAGCAACCCGAACGTGACGATCCCTGCGCTCGACTTCATGGGCGTTCCCACCGGCATCGACGTGCGCAAGGTCATGGAGACCGGAATCCTGCCGATCATCAACACCGCGATCGCGCACAAGGATCCGGGCATCGGCATGATCGGCGCCGGCATCACCCACCCGCCGATCGAGGCGTTCCAGCAGGCGCTCGTCGCGCTCGCCGACCGCATCGCCGGAGCCGCGCGCTGAGCAGGCGCGGCGGACGAGGAAGGGCGGCACCCGCGGGTGCCGCCCTTGCTCGTCCATCCGCGGACGCGGTTACTTCTTCTTGCCCTGCGCGCGGCGCTCGGCGCGGTTCGACGCAGCGGCCTGACCGCCGTCGACGCGCTGCCCGAAGGCGCCACGGGCCGGTGCCTCCTCGTGCTCGGCGGCCTCGGCCTCGGCGCGGGCGGCCGCCTGGCGCAGCCGATCCGTCGCCGCCTGCTGCACCTGGCCGCGGTCGTTGCGGACCTCGACGTCGCCGGCGTCGTTGGGCGCCGAGTACTCCAGGCGCTGGTCCCCGGCGGAGTCGGCGAGACCCTTGGCCTCGACCTCGGTGATGCCCTCGTCGCCGGCTCGGCGCACCTCGACCTCGAGGTTGTAGAGGTAGCCGACCGACTCCTCCTTGATCTGGCCCATCATGGCCTGGAACATGGAGTAGCCCTCGCGCTGGTATTCGACGAGCGGGTCGCGCTGCGCCATCGCGCGCAGGCCGATGCCGTCCTTGAGGTAGTCCATCTCGTACAGGTGGTCGCGCCAGCGGCGGTCCAGCACCTGCAGTACCACGCGCCGCTCGAGCTCGCGCGTCGCGGCCTCGCCGAGCGAGCCCTCGCGCTTCTCGTAGGCGACCATGGCGTCCGAGATCAGCTCGCGCTTGAGCCCCTCGGCCGTGATCCCGCCCTTGCGTCCGCCGGCCTCGGCGACGACCTCGTCGATCGTCACGTCCACCGGGTACAGGGTCTTCAGCTCGGTCCACAGGCTGTCGAAGTCCCAGCTCTCGGTGTGCCCCTCGGACGTGTGGTCGTCGACGATCGCGCTGATCGCGTCCTCGATGAAGTGCCGCACCCGGTCGGCGATGTCATCGCCCTCCAGGATGTGCCGCCGGTCGGCGTAGATCGCCTCGCGCTGCCGGTTCAGCACGTCGTCGTACTTCAGCACGTTCTTGCGCATCTCGGCGTTGCGCGCCTCGACCTGGCTCTGCGCGCTGCGGATCGCCCTGGTGACCAGACCAGACTCGATCGGCATGTCCTCGGGGAAGTTGGTGCGGGCCAGGATCGCCTCCGCGGCGCCCTGCTGGAACAGCCGCATCAGGTCGTCGGTGAGGCTCAGGTAGAACCGGCTCTCGCCGGGGTCGCCCTGACGGCCGGAGCGGCCGCGCAGCTGGTTGTCGATGCGACGCGACTCGTGGCGCTCGGTGCCGAGGACGTACAGGCCGCCGGCGTCGACGACCTTCTCGGCCTCGACCGCGACCTTCGCCTTCATGGCCTCGTACGTCTCGTCCCAGGCCGCCTCGTACTCGTCCGGCGTCTCGACCGGATCCAGGCCCTTGGCCTTGAGCTCCTGCACCGCGAGGAACTCGGCGTTTCCGCCGAGCATGATGTCGGTGCCGCGGCCGGCCATGTTGGTGGCCACGGTGACCGCGCCCAGCCGGCCGGCGCGGGCGACGATCTCGGCCTCGCGTGCGTGGTTCTTGGCGTTCAGGACCTCGTGCTTGATGCCCTTCTTGGCCAGCAGGCGGGAGAGGTACTCGCTCTTCTCGACGCTGACCGTGCCGACCAGGACCGGCTGTCCGTTCTCGTGCCGTCGCGCGATGTCCTCGACGACCTGCGCGAACTTCGCCGTCTCGTTCTTGTAGACGAGATCGGGCTTGTCGGTGCGGATCATCGGCTTGTTCGTCGGGATCGGCACGACGCCGAGCTTGTACGTCGACATGAACTCGGCGGCCTCGGTGTCGGCGGTGCCGGTCATGCCGGCGAGCTTCTCGTAGAGGCGGAAGTAGTTCTGCAGGGTGACCGTGGCGAGGGTCTGGTTCTCGGCCTTGACCGGCACGCCCTCCTTCGCCTCGATGGCCTGGTGGATGCCCTCGTTGTAGCGGCGTCCGACCAGGATGCGGCCGGTGTGCTCGTCGACGATCATGACCTCGTCGTTCATGACGACGTAGTCGGTGTCTCGCTTGAACAGGGCGAGCGCCTTGATCGAGTTGTTCAGGAACGAGATGAGCGGGGTGTTCGCCGACTCGTACAGGTTGTCGATGCCGAGGTAGTCCTCGACCTTCTCGATGCCGGGCTCGAGCACGCCGACGGTGCGCTTCTTCTCGTCGACCTCGTAGTCCACGTCGGGCTCGAGCGTGCGCGCGATCTTCGCGAACTCGGCGAACCAGCGGTTCGCCTCGCCGGACGACGGCCCGGAGATGATGAGCGGGGTGCGGGCCTCGTCGATGAGGATCGAGTCGACCTCGTCGACGATCGCGAAGAAGTGCCCGCGCTGCACGAGGTCCTCGCTGCGCCACGCCATGTTGTCGCGGAGGTAGTCGAAGCCGAACTCGTTGTTGGTGCCGTACGTGATGTCGGCCGCGTACTGCTCGCGACGGACCTCGGGGGTCTGCCCGGAGACGATCACGCCGGTGGTCATGCCGAGCGCGCGGTAGACGCGGCCCATCAGCTCGGACTGGTAGGTCGCGAGGAAGTCGTTCACCGTGATGACGTGCACGCCCTTGCCGGCGATCGCGTTCAGGTAGGAGGGGAAGGTCGCGACGAGCGTCTTGCCCTCACCGGTCTTCATCTCGGCGATGTTGCCCTCGTGCAGCGCCGCGCCGCCCATGATCTGGACGTCGTAGGCGCGCATGCCGAGCGTGCGCTTGCCGGCTTCGCGCACGGCGGCGAAGGCCTCGGGCATGAGCTGATCGAGAGTCTCGCCCTTCTCGAAGCGCGCCCGCAGCTCCGCCGTCTCGTTGCGGAGGTCCTCATCGCTGAGCTTGGCGAAGTCGTCCTCGAGCGCGTTCACGGCCTTGACGACGCCGCCGAGGCGGCGCAGGATCCGCCCCTCGCCTGCGCGGAGGAGCTTCTCAAGAGGATTCGCCACGGATTCCATCTCCCTAGTGGTCTGTGCCCGATCTGTTTCGGGGCCCGCGCGCGACGAGCGCACGGCACACGCACTCATGTTACCGGGCTGTGACCTGTCGATCCCGTGGGACGAGGCGCCGATCGGAGCAGTGGTGTGCCCGGCTTGGTCAGAACGGCGCCGGTTCGTGGTCGGGTGGCGGATCGGCGTGTGAATCGTCGATGGTGAAGGTGACGGGTGCGGGTGGTTTGTCGATGTAG
>NZ_JBQEOZ010000020.1:0-47483 GCF_052045495.1 Microbacterium sp. 22242 | reverse complement strand
GTGACGCCGCCGAATCCGTTGGTGGCGGGGCCGGTGGATACGACGAGTCCGTTGCAGGGGACGTTCTTGTTGGAGGATGGGGAGGCGCTGGTCTCGGCGATCAAGTCGGGGGACTGGGTTGCGGGCGGGTTCGCGGCGTTCAGTGCGGTGATGGACACGGTGGCGGCGGTCTCGGATCCGTTGGGGTCGTTGATCGCGGCGGGTCTGGGCTGGTTGATGGAGCATCTGCAGCCGTTGAAGGGCTGGCTGAATGATCTGACCGGGGATTCGGGTGCGGTGGCGGGGTTCGCGCAGACGTGGACGAATGTGGGGGCGCAGTTGCGGCGGTCGGCGTCGGATCTGTCGACGGTGCTGGGGGATCTGGACGCGGCGGATGGTGCGGCGGTGCGGGCGTATCTGGTGTTTCAGCGGGATGTGGTGAAGCATCTGCAGGGTGCGGCGTCGTGGGCGGATGGCATGGCGGCGGGGATGCAGATGGCGTCGACGATCGTGCAGGTGGTGCATGATCTGGTGCGGGATTCTTTGGCGCAGTTGGTGGGGTCGCTGATCTCGTATGCGGCGGAGTTGGTGTTCAGTCTGGGGTTGGCGACGCCGTTGGTGATCGAGCAGGCGTCGACGCGGGTGTCGGCGTTGGCGGCGAAGTTCTCGAAGAAGATCCCGGATCTGGTGGCGGCGATCCGCAAGCTGGGTGAGCTGGTCGAGAAGCTGAAGGCGTTGTTCAAGCGGTTCGGCGACACCGCGGACCGCCTCCTCCACGGAGGCAAGGGAGTTCCCGACCACACCGGCCTCCCGAAGCCGGGCGTGCCGGGCAAAGCGCCGGATCTCCCCGATTTCAAGGATCTCGACGCGAAGTATCGGGACCCGATCACCGGCGAGATCCCGCCGGACAAGCTCGACGCGTGGGCCAAGGAAGTTTCGGACCGATATCCGAACCTCAGTCCGGACGAGGTGAAGGGCGTGTACGACTACACGACCAACCCCGGGTACTCGGAGATGAACCCGTATCTCCGTGGTTATGGAGACACCCCGGCCGACGTCCCTGGACTGGAGACGAGGATCAACCACGCCACGGATGGCATCTCGCACCTTCCCGCACAACCCGGCGTGACATCCCGGGGCGTGACCATGAGCGACGACTTCCTCAATTCCTTCCAGGTCGGACAGCACTGGAAGGACGACGGTTTCATGAGCAGTTCGACCAACCCGTCGGTCGCCGAGAGCTTCGCGTCGAGCGCGGCGGCCGAGGGAAAGACTCCCGGTATCATCACGATCCATGGGCAGAGCCCCGTGGACGTCTCTTCCATCTCGCGGTACCAGAACGAGGCCGAGCTGCTGTTCCAGCGGGGGACCCCCTTCGAAGTCGTGAGCAAGTGGCAGGATCCGGCGGGAGTCTGGCGGATCGATCTCAGGGAGAAATGACGCTTGCCCACCGGGCGCGAAGCGTCGGCCGCCGCGGGGCGGTCGCAGAAGACGTCACGTGGAGATGCTTAGAGTTGTCACGAGCCCGTTCAGGACGGGGGAAGGAAGTTTTCGATGGATCTTGAAGGTCTTATCGCGTCGTTGGAGCGGCTTCCTGTCGTGCCAGGGCTCGTTTGGCGCGGGGCACGCGTCAGTGCAGGTTCACCCCTGACGTTGGCCGGCCCGTTGGCGGTGAGTCGCGACCTCCGCGTCGCCTCGGAGAACCTCACGACGCCCGTGGTCTACGCGATCCAGAGCGTCGCCGCCCATGATCTCGGAAGCTTCGGCGCGCATCCGGCGGAAGAGGAAGCGGTCCTGCTGCCGCCATCGACCTTGGTGCCCGCTGGCGCTCCCTACAGTGCCGGGGCGCTGACCGTGCAGCCTTTCATCGAGCTCCGGCAGGGGTTCGCCACGCCTTCGGCGCCGACGGTCGAGCAGATCACCGCCGCCGTCTCCACGGTGGGCGCGCTGCCTGCTGTGTCGATCTCCCGGCCGGGACGTTTCGTCGACGCATAGGAGGTCTCCCAAGGATTGCGTGACCCGCGCGGTCGGGGGCGAGGATAGACAGATGAGGATCTCTCCAGACGGCCCCACGCCGACCGAGCTGTGGGACGGAGTGGTTGCCCAGTTCGACCGGATCAATCCCGGGCAGAGCATCGCCAAGGTACTCCACGAGCGCAGTGTCGAGGATGCGCGTCGTGCCTTCCTCGCGCGGACCCGGGAATCGTTCCTCGCTGTCGGCCGGGAGTGGGAGCTTCTCGGCGACACCGCTGTCTTCGGCGATGAGATCGGCGTCCGCTTCGGGCCCGGCACGGTCCAGGTGATGCGAGCGGGAGAAGTGCTCGTAGCGGGTGCGCAGACTTCGGACTGGGCAGCCCTCGTGCTGGCGTTCCTGGGGGAACGACGATGGGGCGTCGCGTGGGCGGACGCGATCCGCCGCCGCGAGCCGGCGCTGCATCTGCCCATCGACCACATCGACGCCAGCGACGCGCTGGGCGAACCTATCCAGCCGCTGCAGATCGCGGGTCCGTGCCGGTGGGTGATCTTTCGCACGGATACGACGCCGCTGTGCTGGGCCATCTCGCAGCCCGTCGCGGAACTCGCGGCGTCAGCGCTGGAACTGGGGGCGCCCGCGTTGCGCGCGATGGCGGGAGCGTGGCCCGAGCCTCCGTCCGAGCTCTCACCGCCGTCGGGCGCGGTTCCTCTGGCGCGCTTTCCCGCACCCCGAGTCGGGATCGAGGGGGCGTGGTGGCTTTCGCAGACGACGCCGTTCCGAGGATTGTTCTGGCGGGGCGGTCATTCGGCGCCGAAAGCCACGACGTTCCCGCGCTTGCGGGCGGTGTCGACCGATGTGCGGGTGGCGACGGAGAACTTCACCGTGCCGTTCGTCTCCGCGTTCCTGACGGGAGCCGCGCGCGACGCCCGGTATCGTTCCCGGTTCCCGGAGAACCAGGAGTTCGCGCTGCTCCCCGACGCGCAGTTCATCGCGCAGGGCGAGCCGGTCGACGTGGGAGGGATCCGTGTCGCCGTGTTCGCGGACACAGCGGAGGAGACCCGGCCCGCGATGACGGTGCGGGAGGTGCTGGACGAGGTGCGGCGGGCGCAGAGCGCGCCGCCCATCGCGGTGTCGAAGCCGCGCTGGTTCGTCGACGGGCGAAGCGATCCGCAAGCGGGATGAGCTGGTCGAGAAACGGAAGGCGCTGGTCAAGCTTGTGAAGGGGTTCATCGATGGATCGTGAGAAGCTGACGATCTCAGCTGTGGCCGCGTATCTCGGGGCGCATCCGATGACGACGGCGAATTGGTTCGGACCGACAGGGCGGACTGAATCGTCGACGTGGATCGCCGAGGACGGGACCGGTTGGCGTGTGTGGGACACGGACGAGAAGGGCGTTGAGATGGACGACATGACTTTGCGGACGGAGTCGGAGTCTGAGGCGCTGGAAGCCTTCTTGGCACGGGCGGAATGGCATCGGCGGGCTGCCGCGAGCGCGGTCAACCCGAATCCGCCCGGGCAGGCGGCGGGCAGAGTATGAGCCCTCTGAGGTCCTGGGCGAACAAGACCGGTCGCGTCGCCGCGCCGGGCGTCGGGCTCACGCTCCGTTGACGATCGGCGTCGGGCGGGCCCGGGCGGTGCTAGGACGGAAGGTCAGCGGCCGGCGTCGGCCAGATGCCGCGCGGAGTGGCTGAGCACCTTCACCATCACGCCTTTGCGGCGCAACGTGGCGACGGTGCGCGTCTCCTCGTCGATGTCGCGACCGAGCGCGTGGATGTTGGCGACCACGAGCACGTCGCCGGCGCGCAGCGTGTCGATGAGCCGGGCGATGCGGTCCGTCCAGCTCTCCAGGATGTCGGGCGCCGGATGGCGGAAGCCCTCGATCGGCACGCCGAAGCGGGTGAGATCGTCGCGCTGCTGCACGACCGACGGCATTCCCTCGCGGGCGACGACCAGGCCGACCAGGCGGGATCCGTCCGGGCGGGCCGACCACCAGTCCCGGTTCTGCTGCAGTTCGGTGAAGCACTTCGGGCACTCCGCGGCCGCGTGCGGGAGGTGCAGCGGGCTGGTCAGCGCGGTGTCGAGAGCTCCGTCCGCCAGCGACGCATCGTCGTGATCGTGCGTTGTCGCTTCCATGCGGTCGGCCTCCTCTCGCCGCAACCATTCTGCCCTGTTCCGCCTATCAAGCGGGCACGGATCCAGGATCCGCGGATCCTGGCCGATCGCGCCGCGCCCCGGCGACCCCGCGATACGCTCGCAGCACACCCCTGAACATCGAGGAGCACCGTCATGCCCGCCGTCGCCGCCTATGCCGCGCCCAGTGAGGGCGCACCCCTCGCACCGACCACGATCGAGCGCCGCGAGCCCGGCCCGCTCGACGTCGTGATCGACATCGCCTACGCCGGCATCTGTCACTCCGACATCCACACGGTGCGCGGCGAATGGGGGCGCCAGCACTACCCGCTCGCGCCGGGGCACGAGATCGCGGGCACCGTCGCCGCTGTGGGCTCGGAGGTGACGCGGTTCGCGATCGGCGACCGCGTCGGCGTGGGGTGTCTTGTGAACTCGTGCGGCGTCTGCGCGGCGTGCGTGCGCGGCGAGGAGCAGTACTGCGCCGGCGGAGCCGTCGGCACGTACGGCGCGACCGACCGCGACGGCACGATCACCCAGGGCGGCTACTCGCGCCAGGTCGTCGTCACCGAGGCGTTCGTACTGCGGATCCCGGACGCGATCCCGCTCGATCGCGCCGCCCCGCTGCTGTGCGCGGGCATCACCACCTACTCCCCGCTGCGGCACTGGAAGGTCGGCCCCGGCACCCGCGTCGCGATCGTGGGCCTGGGCGGACTCGGGCACATGGCCGTGCAGCTCGCGCACGCGCTGGGCGCCGAGGTCACCGTGCTCTCGCAGTCGCTGCGCAAGAAGGACGAGGGGCTGCGGCTCGGCGCCGATCGGTATCTCGCAACGGCGGATCCGGAGACGTTCTCGGCGAACCGCGGCGGCTTTGACATGATCCTGAACACGGTCAGCGCGCCCATCCCGCTGGACGGGTACCTGGGCCTGCTCGACACGAACGGCACGCTCGTCTGCGTGGGCGCGCCGCCGGAGCCGATGCCGCTGCGCACCGGTGCGCTGATCGGCGGGCGGCGCTCGATCGCCGGATCCGCGATCGGCGGGATCGCGGAGACCCAGGAGATGCTCGACTTCTGCGCCGAGCACGGCATCGCCGCGGAGATCGAGCTGATCGACGCCTCGGCCATCAACGACGCCTACGAGCGCGTGCTCGCCTCGGACGTGAGGTTCCGCTTCGTGATCGACGTCGCGACGATCTGACGGTCCGTTCGCCGGTTCCTGAGCGGCCTTCGTCTCGTCGCATCGCTTCGTGCTCAGGAACCGTGCGGCGAGACGGAGGGCTCCTCACCCGGAGCCGCGCTCGGGCTCAGATCAGCCCGAGGGCACGGACCGCGTCGCGCTCCTCGACGAGCTCGGCGATCGAGCGGTTCATACGCTCGCGCGCCCAGTCGTCCGGTTCCAGGCCATCGACGATCCGCCACTCGCCGTCGACCGCGCGGACCGGGAACGAGCTGATCAGGCCCTCCGGCACGTCGTACTCGCCGTGCGAGACGACGGCGGCGCTGGTGCGGCGCTCGCCGGTGCCCAGCGCCCAGTCGCGCACGTGATCGATCGTCGCCGAGGCGGCGGACGCGACGGAGGAGGATCCGCGGACCTGGATGATCTCCGCGCCGCGCTTGGCGACCCGCGGGATGAACGTCGCATCGAGCCAGGCGCGCACGTCCCCGGTCTGCTCGGCGAGGGCCTCCGTCACGGAGCGGCCGCCGACGGTGGCGTGTGCGACGTCGGGGAACTGCGTGGCCGAGTGGTTGCCCCAGATCGTGACGCCGGCGATGTCGGCCACGGGCGCATCGAGCGCCGCCGCGAGCTGACCTCGGGCGCGGTTCTCGTCGAGCCGCGTGAGCGCGCTGAACCGCTCAGCCGGCACGCCGTCGGCCGCGGCCGCAGCGATGAGCGCGTTCGTGTTCGCGGGATTCCCGACCACGGTCACTCGTATGCCGGCTGCGGCATGTTCTGCGATCGCGGATCCCTGCGGTCCGAAGATCGACCCGTTGGCAGCGAGCAGGTCGCCGCGCTCCATGCCGGGACCGCGCGGCCGGGCGCCGACGAGCAGGGCGTGGTCGGCGCCGTCGAAGCCCACCGCGGGATCGTCGGTCACCTCGACGTACTCGAGCAGGCCGAACGCGCCGTCCTGCAGCTCGAGGGCCGCGCCTTCCGCCGCGCCGATGCCGGCCGGGATCTCCAGCAGCCGGAGCCGCACCTTCTCGTCGGGGCCGAGCATGTCGCCGGCCGCGATCCGGAACAGCAGCGCATAGCCGATCTGACCTCCCGCGCCGGTGACGGTCACCGTGGTGCTCATGTCGACTCCTTCCGGGGCATCCGTGTGCGTCGCACGGTTCGAGCCTATGCCTCGCCTCCGGCGCGCGGACCGTGGAAAACTGTGGTGATGACCTTCAATCCGGACGCGGACGTCTCAGACAACAACGTGCAGCGCCGCGGCCGCGGGCGCACCGTGGCGATCGCCGGCGGCGGAGTCGCCGGCCTCGGCGCGGTCGTGGTGCTGCTGATCAGCGCGTTCACCGGGGTCGACCTCACCGGGCTGCTCGGCGGCGGCACGGATCAGGGTCAGCCGCAGAGCACCGGATCCTCGGAAGGCGGCGTGCAGAACTGCAGCACGGGAAGCGATGCGAACAAGGACGTGGACTGCCGGGTGGCGGCCACCTCGCTCGTGCTGAACCAGTACTGGACGAAGCACGTCAAGGGCTACGTCGCGCCGCAGCAGGTCAGCGTCGACGGCGCGACCTCGACCCCCTGCGGCACCGCATCCAACGATGTCGGGCCGTTCTACTGCCCGCCGGATCAGACCGTGTACATCGATCCCACGTTCTTCGCCCTGCTGCATCAGCAGTTCGGCGCCGAGGCCGGTGACCTCGCCCAGGTGTACGTCGTCGCGCACGAGTACGGCCATCACATCCAGAACCTCGTCGGCACGATGGAGAAGTACCCGAACAACGGCACAGGGCCGGCGAGCAACGGGGTGCGCACCGAGCTCCAGGCCGATTGCTACGCCGGCGCGTTCATCGCCGACATGGCGGCGCAGAAGGACAAGAACGGCAACCCGTACATGAAGAAGCCGACGCAGGCGCAGATCGCGGATGCGCTGGACGCCGCGGCGGCGGTCGGCGACGACCACATCCAGCAGCAGTCGGGCGGCCAGACCAACCCGGAGACCTGGACCCACGGATCCAGCGACCAGCGCAAGCACTGGTTCACCAACGGCTACCAGAGCGGCCTGGGCCAGTGCGACACGTTCTCGGTGGCGACGCCCTAGGAGGCTAGGCGCGCATGGCCTGCGCGAGCGTGCGGAGCAGCGCGAGCACGCCGCCGCGGGCACGATACCGGGTCAGCCCCTCGCTCACCTCGGCCGCCGTGCGCGACGACACGAACCACGGCGGCTTCGGGAGGATCGTGAAGCGTCCGCCGTCGCGGACGACCGAGGCCGAGCGCGGGAACGGGCGGAACGGCCCGCGGGTGACGGAGCGCTCCACGTCCGCGAGCAGCAGGGCGTTGTGCACCACGCCGATGCCGCTGCCGACGTCGGCGATCGTGTTGCCGGGGAACGCGCCCCAGGTGAGGGTCGGGGTGATGAAGCCGAACGCGGTCCAGGCGTTGATCGCGATGGACCCGTAGCGCAGCGCCGTGATGGCGCGCTCGAAGCCGCCGCCGAGCAGCGCCTCGGTGGCCGGATCGATCAGCAGGTTCGCGCCGAGCGTGCCCTGCAGCCTCTCGTTCGCGTGCGCGACCGCCGCGTCCAGGAACTCCTGACCGGTGCCGGGGAACTCCTCGACGCCGAGCACGGGCGCGAAGTACTCGGTGTTCTCGAGCGCCGTCGCGTCGTCGCCGTCGCCGTCGCCGATCTCGACGAGCAGGCGATCCGCGAGCACGAGAGCGTCCGGGTAGGCCTCGGACGCCTGCGCCATCCGCTCGGCGGAGCGCGGGTACCAGACCGGGCGCTCCGGAGCGAGGGCGTAGGCGCGCCGCAGCTCGGCGAGGAACTGGTCCTTCTGCGCCCAGTCGCTCGACAGGATCACCACCTGGCCGGCGATGCAGTTGTGTCCGGCGTTCTGCAGGCGCATGGTCGCGACGTGCTCGGCCTGGAAGCGGAGGTCCTCCGCGCTCCACTCGCCGGGGACGACGATGATCGGCGAGACACCGCCGAGCTCCGCCGTGATCGGCTTGGTCAGGAGAGGGCGGTTCTCGCGCCTGCGGGTCTTCGCCTCGTCGGCCTCCGCACCTGAGCCCGTCGAAGGGCCCCACACGATCGCGTCGAAAGTGGGGGCGGATCCGGTGATGTGCACGTGCGCGAACGCATCGTGGGCGGTCAGGAACGCGCCGACCTCGGGTCCGCCGCGGACGATGCGCAGGAAGCCGGGCGCGATGAGCGGGGCGAGGGCGCGCTGGAACACCGGCACCAGCGCGTCCTGCGTGGGGTTGACCTTCAGCAACACGACGCGGTTGTGCGCCAGCAGCTCGTACAGCACGTCGAGCACCGGGATGGAGGTGATGTTGCCGGCCCCGAGCACGAGGCCGATCCCGCCGTCCGGTCCCTGCGCTTCGACGGGCTCCGGAGCCAGTCGGGCAGCGGCCCGTCTACGCTGCGCGAGCCCGACGCGCGCCCTGGCGTCGCCGGGGGTCACGCCGGGGGTGAGCCACACCTCGCCGGTGAAGCCCGAGAGCAGCAGCCTGTCGATCCCGGTCAGCGGGAACGCGTGCACCCGGGTCTGCCCGCTTCGGGTGCGGTCGATCCGCACGCCGTCGAGGGGGTTCCCGCCCTGGGCGATGCGGTCCAGCGTCTCGAGGTACGCGTCCACCGCGCCGAGAGTCGCGTACGGGCCGCTCAGCCACTCCTCGCCCCGCAGCGGATGGTCGTCGGAAAGCTGCTTCGACCGGGCGGCGGTGCGCGCCCACTCCCGTGCGCTCGCCGCGACGGTGCGGCGCACTCCGCGCAGCAGCGTCACCCGCTGCCCGACCGTGAGCGCGGACCAGGCGGCGGAGCCCTTCCGGAGCGCGGAGATCGCGGCCTCGATCGGCGCGCTGACGTCTTCGGCGAGGGTCTCAGGCATCGGCATCTCCTTCGGCGCGGTCGATTTCAGACTACGCGCTCGGGGGAACCGCCAAGGGGCCAGGCGTGCTGGTCAGATCAGCGAGAGCTCGCGGAGCTTCGCCTCGACGTCGGCGTTCGACGGCTCCACGTGATGCGAGGCGTCCGGGTAGACCACGACGGGGATGTTGGTGCGGCCGGAGATCTCCTTGGCCACGTCGGCGGCGGACGGGTCCTCGACCAGGTCGACGTAGGCGTACTCGATGCCGAGCTCGTCGAGCTGCCTCTTGGTGCGGATGCAGTCGCGGCACCAGTCGGCGCCGAACACGGTGATGGTGTCAGAAGCGGGGGTCGTCATGCTTCCAGGGTACGGCGGATTTCCGGGGCGGGATCCGTGTCCACGGCGGTCCCGTTCACCGCTCGGCAACCCGGGAGCGGCAGGATCCCTACGGGAAACGCGCAGGTAGCGCAAGGGTTCCTGTGGGAGCATGTGGGGCAAGGACGTCTAGAGGAGGGGCATGGACGACATGTCTTCGGCCGCGATAACGGTCCCCGGAGCGACGGTGATCGTGCCGACGTTCAACGAACGCGACAACATCGCCGAGCTCGTCTCCCGGGTCTCCGACGCACTGGCCGGCCGCGACATCGAGATCCTCTTCGTCGACGACAGCAGCGACGACACCCCCCAGGTGATCCGCACGATCGCGAGCGACGCGCCCGTCCCGGTGCGCGTCCTGCACCGCGACAAGCCCGAGGGCGGCCTCGGCGGTGCGGTGGTCGAGGGCATCCGCGACGCCCGCTACGACGTGTGCATCGTGATGGACGGCGACCTCCAGCACCCGCCGGAGCTGCTGCCCGAGATGATCGACCGCTATGAGGACGGCGACACCGACGTGGTCGTCGCCTCCCGCTATGTCGGCGGCGGCGACAGCCGCGGCCTGGCCGGCGCGGTCCGTGTGGGAGTCTCGCGCGGTGCGACGACCCTCACCAAGGCCATGTTCCCGATCCGGCTGTCCGGGGCCTCGGACCCGATGACCGGCTTCTTCCTCGTCGACCGGCGCGCGGTCGATCCGTCAGCGCTGCGCCCGAACGGGTTCAAGATCCTGCTCGAGATCCTGGTGCGCTCCGACGTGCGGATCTCCGAGGTGCCGATGCAGTTCGGCGAGCGGCTGCACGGCGAGTCGAAGGCGTCGTTCCGGCAGGGACTGGCCTTCCTCAAGCATCTTGCACGGCTGCGCTTCGGCAAGATGTCGCTGTTCGCGATCATCGGCGCGGTCGGCGCCCTGGCGAACCTGGTCATCATGTGGGCGCTCACGCACGTGGGCATGGAGTACATCTGGGCGGCGATCATCGCGGCCGAGGTGACCATCGTCGGGAACTTCATCCTGCAGGAGCGCTACGTCTTCAACGACATGCGCGACGAGGCCTCGACCATCGGAGTCCGCTTCGCGCAGTCGTTCACGTTCAACAACGTCGAAGCGGCGCTGCGCATCCCGATCCTCGCGCTCATGGTCGAGGGCTGGCACATCTCCAGCATCCTCGCCGCGGCGATCTCGCTGGTCGTCGCGTTCTTCGTGCGCTTCCTGTTCCACTCGCTGGTGGTCTACGCACCGCGACGCTCCGTGCGCGTCACGCGCAGTGCCGAAGAGCGCGCCCGCGGTGGTCGCCTCGAGGCGGAGGCCGCCGGAGCCGAGTGATCCGGAGCGGTCAGCCGATGTTGTTCTTCAGGCTGTCCACCGTGTCGCCGTAGTTGATCCGGATCACCGGCAGCTCGAGCTTGGGCGTTCCGAGCTGCACGTAGCCGTACTCGATCGTCCGGGCCAGCAGGAACCCGGCCTTGGTCACGCCCTCCTCCGCGGTCGCGTTGTAGTGGCCGTACGGGTAGGCGATGACCTCTTTGACGCCGAGGATCTGCGCCGACTTCTCCAGGTCGGCGGCGACCTCGTCGGCGGAGAGGTTGACCATGAGCCCCTTGCCGTTGGCGCCTGCGCGGTGCATGTCGTTGGTGTGCGAGCGCTGCAGCACGTACGGCGACGGCGACGGCGCCTGACGGGCGCTCGTGATCACGAACGAGGTGGTCAGGAGCTTGTTCTCGGTGACGACGGGGACCGCGAGCTGCAGCCAGGTCGGGTCGGCGTCGTCGTCGGTGATGATCACCGAGTGCTTGGGCAGGAAGAGCTTGCCGTCGATGAAGGCGTTCAGCTCGTCCCAGGTCGGCAGGTAGAACTTCTGCGCGGCCACGTACGCCATCTGCGCTTTGAAGTCCTCGATGTAGACGTAGTTGTTGCGCAGCCAGTTGTCCTCGCCGCCGGGCTTGGTCGTGAACTGGTGATACATCAGGATCGGGATCTTCGCGGCCGTCGCGGAGTTCTGTTCCGGCGTCGTCCACGCCGCGTGCAGGGTGCGCCGGTGGTCGGTGCAGCCGACCAGCTGCGATCCGTTCACCCGGTCGGTCTGCGTCTGGGCCTGCGCCAGCTCGGGGGTCGGATACCAGCCGGCGAACACGAACCCCGCACGCTCGGGGATCGGCAGCCCGGTGAACAGCACGCCCTCGGTCTGCAGCATCGGGGCCTGGGCGATCCCGTCGCCCTGGAACGACACCGCGCATGCCGTGGCCGGGTCGGGAGCGTTCTTCAGCAGGGCCTGCTCTGCCGTGAGCGGTGTGGGCCGCGGTGTCGGAGCCTGACTGGTCGGCACGGCCTGCGGCGCGGGTTTACCGAGCCACGCATGCACGGCGGTCGTCGTCACCACCCCCACGAGCGCGATCGCGAGCACGGCGATGATCGCCACCGTGATGCGACGGCGCCGGATCACGGCACGCGAGGGCTTTCGCGGGCGCGACGATGCGGGGGAGCCTCCGGACATGACCCCGAGTGTAGGGGATCGGCGTGACCGGCGAGTGTAGGGGATCGGCGTGACCGGCCCGGGACCGTCGACCCCTCCCGATCCCCCTCAGAGAAGCCAGCCGCGGTCCTCCGCGATGCGCGCGGCGTCGGCCCTGGTGCGCGCCTCGAGCTTCTGCATCGCCGAGGACAGGTGGTTCCTGGTCGTCCCCTCGGACAGGTGCAGGGATCGCGCCACGTCCGCGATGGTCCCGCCGCCGCGCGCCGCCGAGAGCACCTCGGCCTCGCGCGGAGTCAGCGGGGAGGGCCCAGCGGTGAGGGCGTCGGTTGCGAGGGCCGCGTCGATCACGGTCTCACCGCGCCTGACGCGACGGACGACGTCGGCCAGTTCCGAGGCCGGGGTGTCCTTGACCACATAGCCGGACACGCCGGCCGCGAGGGCCCGGGAGAGATACCCGGCCCGGCCGAAGGTCGTCACGATCACGATCCGCACCCCGGGGTGGGCGGCGTGCACCTGCGCGGCGGCGGTGAGGCCGTCGATCCCGGGCATCTCCACGTCGAGCAGCGCGATGTCGGGCCGGTGCTCGGCGACGGCAGCGAGCACCTCGTCGCCGCGGCCGACCTGGGCGATCACGACGAGATCGTCCTCCAGTCCGAGCAAGGTCGCCAGCGCCCCGCGCACGAGGGCCTGGTCGTCGGCGAGGAGGATCCGGATCCTGCCGTCCTCCGTCGTCATGCCGTGACCTCCAGGAGGAATCCGCCGTGGCGGGATCGGCCGATCCGCAGGGCGCCCCCGGCATCGGCGGCGCGCTCGGCGAGACCGTGCAGACCGGTTCCGGGGCGGCTGTCGGCGTCCGGCGTGCGGGCGGGGCCGGTGCCGTCGTCCTCGATCGTGATGCGGTCGGGCGCGAGCGTCACCCAGCAGTTCGTCGCGCCTGCGTGCCGGATCACGTTCGTGACGGCCTCGCGCAGCGCCCAGCCGAACAGCTCGCGGTTGCGCTCGGGCACCTCGTCGGTGGTCGTCGGCAGATGCGCGGCGATCCCGGCGGCCGGCAGCAGCGTGCGCAGCGAGGCGAGCTCGCTCGCGACCCGCACCTGCCGGTAACCCGACACCACGGCGCGCATGTCGCCGAGCGTGGCGCGGGCGAGGGACTGCACCTCGTGGATCTCGACCGCCGCGGCGGCCGGATCCCGGTCGGCGAGCTTCGCGGCCAGATCCGCCTTCAGCGCGATCGCGGACAGCGAGTGCCCGAGGATGTCGTGCATGTCGCGGGCGACGCGGTTGCGCTCCTCCTCGACCGCGACGACCGCGAGTTCCTCCTGGGCGCGGCGCAGCTGCGCCAGCGTCTGCAGGTTGCGCGTGAAGGCCGCCATCAGGGTGCCGATGGACAGGATGATGAGCGGCATCGTCCACGGCGGGGTGCTCGTGGGTTCCAGGGCGCCGTCCACGAGGTTGATCACGAGGGCCGTGGCCGACACCGCGACCACGGCGATCATCGCCCGTCCGCTGCCGCCCAGGCAGAGTGCGGCCGAGACCCCGACGTAGGTCCAGAGGCCGGACAGGTCGGGCCCGAGCACGAGGAGGAACGGCAGCGACAGCAGCAGGAGCCCCGCGGGCGGCGTCCAGCGCCACGGGCCCGGCAGCGCCATGGAGATCGGGAAGGAGACCGTGAACAGCGCGCCGTAGACGATCACCGCGAGGCCCCAGAACCAGGATCCGGGGGCGGGGACCTGGGTGAGGATCGGCCCCAGGATGAAGCCGACGATGAACAGCTGGCTGGTCAGCGCACCCGGATACCAGCGCCTGGCGCCGGGGGCGCCGAGGACGAGCCGCAGCCGCGTCCAGCCGGTGGTGCCCTCCAGCGGCGGCGCGTCGAGGAAGCCGCCTTCGCCGATGCCGAAGCGCCCGACGAAGCCGAACCGGCGCTCGCGCCGGGCGGGGCGTGCGGCCGGAGCCGACACGCCCTGCTCGGCGCGGGTGCTGTCCGTCACGTCAGACGCGCTTGGTGTCGCGGCGGAACATCATCACCGCGAGCCCCGTGAAGACGAGGAACCAGACGATCAGGTTCAGCGCCGACCAGCCGTCGGGGGCGACGCCGATGATCGCCGACTGGGACAGGTTGGCGATGCCCCACAGCGGGGTGAACTTGGCCGCCGTCTGCACGGCGTCCGGCATGAGCGCGAGCGGCACGAACAGGCCGCCCATGAAGCTCAGGATCGGCAGGATCGGCCCGAGGTAGCGCATCGCGTTCTGAGCCGGGAACGCGTAGCCGACGGCGAGCCCGAGGCTGGTCAGCATCAGCGAGCTGAGCCATGCGAGCAGGCCGGCGAGGATCAGGTTGCCGAGAGGCGCGGTGATCCCGAGCGCGGCGCCGACGATGAGCGTCACCAGCACGGCGATGCCGCCGAGGGCCATGCCGCAGACCACCTTGACCAGGATGTACACGACCGGGTTCAGCGGGGTGAGGCGCAGCTGGCGGCTCCAGCCCTGGGCGCGCTCGGAGGCGACCGAGACGCCGGTCATCGTGCTGGCGACCATGGCGCCGTACACGGCCATCGAGATCATGATCGGCACGGCAGCGGACATGCCGCCCTGGCTGACCGGGACGCTCGTGATCGCCGCGTTCTTGTTCGGCAGGCCGATCATGACGAGCATCGCGATCGGGAAGATCAGCGTGAACACGACGACGCTGGAGTTGCGGAACAGGCGCTTCAGCTCGACGCCGAGGAAGGTGAGGCTGAACCCGCCCATCGCGGGCACGCGGCGGGAGCTCGGGTCGATCCGGTCCAGCCGGTCGGTGATGGCGGTCATGGTCATTCCCCTTCCCTGTCGTCGCGGTCGTCGTCGCCGGTGAGGCGGAGGAACGCCTGCTCCAGGTTCTGACTGGTGATGGTGACGTCGCGCGCCGACGTGCGGGTCAGCAGGTGGCGCGCCACGGCGTCGGAGTCGTTCGCGCGGATGATGATCCGGGGGCCGCGGACCTCGACCGAGTCGACGCCCTCCAGCGCCGCGATCTCGCGCTGCGCCGAGGGATCCTGGCCGTCCCACTCCGCCTCGATCGTGCGGCCGGAGGCCATCGCCTTGATCTCGGCGGTGGTGCCGTCGGCGACGATGCGCCCCTTGCGGATCAGGACGATCCGGTCCGCGTACTGGTCGGCCTCCTCGAGGTAGTGCGTCGCGAAGAGCACCGTGCGGCCGCGCTGCGCATCGGCGTGGATCGCCTGCCAGAACGAGTGCCGCCCCTCGACGTCCATGCCGGTCGTCGGCTCGTCCAGGACGATGAGGCCCGGATCCGAAACCAGCGCCATCGCGAACCGCAGCCGCTGCTGCTGGCCGCCCGAGCACTTCTGCACCTTGCGATCGGCGATCTCGGCGATGCCGGCCCGCTCGAGCGCCGCGTCGATGCTCGTGGTGTGCGCGAACAGCGAGGCGGTGAGCTTCATCGTGTCGCGCACGCTGATGTCGCTGAGCAGGCCGCCGGTCTGCATGACGGCCGAGACGAGCCCGCGGCTGATCGCCTGGCGGGGCGTGAGGCCGAACAGCGACACCTCGCCGCTGTCGGGCTGGGAGAGGCCGAGCAGCATGTCGATCGTGGTGGTCTTGCCGGCGCCGTTCGGGCCGAGGAAGGCGACGACCTCGCCCTGCCGCACGGAGATGTCCACGCCGTCGACGGCCGTGAAGCCGCGGAAGCGCTTGGTGAGGCCCGTCGCCTCGATCGCCGCGAGCGGCGCGGCGCCGGCCCCGGTCGTGGTGACGGGCCGTGCCGTCTGTGTCTCGTTCATGTCGTCCAGTCTGCTCCGCGCGGTGATGAGCGCACGATGAACGATGTCACGGATCGGTCATGACATCCGTCATGTGGGGCCGGCTCCCTGAGGCCGGCTCCCTGGGGGCGCGCGGATCGGTCAGGCGGTGAGGGCGGCGAGGGCGCTGAGCTCGATCAGGGCGCCGGGAACCCCGAGGCCTGCCACGCGGGCGGCCGTGACCAGGGGAGGCGCGCCCTCGCGGGCCAGCTTCGGGCCGACGGCGCCGTAGGCCGCGCTCAGGTCGGCGTCCTGGTGGATCAGCACGGTCCAGCCGACCACGTCGGCGAGGGTCGCGCCGGCGGCGGCCAGCGCGGCCTCGGCGTTGTCGAGGGCTCGCGCGGACTGCACGGCGACGTCGTCGGAGACGACCGCGCCGGTCTCGTCGACGCCGTTCTGACCGCCGACGTGGATCATCGTCGAGCCGGGCGGGATCACGGCGACGTGGCTGAAGCCGGGGCTGCGCACCAGGCCGGGGACCTGAGGATAGGAGATGCTCATGCCGGGATGGTAGCCAGGGACTCCGACATTCCTTCCCGGGAGGATCCGTCGCCGCGAAAGCGCGGGTGGGGCCGGCAGATGCGGCGCGATAGACTCGAGTGGCTCAACAGGAGGTTGCCCGGTGATCCTTCACTACATCGTGTACGGAATTCTTTTCCTCGGCGGAATCGTCGTGATGGGCATCGCTCCCGGTCTGCCCGCGTGGCAGGGACCGGCGTTCGTCGCCGGAATCCTGCTCATCTGCGCCGCACTCGCGTACATGATGCGCGAGCCCGGCGGCGCCACGAAGCGCTCCCGTTCCTGGGAGTCCTGAGCCGCTGACGCGATCGCCTGCCGGCGTACTCCCTCGGGAGTAGCCGGGAGGCACCCCGCGGGCGGATCCGCCCGCCGGCTCCCGCGGATAGCATCGAGAGATGCTCGATCCGCACCCCGACGCCGTCCTCAGGGGCAGCGCGGACTGGGGCCCGACGCGCGCGCCGCGCCGGGTCCGGCTGATCGCGCCGGTCGTGCTCAGCCTGCTCGTGCAGGTGCCCGCGGCGATCTGGATCGCGGCGCACAATCCTCGCCCCGACCTGCAGTGGCGGATGCTGCTGCATCTCGCGCTCGCGCTCGCCGGTCCGCTGGTGCTGCTCGCGGCGCGCCGCTTCCCGGGGCCCACCGTCGCGGTCGTCACCGGGCTCGCGCTGCTCGACGTGCTGACCACGCCGGTCTACGGTCCGCCCTATCTCGCGCTCGCCTTCGCGATCATCGGGGCGGTCGTCCGCGGTGCCGCGGTCTGGGCCGCCATCTCCGTCGCCGTGGGCTGGACCTCGGCGATCCTGATCGGGGTGGGGATCGGCCGGATCTGGCACCCCGGCATCATCGTCGCGGCGACGGTCGGGCTGGCCGCGAGTTTCGCGATCGGCGCGCTGGTGCGCACTCGCGGTGCGCGGATGGCCGCGCTGCGCGCCGACGCCGAGCGGCGTCAGCAGAGCGCCGAGGAGCGCGAGCGCGTGCGCATCGCCCGCGAGCTGCACGACGTGCTCGGGCACGCCCTGTCGCAGATGAACGTGCAGGCCAGCGTCGGACTGCACCTGTTCGACCGCGACCCCGACCAGGCGCGCACCGCCCTGGAGAACGTGAAGAACACCTCGAAGCTGGCGCTCGAAGAGGTCCGCGGCGTGCTCGGCGTGCTGCGCGACGGCGAGGCGCCGCTGGTGCCGCAGGCCGAGCTCGCCGAGCTGCCGCGGCTCATCGCCGGGCTCACCACGCCCGGGCTGGACATCGTGCTGGACGACCGGCTCGGCGACCGCGCACCGAGCAGGGCCGCCCAGTTCGCGGCGTACCGGATCGTGCAGGAGACCCTCACCAACACGGTGCGGCACGCGCAGGCCGCACATGCCCGCATCGTGCTGGAGCGGCGGGAGGATCCGGACCCGTGGCTCGTGGTGACCGTCACCGACGACGGCCGCGGCTTCGGCGACGCCGACCCGGCCGCCTCGGGGCACGGCGGCGTCCTGGGCATGAAGGAGCGGGCGGCCCTGCTCGGCGGCCGGATCGGGTTCGGCGCCGCGGAAGGCGGCGGAGCGCGGATCGTGGCTACGCTGCCGTGGGGGAGGGCGTCGTGATCCGGGTCGCGCTCGCCGACGACCAGCTGCTCGTCCGCGCGGGATTCCGCGCGCTGCTGGACGCGGAGGACGACATCGAGGTTGTCGCCGAAGCGGCGGGAGGGCGGGAGCTGCTGGAGCGGATCCGGGAGACGCCCGTCGACGTCGTGCTCATGGACATCCGGATGCCCGAGGGCGACGGGCTGTGGGCGACCGAGCAGATCGCCGCCGATCCCGGCCTCGCCGACGTGCACGTCGTGATCGTGACGACCTTCGAGCTGGACGACTACGTGGCGCGGGCGGTGCGCGCGGGGGCCGCGGGGTTCCTGGTGAAGGACACCGAGCCGGCCGATCTGGTGCGCGCCGTACGCGTGGTCGCCGAGGGCGAGGCGCTGCTCTCGCCCGGCGTGACGAAGCGGCTGCTGCAGCGTCTCGCGGTGGGATTGCGCGACGCTCCGGACGCGGCGGTGCTGGCGGGCATCACCGACCGCGAGCGCGAGGTGCTGCGCCTGGTCGGGCTGGGCATGACCAACGACGAGATCGCGGAACGGCTCTTCCTCAGCCCGCTCACGGCGAAGACGCACGTGTCCCGCATCATGTCGAAGCTGCACGCCCGCGACCGCGTGCACCTCGTGGTGATCGCCTACGAGACCGGCCTCGTCGCCCCCGGCTGGCAGTAGCCGGGGCGTACTCCGCGGGGAGCACGGCGATTCACTCCCTGCGCGGGATTCGGATCGGATCCGGGATCGCGAAGCTGGAACCATCGGTCGACGTCCGGCCGATCCGATCGAAGGATGGTCACTCATGTTCGCAACCGTCGCGGCCGTCGCCGCGCACCCGGGCCATTGGGGCTTCGCGCCGTTCTGGCCCTTCTTCATCATCGGCCCGCTGATGTTCCTCATCATCGTCGGCCTCGTCATCGCCCTGGTCGTGCGCCGTCGTCACGGCGGCTACGGCCCGTGGGGTCCGGCCGCGTGGCACGGCGCCCCCGGTGCGCCCGGCGCCCAAGCGCCCTGGGCGGGCCAGGCGCGGAACCGCAGCGCGGAGCAGATCCTCGCCGACCGGTTCGCGAAGGGCGACATCGACGAGACCGAGTACCGCGCCCGGCTCGAGGTGCTGCGCGCCAACCGGCCGGAGGCCTGAGCCGCCGATCGGGATCCCCCGCGCTGCCGAGTGCGGGGGACCCCGGTCGTGCGACGTGCACACGCCCTTCGGCGGCTTCCGCAACAGTTGCCCGCCGCCCGGCGAGGGTGCAGGCTGTGCGAGAGGGAGGGACCGATGGCCGACCGCACCGAGTTCGACTGCGTGATCGTCGGCGGCGGCCCGGCGGGCGTCGTCGCCGGACTCCTGCTCGCGCGCGGGGGCATGGAGGTCGCCGTGCTGGAGAAGCATGCGGACTTCTTCCGCGACTTCCGCGGCGACACGATCCACCCGTCGACGCTCCGCCTGCTCGACGAGCTCGGGCTCTACGACGAGTTCGCGCAGATCTCGCATCGCAAGGTGAAGAACGTCAGCTTCCTCCGGCCGGACGGGACCGAGTTCGTCCTCGCCGACCTGACCAGGCTCAGGGTTCCGCATCCGTTCGTGACGCTCGCGCCGCAATGGGACTTCCTGGATCTGCTCGCGCGCGCCGGCGAGCAGGAGCCGACCTTCCACCTGCGGATGGGGGCGGAGGCGACCTCGCTCATCCGCGAGGGCGGGAGGATCGCCGGGGTGGTCGCGTCGACCGCCGACGGGGACGTCTCGCTGCGTGCACCGCTCGTCATCGCCGCCGACGGGCGGTGGTCCCTGGTGCGCCGGGAGGCGGGCCTCGCCGTCCGGGCACTGCGATCCACCGTCGACGCCTGGTGGTTCCGCGTCGAGACCGAGGTCGAGGTCGCGGATTCGATCGCGCCGCGTGCCGCCGACGGCACGGTGTTCATCGGCATCCCGCGGCCGGGTTACGTGCAGATCGCGCGCCTGCTCCCCAAGGGCGCGGATGCGCGGCTGCGGGCCGAGGGCGTGCAGAGCCTCCGCCGTGCGGTGGCTCTCGCCTTCCCGGAGCTTGAGCGGGATGCGCAGGCGCTGACCCTGGACGACGTGAAGCTCCTGGACATCCAGCGCAACAGCGCGCGCCGCTGGTTCGTCGACGGCCTGCTCTGCATCGGGGACGCGGTGCACGCGATGAGCCCGGTCGGCGGCGTCGGCGTCAACCTCGCGGTCCAGGACGGCGTCGCCGCCGCGCGCATCCTCGCAGAGCCGCTGCGCCGCGGCCGGGTCACCGTGCGGGACCTCCGCCGGGTGCAGCGCCGACGCCGGATCACGACCACGACCGTGCAACTCCTGCAGGGTGCTCTGCACCGCATGATCGAGCCGGTCGTGCACCGCGGAGGGACGCTGCGGCCGCCCGCTTTCGTGGCCTGGCTCTTCACCGCCTTTCCCGTGCTGACCGTGATCCCGGCACGGTTGATCGGGATGGGTGTGACGCCCGAGCACGCTCCTGACTTCGCCCGGAGGCCGAGACGGTAGCCGAGCCCGGTGGCGACTGACTCGAACGCAGGAGATGCACCGGCTGGGAGATTCCGATGCGTGGGCTGTGAGCTGGAGTCGCGTGGCCACGAGCTCTCGCGCGGCCGGCCCGCACCGGAATAGCATCACCCTCGGTCAGTGGCGACCGCCGCGGACCGAACCTGAGTCTGGAGATCCCGGATGCGTAGAAAAGTCCTCGGCGTCACCCTCGCGGTCGTAGCCACCGTCGCAGCCTCCCTCGGCGGTGCAGGAGCCGCCAACGCGGCCCCGCCTCCCAAGGCCCCGATCCCGAACTCCACGCCCGGCTGGCTCAGCCATGCGACCAAGGGCGGCGCCGCGAACGGCTCCGTGAGCGCACGCGTGTACCTGGCGCCCGCGGGCGGGATGGACGCGCTGACGGCCCTGGCCGCCTCCGTCTCCACGCCCGGATCCGCCCAGTACCGCCACTTCCTCACCGCAGCGCAGTATCACGCGACGTTCGACGCGCCGCAGGCCACCGTCGACGCGGTCACCGGCTGGCTGCAGGGCGCCGGCCTGAAGACGACGGTCGACCCGAGCCACCGCTACGTCGATGTGACGGGCGGCGTGGGCAACGCGAACAAGGCGTTCGGGGTCACGATCTCGAACTACACGCACGACGGTCTCACCGTGCAGGCGCCGGACGGTCCCGCGACCACCCCGGGCTCCCTGTCCGGATCCGTCATCGCGGTCGACGGACTCGACACCACGCCGTCGTTCGTGGATCCGAAGACGCAGAAGCCCGCGCCGCCGGACGGCGGGTTCCGCAACCCGCCGATCTGCGGCAAGACCTACGGATCCGCCACGCCGGCGAACCTCGCGGCGCCCGACGGCACCGCGCTCCCGGCGTTCGAGGGCCAGAACCTGCCGTACTCGCCGTGCGGCTACACCGGGTCCCAGCTGCGCAGCGCCTACGAGTCCGGCCTCACCGGCGGCTACGACGGCACCGGCGTGACCATCGCGATCACGGACGCGTACGCCTCGCCCACGGTCGAGGCCGACGCGAACAGGTACGCGAGCGACACGGGCGACAAGCCGTTCGCGCCGGGCCAGTTCTCGCAGAACCTGCCCAACGCCTACACGAACGTGAACAGCAACAAGTCCAACCACCAGTGCGGCATGGCCGGCTGGTACGGCGAGGAGACGCTCGACGTCGAGGCGGCGCACGCCATGGCGCCCGGCGCGAACATCCGGTACTACGGCGCCAAGAGCTGCATGGATCCGGATCTGCTCGACACGTTCACCCGGATCAACGACGAGAACGTGGCGAACGTCGTCACCAACTCGTGGGGCGGTGCCGGCGACGTCGTGAAGCCGTCGCTGTTCCTCGCCTACGAGACGGCGTTCCTGCAGGGCGCGGCCCAGGGCATCAGCTACGTCTTCTCCAGCGGCGACGACGGCGACGAGGCGGCCCGGATCGGCACCCCGCAGACCGACTACCCCGCGTCCGACCCGTTCGTCACAGCCGTCGGCGGCACGTCCACCGCGATCACCGACGCCGGCCTCACCGGCGAGACCGGCTGGCAGACCTCGAAGTACGTCCTGCAGAACGGCGCGTGGACGCAGAGCGCCGCGTTCCTGTACGGCGGAGGCGGCGGCTACTCGTCCAACATCCCGGAGCCGAAGTACCAGAAGGATGCCGGGATCGTCAGCCCGAACGGCGGGCGCGGCGTGCCGGACATCTCGATGGACGGCGACCCGACCACCGGCATGCTCGTCGGCCAGACCCAGACGTTCACCGGGTCCGCGGCGTACGACACCTACCGGATCGGCGGCACCAGCCTGGCGTCTCCGCTGTTCGCCGGCATCACGGCGCTGAAGATCCAGGCGAACGGCGGCACCGGCTTCGGACTGCTGAACCCGCTGATCTACAGCACGCAGGGCAAGGGCTTCCACGACGTGACCGGTGCGGGCATCGACAAGGGTGCGATCCGCGTCGACTACGTCAACGGCCTCGACGCCACGGACGGCTACGTCTACTCGGTGCGCACGTTCAACGGCGCCACCACGACCCAGACGGTCGGCACCGGCTGGGACACCGAGACCGGATGGGGCAGCGCCCGCTCCGGCTGGGTCCAGTAGGCCGGCAGTCATGCCATAAGGTCAGGATCCGCGAAGTCAGGTCAGGATCCGCGAAGTCAGGTCAGGATCCGCGAGCCGCTCGGTCCCCTCAGGGGCCGGGCGGCTCGCTCCGTGGGGCTTGGCGGCCCGCTCCGTGGAGCCACTCCGGTGGCCTATGCCGCTGTCAGGTCGAAGCGTGCTCGGCCGCCGAGGCGCGGAGTCCGGGCGGGATCGACGGAGGGCGGCGGGATGAACCACACCCGCGCCGCGACGCCGCCGCCGTCGATGCGGATGTCCCAGCCGTTGTCGTGGATGCGGTGGTGGCAGATCTCGCAGAGCAGGATGCCGTTGTCCGTGTCTTGTTAGTCTGACCTTTATGAGCAGTGTGGTGGGGTTGGGGCGTCCGGTGGCAGTGTACGCGCGGATCTCGGCGGACAAGACGGGTGAAGGTCTGGGGGTTGCCCGTCAGGTCGAGGACTGTATGCGTCTGGTCTCGGACCGAGGTTGGGCAGTGTTCGACACGTATGTCGACAACGACGTGTCAGCATTCACGGGTGGCAAAGCACGGCCGGAGTTCGCGCGGATGCTTGCCGACATCGAGGCGGGTCGGATCGGCGCCGTGGTGGTCTATCACCAGGACCGGCTGACACGGCGTCCGGGTGAGTTCGAGCAGTTCGTGGAGGCCTGCCAGCGCAACGGCGTCGACCAGCTCGTTACTGTCACGTCGGATATCTCGTTCGGGAATGACAACGGCATGTTGGTCGCCAGGATCACCGCGGCGGTCGCGGCAAACGAGTCCGCGCGGAAGCGGGCGCGGATCCTGCGGAAGATCGAGCAGAATGTCGCGGCGGGGAAACCGAATGGTGGGGCGACGCGCCCGTTCGGGTATGAGAACGACCGGATCACGGTCCGGGAGACCGAGGCGGCGGTTATCCGAACGGTTGCGGATCGGTTCATCCAAGGGGAGTCGCTGCGGTCGCTGGTTGCGTGGTTGAACGAGGAGGGTGTGCCGACATCGGGGAAAGCAACGTCGTGGCGGTCGCCGACGCTGCGGGGGCTGTTGCAGTCCGGTCGGATTGCCGGGCTGCGCGACCACCGAGGTGAGGTGGTCGGCGAGGCTGTGTGGGAGCCGATCATCACCCAGGAGCAGCGGGAGCGGATTCTTGCCGCGTTCGCGTCGCGGAAGCGGACAGGTCGGCGAACTCCGCAACGGTATCTGCTGACCGGGTTGCTGCGGTGTGGGAAATGCGGGGGCAAGCTGTTCTCCGCCGCGAGGCAGACCCCGCAGGGCAAGGTCGAGCGCCGGTACGTGTGTCAGTCGGGGCCGGATCACGGGGGCTGCGGGCGGCTGACAATCTCAGCGGTGCCGGTCGAGTCGTGGTTGACCGAGGCGGCGTTGTATCGGCTCGATACCCCGGAGGTGACGGCTGCATTGGAGGGCAGACACGAGGTGGACGCGCGGCACGCGGACGCCGTGGCCGTGCTGGAGGCGGCGCAGCGACGGTTGACGGATGTGGCGGAGATGTTTGCTGCGGGGGACATCACGAAGGCTGAGTACTTGGCAGCACGTCCGGTCGCGGAGGCGAAGGCTGCGGAGGCCGCGCGGATGTTGGAATCGCTGGCGACGAAGACCACTCTGGACAGCTTGGTTGGCAATGGCATTCTCCTCCGGGAGCGGTGGGACACGTACTCGCTGGATCGGCAGCATGCGATCATTCGGGCGATCCTGGCCTCGGCGACGATCGCGGCGGGGTCTCCGGGGCGCGGGAACTTCGATCCCGAGCGAGTTCAGCCGCACTGGGCGGCTTGACGGACGACGCGGTGAGGAGCCCAGGCATGAACGATCACGGCTCGGGTCAGCCGCCGGCGTCGGGGAGCCGGGTGCCAACCGTTGTGTTCTACGACATCATGCACGAGGCCGCGACCAGGGTCCGTGGCGCACTCGTTGGACTGTATGACGACGGGACGATCGACCCGGAGCAGTCGCTGCGCGCCAGTCTGGCCGTCGCGGAACAGGTTGATCGGGTTCCGCCGGATGATCGGACTGCGATCATTCACATGACGGATCGGTTGCGTGCATACTCTGCGCGGCTGGACGCCGTGAGTCGTTCTAGAGAGCGGCGAGTTGCCATCGATCTTCGATGGTGAAGCGGAGCTCGGTGACGGGCTTTCCCGTCCAATCGAACGATGAGCCGTGACCGAGCACGAGGATCGAGTCGGATTCGAGGTCCGTGAGGCGATGCCGGTCGGGATTCAGGGGCTCGGCGACGCTGAGGAACAACTGGTGGCGCGGATTGTCGAGGATGGGCTTTTCGTAGGTGTCAACACGCATGTATCGATAGGTCGCGCTTTCGCGTCGCTCCTTGACAGGGAAGATCACCGCAGCGGGCGGCGTGCGGTCGCCGTCGCGCTGGAGACGGCGAAGGTACTGCAGCGCCTCGGGTGAGCGGGCTTCGAAGCAGAAGTCGGCCCAGAACATCACAGAGATGTCTCCGCGGTGGTCGCGGTAACGGATCATGAGTCGGTTGAGGAGGTCGCCCGGGTCATCGTACTGCTTCAGAAATCGGGCAATCGCCGTCGCCGAGTTCATCGTCGCCGTCCATGTGTCCCCGTCACCGCCGCCGCCCCCTACGCGGCGTTTGGTGCTCTGCTTGTTGTTGAGCCGCTCTTCGTCCGGCAGGTGCAGGTACAGGATCTTGTCTTCAATCGAGACCGTATCGGGGTGAACCTGTTGCAAGTCGGCGTGCAGCGTCTCGATGTTGAGCCGGCAGTCGGCAGCATGATCGGTGTGGGGATAGAGGCTCAGGTAGGCGGGGACTTCGGTGCCTGATCCTCGGGTGAACGAGGAGGTCTTGCGCATCAGCACCGGGCAGCCGACGCAGATCAGGTCGCCCTTCTCGGGCGCATCCACGATCTCGCTGGGTAGGACTTCAATCCACTCCGCGCGCCCATCGTCGCGGGTGATCCGCAGCCGTGCCTTCTGATACTTCGCCGTGTTCACCACATTGCCCCCTCCGTGTCGAGATTGAGTATGACCCGTGGCCTGGGTATTTCAGTCGATTGAGCCGGTGGCTTCTCACGGACCGCGAGGTGTCAGATGAAGCGGCGTGGTGTCGAAGAGCGCGCCGACGCGGTGCATGAACGTGTCGGGGTTGAGGCGTTCCGGGACGCCCTGGGCAGCAGTCGTCCGCTGCACGCAAGCGATGAGTTCTGATCGCACCGTCCAATCGGCTGATTGGACGCTGATGACTGTCGATAGCACTCGGCAAGCGATTCCTCGCCAACGCACCTACCCTTCTGATCGAGGTCCGACGTGGTGGCGTACGAACTCGCGAAGATGCCTCGACTGGTCATCTTTCGGCACCGCGATCGGCATGGTGACGTCCCGGGCACCTGCGCACTCATCGCGCGGCCGGCGGGCGCGCGGATCTTTATTGAGTAAGCGGCGCCGCGTAGCCCGAGGCGCCGTCTCGACCAAGTGGCGCCGTTCGGGCAGAAACGACCGGCCGCAGTTCATCCACCCTCTGAGTGCATAGCCGGCGTTGCGACTCTTTTGGGACATGGTAAATACAATGTCGGAATGGACGTAAGAACCGCTCATCCCCTGACTGCTATGGGGGCGCCCTTCGATGTCAATCCTGAATATCGAGTCCGCGCGTGGACTGTACCCATCGAGCCCGGATCGGCATGGATGGTAGACGAATGGGATCTTGTGGGTGCATCGGGTGTCGAGGAAGTTCTGACCTGGGCCGGTGACATCGAAGCGGACTCGGTCGAAGTTTTTGTTCAAGTGATGGACAGCAGACGCGACGTGCACGGCGAGATTGATGAGCGGCGGCGGTTCATAAGGCTCTCAGGGCATCCAGCCGACGATGGCGGAGAAAGCGTTACGGTTCGGTTCGTTAAGAACGAGTGAGGCGCATCCCTCGCCTGGGGGATACGCCTCACCTCGGGATCACAGGCTTCTATGATCCAGGGACAAACTGAACCGTGTCTGTAAGCGCCGGCAACTCCGATTCGAGTTGTTTCTGCGCCGCGGCAAACGATGACCCGCAGGCGACGGAGATCCAAGGCGAATAGATCGTATTGACTGAGTAAGACGGGTTGTAGCCCGCAGGGGCTCGCAGAACGTAACTCAGGGACATTCGGAACGTTGCCGGGCCAGCGCTACAGCTGGTGGCCGCGTTAGTCTGCTCCCAACTGGTGTTGTAGAAGTCCTTCGTCTCGCCAGCCCACGATGCTCCGTCAGCGCGGTAGAGAACGGAACGCACATAGATCTCGTCCATGACGATACTGCAGCTGGCTGTACCAACTGTGTTGATGGTTCCGGAGTAGTGCACCGAGCCGTGCGGGTTCTGAGCATTCATCTCGCACACACCAATGACGATCGCGTTGGCCGGCGCTGCGGCGACCACTGAACCGGCCATGAGTAGTGCACCAACGCTGGCTGCTGCGAGTACCCGTCGCCAAAAAGTCCGTTTCATGAGACAACCCCCCTGTCTGAACGAGCAATTTGCCCGCCGCTACCTGGGAACGGTAGACCTGCCCCAAGGCCGGTGTCCAGAGGATTCGAAGAATTTTCTCAGGCTATTGATATCTGAGGGTGAGGTCGGTCTTCGTATGGCGTGGAAGTGGACGCTCATAGTGCCGGTGTGTGCGACAGCCTTTGGAGCCGACCGTTCAGGTTTGAACCTTGGAGACGCGCCTCGCCATCCCGCACCCGGACTCCACGTTGCCCGTTGCGGCTGCGATCCAGCGCGAGGTCAGCTCGGATCGATCTCGTCGATCGCCAGGTGCGGCTCAAACTCGTCGATAGTTCTCTCCGCTCAGCCCACCAACCGGTGTCGAAACTCGCCGATATTCGATGTCGAGACTCGCAGACAAAGTCACCACGTTGCCCCTCCGTGTCGAGATTGAGTATGACCCGTGGCCTGGGTATTTCAGTCGATTGAGCGGACGGCTTCTCACGAACCGCGAGGTATCAGATGAGGCGGCGTGGTGTCGAAGAGCGCGCCGATGCGGTGCATGAAGGTGTCAGGGTCGAGGCGTTCCGGGACACCCTGGGCAGCAGTCGTGCGCTGCACCCAGGCGATGAGTTCGGGGCTGTAGACATGGCCGGTCATGGTTCGCCTTGCCTCTGCCCGGCCACGTCGTTGGCCGTGTGGGCGGTGCGGAGTTGTTCGCGGTGTTTCAGAGCCGCGGTGACGGCGAGGTAGCGGTGCCCGGGGGTCTTGTGCCCGGAGCAGACGTACTCCCAGTCCGCATCACCCGCGTCCGACTCGAAGCCGTGATTTGGCTCGATGGTGTGCGCGGCGCGCCACGCGGCGCGGTGCTGTTTCTGCGCGGTCATGGTCGTAGAAAATGCGCGGGACTTCGTTGTCGTGTGCCCGCGCCAACCGAAGGTGCCGAGCCTGTCGGCCATGCCCGCGTACGCGTCGGGGATCAGGGTCGCGAGGCGAGCGAGCGTCGACATCACTCGCTTGTGGTGTGCCGGGATAGGCAGAAGATCGATGTTCGCCGCGGGGATCCGTGCCGGCAGCGCGGCGCTGGTGATGCCCTTGGTGACGTACTTCGCGAGGTACCCGCCGACGCGACGCGTCTGTTCCTCGTGCGTGAGAGGCTGCACGTCGACCTGGGCACCTAAGCGCAATGTCACGGTCCCGAAGGTCGCGGGAACCTCGACTCGGGCCATGGACGCGGCGGCAGCGGCGAACGTCGCAAAGGTTTCAGGATCGATGCCAGAAGCGTCGGAGCCGTTATTGGCGCGGAGGATCGCGTGATAGTGCGGAGCAAGGCGTGCTTGCATCTCCATGACCTTCACGAACGAGACTTTCACGCCCGGGGCGCGGCGGCTGACGAGGCGGCGCAGCGTGCGCGTGTACCGGTTCCACAACGCCGGGAACCACCAGGTGGTGAGTATGTGTGCCTCGTAGTCGTAGCAGTCCGCGCACAGCGGGCTCCCGACAGCCGGATCCCCGCTCGGGTGCGTCATCGAGCAACCCGTCGCCCCGCCATGAGTGCAGGTGCCCGTCACGGCCGGACGGCAGGAGCCTGCAGGGTCGTCCGCGTGATGTGCGTGGACGGCTCCGAAGGATGGTGCGGTGAGGGTGACGAACACGGCTGCCGCGTCGGTGAGGCGCTCGGGGGTGAGCCCGCCGGTGACGATGTGCCAGGTGTCGAGTGCATACAGGTCGGAGCAGGCAGGGCAGACGGTTTCGCGGCGGTTTTCGCACCGCGCATAGATCGTTGTCGTCCGCCCCGCCAGAGTGCGAGTGAGGTGGATGGGGTGGGCGCAGTATCCGGAGGATCGCACCCGCCCCCACCAGTCCTCGTATCCGGTCGAGGACGCGGCAGCGACGAGTCCGGCGAGGGTGTCCGGGTCGAGGGTTCCGAGCAGGTTCGTGTTCGCCATCGTCGTGCTCCTTCCTGCTGATTCCCGTCTCGGTCAGAACCCGGTGACGTCGCCGCCGTCAGGTGCTGCCATCGGCCAGGACGGTGCCGGGTACCGGTCGGCGAGGGCACGGATGTCCGTGTCGGTGACGTGGTAAGCGCGGGCGCGGAGCGGGCGCGCGGTGCCGTCTTCGATCTGGTAGCCGACGCCGGGCAGGGAATCGGGGATCTGGTCGCAGAGCGCTCCGGCGGCTCGGGCTCCCTGCCCGAGCACCATGTCGACCTGGGTTGCCTCGGTGAGTCGGAGCCCTATCCGTGTCGGGAAAAGCTGCCGCATCGTGAGAACATCCTTCGACGGATCCTGCGCGGCAGCAACCACGGTCACCCCGACCGCACGGCCCTGGGAGAGGATCAGGGAGAGCAGCTGGATTGTCTCCGCTGCGACCTTCCGGTCTGTCTCGTACGCGGTCAGCGAGGCGAGCTCGTCGATCACGACGACGACCTGCGGCTCCACTGTCGTGGCGACATGAGCGCGAGTGACGCCCCGGTACCGGTCGGCGCGTTCCTGCACGAGCGCGGCCGCGGCCCGGAGCAGTTCCAGCGTGGGTGTCCCGGTCGTGTGCACGAATCGGTCGAATAGGGCCGTGGCGGCCCCGAACTCCATCCCGCCCTTCGGGTCGATCACCCACAACCGCACGACCCCTGCGTGCACGGCCGGTGCGAGGCCGGCGAGGGTCGACCAGACCACGGATCCCTTGCCTGCGCCGGTCGCGCCGGCCACGAGCAGGTGCCGGCCCGCGACCCGCGCAACCCAGGGCATGCCGTCCTCGGTCACACCGATCCGCACGGCTTCGAGATCCGTTGCAGCAGGCGCAGGAAGTGGAATGGGTGTGGCGAGGTGATCGCGGGTGCGGACGGTGAGCGTGATCCAACCGGGCCCCGGGGTAGTCGCGGTGACGGTCTGGGCGCGCCACCCGTGCGCGAGCGCCTCACACAGCCGAGACCAGTCCGCGAGCGTCTGCCCTGCGATCATCTCCACAGTGAGAACGTCCCTCGACGGGTGCACGCGGATCTTCCGCAGTCGGGGAATCAGGGGCGTCCCGTCAAGCGTGGGGGCGAGGCCGTTCAGCGCGCAGACGGCTGCCCACCCGCGCCGGTAACGGGAGCGACGGTATCGGGCACGGATCCGAGCGTGCACCGTCGCGCGGAACGACGCCGGATGCAGGTACCACCAGAGAGCGAGGACCACAATGCCGACCAGCGCAGCGCTGGCCCCAGCCTCCCACCCGAAACTGATCCACGCCCAGACTGCGGCGACGATAGGGGCGGAGAACATCGGAAAAAGCACCGCCCACCAGGCGAGCCGACTTCCGAGCTTGACCGCTTCCCAGGCGATCTGAGCCAGAGCAACGATCACCTCGGAGACGGTGTCGCTGCTCGAGTTCGATGGGGTGGGAGATGTTGAGGTCGTGCGAGCCATCGGAGGGCTCCTTCCAAAGAGTCGGATTGGATACGGACGTGTCCCGGGGCGGCGGCGTCAGGGTGTTGCCGCCGCCGCCCCGGTTACACATGCGCGGTCAGTCGTTGGACTTGCCCGGGCGGATGTCCGCACCGCGGAGCGCGGTGGCCCGGTAGGCGACGCCCGAGCGGTCGCCCTGAGACCACGGGATCGCGACCAGCCCCTCCACCGTCACCGGGGCGCCGATCGCGATCCCGGCGGGCTGGCCCGGAACGGAGACAGCGAGCACTTCACCGCCGGAGGAATCCAGGGCAGCGACCTGCACCTGGAACATCGGCAGCCCCGTCTCCTTGTCGATGCGAGCAGCGCCCGTGTCACGGTCGGTGCGGGGCTCGGGCAGCCGGGTTGCGAGAAACTGAACCCCCGCTGTATTGATGTTCAAACGCATGAGAACGCCTACTTCCTGTCGTGGCTGTCCCTGCCGGCCGGTGGGGACAACGACAGACAAGCGAGCAAGAAGCGCAGCAACCAGACATCAACAGCGCAAGATCATGCAGCATCACGGCTGCAACAACAGGCACGGAAAAGGGCTGATGCTGCATGGTTCTGCTTGGACATGTTGCAGAATGAGCGGTAGCGATGCCCGTGACGAAAGCACTGCATGACCCCCCACGACAACTCCGCCCCCGCACCCGCCGACGACACCGGACGACTCCTGCGCGCGGCGATGCGTGAGAAGGGCATCAACGAGCGCACGCTCGCTACTCTCGCTAATGTCGATGAGCGCACGATCAAGTCCGTGATGAGGGGTGCGCCGTCCCGCTACACGACCAAGGCCCCGATCGCCGCGGCCCTCGGAATGACGGTTGCGGAGATCTGGCCCGATTCCCCGGTCCTCTTCGCGGCGGATGCGCCGACCGTCCGCGCCCGTGTGTTCCCCTCCCGCGCCGAAGTACCGTCCGCGTTCTGGAGCGACGTGTTCACCGCCGCGAACAAACGGATCGACATCCTCGTCTATGGCGGCACATTCTTGTTCGACTCCGTCCCCGGGTTCCTCCGCACCCTCACCGACGCCGCAGACCGGGGCGTCGCCGTGCGGTTCGTGGTCGGTGACCCCGAATCACAGGCCGTGCACGCCCGCGGCATCGAAGAGAGCCTCGGCGTCGATCTCGCCGGACGATGCCGGATGACGCTCCGGCAACTCGCCCCGCTGATGAGTGTCGAGGGCGTCGAAGTCCGCATCCACGCGACACCGTTGTACACGTCGATGTTTTTCGCCGATGACACCGTTTACGCGAACCATCACATCTACGGACTGCCCGCGGGCGACAACCCCGTCATCGAGCTGACCCGGCGCACGCACGAGAACCTGTTCGACAAGTACGCCACCACGTTCGCCCACGTCTGGAACGACGCACGCCCCGTCCAGACGTCACCCCGCTACTGAGGAGAACCCCGGCATGGCACGCACCGACCACTACAACAACCCGGACGCGCCCCAAGCGAACAGCGTCGTCCCGTCCACGACCGCCGTCATCGCCGACGAGGAGGGGCGGATCCTTCTCGTGCACAAGGTCGACAATGGGCTGTGGGCGCTGCCCGGCGGCGGGATGGAACTCGGGGAATCCATCGAGGACTGCGCCGTCCGCGAAGTGAAGGAAGAGACCGGGCTGGACGTCGAGATCACCGGGCTCATCGGCGTCTACACCAATCCCCGCCACGTCATCGAGTACACCGACGGCGAGGTCCGCCAGCAGTTCTCGCTTTGTTACACCGCCAGCGTCCTCGGCGGTACCCTCGCACACGACCACGAATCCACCGACCTGCAATGGGTACACGCCGACCAGATCCCCGACCTGAACATGCACCCCAGCATGCGGCTCCGCATCGACCACTACCTCCAGCACCGAGACCGCCCCTACCTCGGCTGAACCCGCCACCCGGCCCGGGGGCGGGCAACCGCTACCCGGCAGACGCGAGCAACGCTTCGACGCGGCGCGCCGATGCGAGCAGCCTGGGGGCCGACGCGGACACGGCACGGTGCACCGGATCCTCCGGGCCGTACCGATCCAGGATCTCCGCGACCCGCGCGTCCGCACCGATCGGCGCACCATCCACCGAAGTCGTGAGATCCGAGAACGTCACCACGTCCAGATCCCCAGCTTCAGGCGCGGCGAACAGGGACAGCGAATCGGACAGGCCGCGCTCCGCGGCCTCCTCCTCTGCGCCTGTGTGGAACGCGATCAACGACACGACATGCTCCGGAAACCCCTCGGCGCGCGCGAACAGCGCACCGTCGACGGGATGGAACCCGGACATCGCGACGGTCTCCGAATACCCCACGTCATGAAGCCACGCCGCCGCGACGATCTCTGCGCTATGCGGACAATCCAGAGCAGCGGCGACGTCAGAGGCGCGAGCAGCGACGCCCTGCACATGCGCCCACCGACGCGGCAACGACACCAGCCGCACCTCAGCGACAGCCCGAGCACACTCCACCAGATCCGACACCATCCCGGCCAGACTACGGCCACCCACCGACCATGCCAAGGCAACCCGGGCCGCGGGGCAGGCGACCGATCCCGAAACCACCGTCCACCGGATAGGGCTGCCGCCATCCGCTCCGCGGATGTTGCCGACGACCAGCAACACCGGCCCAGACAACCCAGGACACCATCGGCTCGTGACGAGAGCGAGAGGAGAAGAGGAGAAGAAGAATCTCAGCGAGCCAGAAAGGTCGGGCATCGCGCTCCGCTCCGCTACGCGCGACACCCTCCCTAGGCGAACGGACGACGAGCCGAGCCAGGAGCACCGGGGATCGGCCCCAGGCCTTGTCCAAAATTCCTTTACTTAGTCAAGAAGCCGAGCCATAAAACCGATACTTGCGCGGACGGCTGCCATCTGCTTTGGTGTATGCATGACCGGAACTCAGGGGGTTCAAATGAAAAACTCAGCGTCTACAAAGAAGATCGTGACTCGTGTGGCGGCCACTGGCTCCGGCCTGGCCTTGTGCGCCGCACTCGTGACAATTCCTCAGGCCGCCAACGCGAACGGCTATGGCGAGGCTTGGTCGGATGGATTGGGGGGACGGACCACCATCAACGTCATCGGATCATCCAACTACGTCGAATGGGTCGATGTCGGCCACGGTCACAGTGCCGAGCCGTGGCTCAACTACTGCGGCCGGCAGACGAAGTCCTGGGGCATCAGCCCCGATGGTATGAACCAGACGGCCTACTCGTACTGGGCGAGCGACTGCACTCCGGTTAGCTTCTTCGGGGCGACTGGGCACTACAAGTACTTCATGAGCGGAAGTAACGTGTGGGCGCAGGCCTATCACGACGGTGCCTGGCGTTCCGGCGTGCCTGGCGTGACGATCTGGCGGTGAAGCACCGTCTTATGAACCTCGGTGCATACGTCAAAGGGGCTTGCGTAGCGGGGGTGCTTGCAGTGGTCGTTGGTATCGCAGGGTGTGCGAGCGACGAGGCGCAGCAGAAGACTCTCAATATCGCGTCCATTGCCAAGAACACCACCGCCTTCCAAGCGGAAATTCTTCAGGACGGGAAGGTAACTCCGGCCGAGTATGAATCAGCGGTCTTGGCGTATCGGACCTGCGTGCAGGATGCCGGCGCCGAGCCTGGTGAGATATCCGAGTTTGGAAATAACGAACTTGGGTTCACTTACACGATCACCGCCGCAGGAGAGACGCAGCGCAAGGCCATCGAGGCTGAGACCGAGCAGTGCTTGAAGGACAACCTTGAAGACATCGGCAAAGTCTGGTCGTACCAGAATCTTCTATCGCCCAAAGAGCTAGATAGGCAACGCCCGGAGGTCGCGGCGTGCCTTCGATCAGTTGGGATTGATATCAATGATTCCTTCTCCATTGACGATCTGCGCAAGTATGTCAGCGAGCACGAAGAAGCCACCGACGATATCAAGCCATGCGTGGAGAAGTATCCAGGATTCTTCTCTATCAATCCCGCAGAGGTTCAGGATCATCACGACGAGAGCACGGGATAAATGCGACGGGCCCTAAGGAACTGGCTTGTCGTCAGTTTGGCCGCATGTGTACCGATAGCGCTTCTGCTTGCGGGCCTGTATGTTTCATCGGCGGTCGACAAGGAAGCGACGGGGACAGGTACGCGGCTGGTGGTAGTGCCGATCGAGCGGGCTCCATTTGTGGGAACCCGCTCGATCCCGCTTCGCTTGACCTGGGTCCAACCGAAGGGCATAGCTGCGCCGGCATGGCAGGGAATAGTGACCGCGGTCGGCTTCGGACCCGGTGCGACTCTGACGACCGGATCGAAAGTCGTTCAAATCGACGGCATTTGGCGGCTGGCTGTCCACGCGGATACGCCCATGTACGCTCCGATTGGCCCAGACAGTGAGGAGTCGGCTCAAGAGGTGGCAATGTCTCTGCTTAAGGGTCTTGGGTACCTGGATCAAGAGGTGGATTACTGGGGCTGGGATGCCACCGCGGCGATACGAGACCTAGCGAAAGATCTCGGAGTGCCCAAACCTGACGAACTAGTCTCATTAGATCCTGCATGGCTGGTGTGGCTCCCGACGGAACAGATCGTGGTTGGGGAAAGCACGCTTGGAATCGGCTATCCCGCGCCTGCACCTGGCGAAGAGTTCATCTCTCTCTCTCCGACTCTCACACGTATAAGCGTCGACACGGAGTCGAAGTCGAGCGAGTCGTCAACTCTCGATTCTGGTAGATGGTCGCTTTCGTTGGGCGATGCCACAGCAGAGATCACAGGGCTTCCGTTGGAAGATCCCACGAAGTTGGCCGCGTTTTCGTCGTCCCTCGCGTTAGAGCACCCCGAGACGACCCAGGGACAGGTGTCCAAACCGGATGGCGGCGAAGGATGGGTCGTTCCAACTGCCAGTGTTGTGATTGGCAAGGGTGGGGCCACATGCATCGTTACGAGAAAGCCCGGAGGTTCGGATCTTTCGATGTTGGTCGTCGGCGTCGTCCCAGGAGCTGGGGTGGGTACTGCGTGGGTAACGGCAGATGCTTCAGGGACGCTCCTGATTGTCACAAATCCCAGCGCGATGAAAACGAAGCCGAGATGCGTGTAACCGTCACCGATCTATCATTTCGATATTCTTCAAATGAGAATTGGTTGTTTCGTGATATCTCCGTGACAGTTCCTAGCGGGACTCTTCTTGCCGTAACCGGTCCAAGCGGGTGTGGGAAATCCACGTTCTTGGATCTTCTAGGTGGATTGAGGAAGGCGGACTCCGGTCACATAATTATGGGGGAGACCCGAGAGTCATACTCCGAAAAGAAATTTGGTGAAATATCGTGGATTCTTCAAAACACGCCCGTGCTGGGTGGGAGATCCGCGATTGATAACGTTGCGTTCGCTCTGCTTCCCTTGGGAACATCCATGGGAGACGCAAGAGCTCAGGCGCGCGCCGCTATTAAAGAGGTCGGCCTCGATCATCGCCGGAATGCCAAAATCGGTGAAATGTCTGGAGGTGAGGTCCAGCGGGTAGCTATTGCGCGGTCGATCGTTTCTGCAGCCCGCTTGGCGCTTGCCGATGAGCCTACCGGTCAACTGGATGCCAGGAATACAGCAGCGACGATCCAAGCATTGCGTGCGACAGCTGCATCTGGCAGGACGGTGATTATCGCTACCCATGATCAATGGGTCGTCGAGCAATGTGACATGGCTCTGTCGCTGCGAGCTGAGGAAAACTATGTCTAGCCGCCTGGTGTCCCTGATCGGAGAATCGGGCAGATCAGCCGCCGCGCGGCCTCTCAGGCTCCTATTGTTCTCTTTGATCTCAGGACTGATCATCTGTGTTAGTGCCTTACTTGAGTGTCAAGCCAACGCCGCTCTCGTAGAAGCGGGGGATGAAGCGATAAAGGCAGGCGCCGGCGTGGTCGTCATCGACAGCTCCTCCGGCAAGTTCAACTCCTCAAGTTGCGTTGCTGCAGGCAGAGCAAGCGGGGTACTCGCGTCAGGGGTTGTTTACTCGCTCAGGGCGACGCGTTCGACCCAAGTCCCGAGCGCGCTCTTCCAGCTAGCCACAGTCAGCCCGGGGCTATTGTCCGTCATCGACCCGAATTTTCACTTTGAGAGCGAGGGCATATACGTCCTTGGCGATCAGGTAGCGGACTCACTTGGCTACGGCATCGGAAGCAGGGTTTCTTTGGTTGGGGAACCAGTCGGCGAGGTCGGAGGGATCGAGAGGAATGCCGCACGGGCGGAGAGCCAATCGCGCTGGATTTTCCGCGCTGAAACGCACTCTGCGACCCAGACGATTGAACAATGCTGGCTTGAAGCCGACGTGGACTCGGTAAATGCGGTGCTGAAAGCCCTTCCGGCCGTCATGCATGAGATCCCAGATCTTCGCTTGCGCACGTTATCATCGAGGGACGTGTTTATCGCAGCTAAGACGGCTTTTGAAAGCCGAGCTAGCAAGTATGCCTGGGTAGTCGGTGGACTTCTAATGGCAGCTGTGACTGCCATGGGGTGGATAGGTCGGCGATCTGAGTACGCACTCTACACAATTACTGGATTTCCTGGCGACGACGTACGTTTGCTGATGTACGGCGAATATTGGATTATGGCCGGAATCGCGTTCATTTGGGGAGTGGCGGGAGCCTGGTTCATTGCCACCCTCGGTGGCATTCCTTCATTCGTCTCCGTTGCAGCGGGCCTTGTCTCGGCGCTCATGGTTGTCGCTCTAGGCGCCATAATTTGCGCGATGAGCACCCTTTTCTTTGGCGGTGGGGATGTGGCGAGAGCGCTAAAGAATCGCGACTAACTTATGTAAACAATCTCAGGAGCAACACATCGGCTGCGCGATTGATGTTTCCCACGGAGAATATGACGATCGCCACTGCGAGTGTTGCGACTACATAGCTTGTGGTGTTTCGCTTTCCCCAAGTGAAACCAAGTACTGCTGCGATGATGGCGGTCGACATCGATATTGTTTGACCGATGACCGTTGCGAAAGACATTCTGATTGCCGCTGCGGGTGTTGGGCTGACCCAGCTGTTGAAAATGAAAGCGATGGCGATGGGTAGCAGTACGGTCCCGGTCGTGATCAGAATGGTTTGCAGGATTAGGCGCTTCCTAGGAGATTTTGGTTTCTTTGACTCATTCATGTCGCTCCGGTCGTCGGTAAACACACTCTCCAGCATAGTCCGCACCCCGTCGGCGCCAAGGCCTACGCTTTCACGTGTGCTCACGATTCGCCGTCGACGACAAGATCAACGAGAGCTTCACCGAGTTCGTCGAGCGCACGGGCCGGCGGCTGGCTGAGAGGTCTCCGGACTGGGGCGCCGCGAACAATATCAAGCCTACCGAGCAGATCCCGATCCTGCTCGAATACGCGAAGACCGGAGAGCTGCGCTTCGATAGCGCAGGCTGGGCGCTCGTACCGCGTGATCAGCAGGGCTGACGGAAGCGGCGTGGTTCACGAGGCGGCGGGCCCGTCGGGCTTGACGCTGCCGACCAAAAGAAGCGGAAGGGTGTGCTGCACGGATAGGTGACAGGCTGTAGTCACGCTGCCAGTTCGGCTGGGTGTTCATGATGACCTCGGATTCGACGGGCCACTTTCTCGCCCAGCCGCGGCTCGGTCGATTGCAGGTGGCTCAGACTCAGTGCCGAATCGCCGGGCTCGGATGGCGGCGGGACTGTTGGCCGCGACGAATCTGCGGGCGCTGCTTGTGATCACGATGCGTCCGAATCGCATTCCGGGCAGTTGGGCGGCGGTCAGCAGCGTCCCGGTTTCGACGGCGCCGTGCGTGAACCGACAAGGTCTGACCCCCATGAGAGTGCAAAGTAAGAACCGCTAAAAGGGCAGACTGTCAACTTGCGCCGTTGGCGAGGTCTGTCCGGCCTCGATGGCGTTTCCACCAGTCGATGTGATGGACCTTGGTCATGGAGACAGGCAGGGCGCACATCGCGCAGCCGCCGTCGCGTTCGGCCAGCGCCAGCTTCTGCGCGCTGCTGAAGAGGCGCCTGCCGCGCCCCCAGTCGAGGATCTCGCTCTTCCCGCCGAGGACGCACGGGATGATCCCGCCGTCGGCGGCCATCCTGCGGACCGCCGCGATGCTGACCGGCTGATCGGATCCGTCGATCCGGCCAGAGCCGACTCCGGATCGCAGGTCTCCAAGCTCCACCCGGACCACGACAGCCGCGCCCGCCAGCGGCAGGGAGCGCGCGGTGCAGTCGAGCGCGTGCTGGCACACGAAGCCCAGCGCGTCGGCCCGCAGCTGCTCGACCGTGCGGCGATCGGTGTCGGGGGCATCGGGGTCGATCGTGGTCTTGCGGGCCGCGAACGCAGCGGAGACGTAGCCTTGCAGCGCCGCGCGGACCGGGGCTGCGGATGCGGTGTCGGTGACGAGTTCGAGGTGGAATGCGCCGTCGCGCTCCCACATGCGCAGCGACCGCCGGGCGCGGACCTCTTCCTCCCGGGGCTGCACCCCGGCGATCAGCTTCGCGGGGGTGCGGAAGCCCTGCTGCTTGGCAAGCGAATCCGGCCCGAGTTCCGGCCGCGACTCGTGGGCGATACCCGCCGCGACCTCGGCGTGCACGGCGCCGACCCGTCGCTTCAGCACTCCGAGCGCATCGTTCACGGCAAGCAGCTGCGCCCGCGACAGCCCTGTCGCGTCGTCCGCGTCACCCCAACGCCGCATCGAGCGCCGCGAGGGCCTCGTGCAGGGGAATCAGGTGGCTGGACATGCCCCCAGTCTACCCGAAATCCTCGCGAGTATCGAATATATCTTCGAACTGGGGACTGGTTCGCGAACTTGCTTCAGCCCTCGAGCGCGCAGCGAGCGCCTTGTGAACCGCCTGCACGAGGGGGCTGGGCGCCCTCGGACGCCCAGCCCCCTCGTGCAGCCGGTCAGTGCTTGGCGCTCGCGGCGTAGACGTGCACGCCGTCCTGCTCCGGAACGTACACGCGGGCCGGATCGCCGAGCGCGGTCACCTGGTGGAAGCCCGGCGCGGCCGCGTCGAGGGCGATGTCGGTGACGAAGCGGCCGGTCTGGCCGTCCACCACCATCACGGTCGGCGGGTACAGCTGGGGGAGCGGCGGGGGCCCTGCGGCGCCCGCCTCGGCCGCATAGAAGCGCCCGTCCGCGGCGTTGTACGAGACCTCGTCCGCTCCGCCCGCGTCGTGGCCGGAGTACTGCGCGAGGACGTGTCCGCTGACGACGTCCATGAGCACCGGTGCGCCGTTGTTGCAGCCGAGCAGGACACGCCCGTGCGGGCCGGCCGCGAGGCCTCCCGGGCTGCAGGTGACGCCGACCGGGAGGATCGCCTGGACGCGCAGCCGCGTCGGGTCGAGGCGGACGACCACGCCGTCGGGCTGGGAGTCGGTGGACCTCACGGCCTCGACGAACGTCCGCATGGTCGCGTCCCACTGCGGCTGCTCGATCGAGTCGGGCCCCGCGCCCGGAATCACGACGTGCCCGAGGACGCGATGCGTGCCGTCGGCCTGCGGGCGTGCGTCGATGAAGGTCACCCAGGGCGTCGCCGTGCCGGATGCGGACGTGGCGTCCGGGCTCGTGACGGCGATGATCTCGTCCACCGGGTCGTAGCCGATCTCGTCGGCGGTCGGGGCTCCGACCCCCACGGAGTCGGTGACGGTGAGGGAGGAGGCGGAGACGACTTTGATCGCGCCCGCGCCGTCCCCCGCCCAGACCTGGCCGAGATCGTCGGCGATGACACCGGCGGGTCCGTCCGTGAAGCCGCGCACCTGGGCGAGCAGGGTCGACGTGCCGCCGTCGATGACGTCGAGCGTCGAGTTCGCGAGGTCGCTGAGGTAGACGCGTCCGCTTGCCTGGTCCCCGAACTCGACGTCCGCGAACAGCGGACTGCCGGGGGTGGGGATCGGGATGACGCCGGCCGGCTGGTAGACGCTGCCTTCGTCGGCCCTGCCCGCCGGCTCCGCCGAGGCCGGGGCGGCCATGAGCGTGAGGGCGAGGGCGGTTGCGCCGACGCCCGCAGCCAGCGCGACGGCCGACGCCGGGCGCCTCCCCTTCGCGCGACGTTCGAGACCTGTGCTGATCATGCTGACCTCTCTCCGCCGACGCTCCGATGGGACGGCAGGGCCGACGGTACGTGGGTGCGCGTCTATCAGCAAGACTGATCTCACGATGGTGACCATCGATGTCGGTGATGTCCGGCTGCGGGATCAGCGAGCTCGGGTACCCCGCGCGACGTAGCGGTGCTCGGGGCGGCCGGTGCTGCCGTATCGCAGCTCCAGGCGCACGAGGCCGGACTGCTCCAACTGGGTGAGAGCGCGCTGAGCCGTGGTGCGGCTGATCCCGATCGCCGTCGCGATCTCCTGCGCCGACACGTCGGTGCGCCGCGCGGTCACCGCGTCGAGCACGGCCTGCAGGGTCGGCGCGAGCCGGCGCCCCTCCTCGGCGGGCGCGGCCGGTCCGGGGCGGAGCAGGTCGAAGAGGCGGTTCACGTCGTCCTGGGTCGCCGCGTCGCCGAGCGCGGCGATCCGCTCCTGCGCCTGACGGAAGGCGGTGAGCCGCTCGGCCAGCTCGGCGAAGCCGAACGGCTTCACCAGGTAGTGCAGGGCGCCGAGCTGCACCGCCCTCCGCACGGTGGCCAGATCGTTCGCGGCCGAGATCACGATGACGGCGGGCCCGGCCCCCGGGCCTGCCGAACCGTCCGGCTCGGCGAGCAGCTGCCGCACCACGTCGAGCCCGTCCCCGTCAGGGAGGTAGATGTCCATGAGCACCAGGTCGGGCCGGAGCTCCCTCGCCTGCCGCAGCGCCTCGGCCGCGGATCCGGCCTGCCCGACCACGCGGAACCCGGGCACGGCCTCGACGAAGCCGACGTGCACGCTCGCCACCCGGAAGTCGTCGTCGACGACCAGAACGGTCGACTCGTCCGCGATCATCGGGATCCTCCCCGCACCGGGGCGGCGTCCGTGGAGTCGGACCCTTCGACAGGCTCAGGGACCGGAATCGCTGCGGCCCCGGCAGAGCGCGGGATCACCACGGTGAACGCGGCGCCGCCGTCGCTCGCGACGGAGACGGTGCCGCCCAGGCGCTCCGCGGTCGTGTGCACGAGCGACAGGCCCAGCCCGCTGTGCCGCGCCAGCGAACCGCGCTTGGTGGTGTAGCCGCTCTCGAAGATGCGCGGCACGGATCCGTCCGGAACGCCGGGGCCGTTGTCGGCGACGCGCACGGTCAGCGCCGTCTGCGTCTCCACGATCGCCACCACCACGCGTCGCGGCGCGGGGGAGTCGGCGAGGGCGTCGAAGGCGTTGTCGATGAGGTTGCCCAGGATCGTGACCAGCGCCGGCAGGCGATCCGGAGCGGATCCCAGATCCGTCTCCGGCGACACCACCAGCTCGATGCCCCGCTCGTTCGCCTCGGCCGCCTTGCCGAGCAGCAGGCCGACGATCATGGGGGCGCCGATGTGCGTGCGCAGAGTGCGGTCGAGATCGGCGGAGGTGCCGCGGATCTCGTTCAGGTACTGCAGCGCCTCCTCGCCGCGGCCGAGTTCGAGCAGCCCCGCGACCGCGTGCATCCGGTTGGAGAACTCGTGCTGCTGCGCGCGGATCGACTCGGCGAAGCTGCGCTCGCCGTCGAGCTCCTGGGTGAGCCCGGTCACCTCGGTGCGGTCCTGCAGGGTGAGCACGGTGCCGTGCGGCCGGCCGGCGATCGTCACCGGCATGCGGTTGAGCACGAGCACCCCGGCGTCGGTCACCGCGATGGCATCCTTCACCTCGGTGGTGCCGGTGAGCGCATCGCGGATCGGACCGGCCTCGAGCGCCTCATCCAGCCGCTGACGGCGCGCGGTCTCCGGGAGGTGCAGCAGGCGCTGCGCCTCGTCGTTGATCACGGTGATGCGTCCGGCGGGGTCGACCGCGATCACTCCCTCGCGGATGCCGTGCAGCGTCGCCTCGCGCTCCTGCAGCAGCCGGGCGATCTCGTCGAGCTCGAGCCCGAAGGTGCGTCGCTTCAGCAGGCTCGCGAGCCCGAACGACACCAGCGCCCCGATCGCGAGCGCCAGCACGAACCAGGCGCCGTAGACGGGCAGCTGGCCGAGCAGCTCTGCGGCGACGCTCGACTCCCTGATCCCCACCGAGACCTCGCCGACAACGGTGCTCCCGTCCTCGGCGAACACCGGCACGCGCGCGTTCGCGGTGACCCCGGTCGAGCCCGTGTCGGTGGCGAGGTGGACCCTGCCGTCGCGCGCGACGACGTCCTCCGAGACCCGCTTGCCGATGAGGGAGGGATCCGGATGCGTGTGCCGCACCCGGTCCAGGTCGATCACGACGACGTAGGCCGCTCCCGTGCGGGTCATCGCCGTCCCGGCGAGCTGCTGCAGGGTGCTGTCGCACGCGCCTCCGTCCGCGACGAGGCAGGAGCGGACGTCGGGGAACTCCGCGAACGTCTGCGCGATGTCGGCGGCGCGGGCCTGGTAGTCGCTGGTGAGATTCGCGCGCGCGGTGAACGCGAACAGCACGAACCCGATCAGCAGGGAGGCGCTCAGGATCGCGACCTGAGCCAGCAGGATCAGGGTCGACAGTCTTCGGATCCGTCGTCGCATCACCTCCGGATTCTCTCACCGCATCGTGTGGGCCGGGCGCGCCCAGAATGCACAAAACCTCCTGCAACGCCCACAACCGCGGGCAATGCGCGCAAGCGCGACAGAGTGGAGCCGTCGCCGCGAGGATCGAACCTGCACGACAGGAAGACAGAGAGGTCTTGACCATGGGTGACACCCGAAACCCGCGCGAAGCCGGATCCCCTCCGGGGAACGAGGCCGCGCGCATCGACATCGTCGGGCTGACGAAGAGGTTCCTCACGCCGAACGGCGAGCCGTTCACGGCGATCCAGGACGTGAACCTGCTGATCGAGCCCGGCCAGTTCTGCGCCATCGTCGGTCCGACCGGCTGCGGCAAGTCCACGACGCTCGGCCAGGTGTCCGGGCTGGAGAAGCCGAGCGCCGGCGCCGTCATGGTGGGCGGCCAGACCGTCGAGGGCATCACGGCCGGCGTCAGCTACATGTTCCAGGCCGATTCGCTGTTCCCCTGGAAGACGGTCCTGGCGAACGTGATGATCGGCCCGGAGCTGACCGGCACCCCCAAGCGCGAGGCCATCGTGCTCGCCAGGGACTGGCTGCGCCGGGTGGGGCTGAACGGCTTCGAGGACCGCTATCCGCACCAGCTGTCCGGCGGCATGCGCAAGCGCGTCGCGATGGCGGCGGCGCTCATCAACAACCCGCGGATCCTGCTCATGGACGAGCCCTTCGGCGCACTCGACGTGCAGACCAAGGCGATCATGCAGAGCGAGCTCCTGCACCTCTGGGAGGAGCTGCGGCCCTCGGTGCTGTTCATCACGCACGACCTGGACGAGGCCGTCGCCCTGAGCGACAAGGTCGCGATCATGACCTCGAGCCCCGGATCGATCAAGGACGTGTTCGACATCGACCTGCCCCGTCCGCGCGGCAACATCCAGGACCTCCGCCACGAGCAGCACTTCATCGAGCTGCAGGGGCGGATCTGGGAGTCGCTGCGCGACGAGGTCACCCGCGCCTACAACCGATCGGTGAGTGCAGCATGAGCGAGTTCCTGACTTCTCCGCCGAAGTCCGACCCGTACCTCGGGATGGCGTACGGCAAGGACGACCCGCGCTCCTTCTTCCGCGAGTCCGAGGCCGAACTGCAGGCCAAGGGGCGCCGCGCCCGCCGCCGGCACACGATCCAGGTCTGGATCGGCCGCGTCGTCCTGCTCGTGGTGGTGCTCGGCAGCTGGCAGCTGCTCACCTCGTTCCCGGAGAAGAAGCACGCGATCGTGGATCCGTTCTTCTTCGGGCAGCCGAGTGAGATCTGGAACAGCCTCGTGCACCTGTTCACGGTGGGCACGGCGTTCGGCACCATCTGGGAGAACCTCTGGGTCACGGTCCAGGAGGCGCTGCTCGGCTTCCTGCTCGGCACCGTGCTCGGCGTGGTCTTCGGCATCCTGCTCGGCAGCAACAAGTACCTGGCCGAGGTCGGCGGGCCGTACATCAAGATCCTCAACGCCATCCCGCGCATCGTCCTCGGCTCGATCTTCATCGTCGCCTTCGGGCTCGGAATGCCCGCCAAGGTCTACCTCGCGGCGGTGCTCGTGTTCTTCGCCGTGTTCTTCAACGCCTTCCAGGGCGTGCGCGAGGTCGACCAGAACCTCATCGCGAACGTGCGGGTGCTGGGCGCGTCGCCGATGCAGATCGCGCGCCACGTCACGATCCCGTCCGCGATGACCTGGATCATCGCGAGCCTGCACACCGCGTTCGGCTTCGCGATCATCGGATCGCTGGTCGCCGAGGTGCTCGGCGCCCAGCGCGGCATCGGCCTGATCATCAGCCAGGCGCAGGGCAGCTTCGACCCGAACACGGTGTTCGCGTGCATGGTCATCATCGCGGTGTTCACGCTCGCCGCCGAGTACCTGATCTCGCTCCTCGAGGGACGCGTGCTCAAGTGGCGCCCGCCGTCCCGGTCCGAGGCGTCGTCGATCTGACCCTCTCCCTCAACCCTCACCAGGAGCGCCGACCCGTCGGCGGAACGAAAGGAAACCCTATGAACAAGCGCGGCATCGTCGCCGTCGCGGCGGCCGGAGCACTGATGCTCAGCCTCGCAGCCTGCAGCAGCAGCAGCGGCGGATCCGGATCCGGATCCAGCACCGCCTCCGCCGGAGGATCGTCCCCGGAGACCGTGAAGATCATGGTCGGCGGCATCGACAAGCAGATCTACCTGCCGTACAAGCTGGCCGACCAGCTCGGCTTCTACAAGAAGTTCGGCGTGAACGTCGAGCTCACCACCGAGCAGAACGGCGGCGTCGGCGCCGAGGACGCGATGGTCTCCGGCCAGGTGGACTTCGCCGGCGCCTGGTACAACCACACGATCGAGCTGCAGCCGAAGGGCAAGGAGGTCATCGACGTCGTCCAGCTGTCGGGCGCCCCCGGCGAGCGTCTCATGTGCACCCCCAAGTCGGGAGTGAAGAGCCCGAAGGACATCAAGGGCAAGAACATGGGCGTCACCGACCTGGGGTCTGGCACCGACAAGCTGACCCAGTTCATCGCGCACCAGGCCGGCCTCTCGCAGAGCGACTACCACACGGTCGCCGTGCACGCCGGTGCGACCGCGATCGCGGCCCTGCAGCAGGGCGCCGCGGACTGCGCGATGACCACGCAGCCGACCGTGACCGCGCTCACGAGCCAGAAGGTCGCCGACACCGTCGTCGACCTCGCCTCGACCGAGGGTGCGACCAAGGCTCTCGGCGGTGCCTGGCCGGCGGCCGGCCTGCTCGGCCGCGCCGACTGGGTGAAGGCGCACAAGGACGCCACGCAGCGCGTCGTGAACGCGCTGGTCGCGACCATGCACTGGATCGACGAGCACTCCGCCGCGGACATCGCGAACAAGCTGCCCGCCGAGTACGTGAACAACTCCACGATCACGAAGGACGAGTACGTCGCAGGGCTGACCACCGACAAGGGCCAGTTCCTGCCGGACGGCATCATGCCCAAGGGTGGCCCGAAGACGGTGCTCGACATGGAGAAGCAGCTCGGTCTGGACACCTCGAAGATCGACCTGGGCGCGACCTTCACGAACGACTACGCGCAGAAGGCCAACAAGGACGCCGGCACCAAGGTGACGACGACCCCGGCCGGATCCGACGGCTGATCCGGATCGGATCCAGCGGTCCCTGAAGCCTGTCGAAGGGACCAAGGGCCGGGCGCTCCAGGAGCGGGTTCTAACGGTGGTCGCAACACCCCGAGTTTCGGGAGGTTGCGACCACCGTGTCGTTTTCAGAGGAGCAGGATCAGCGTCGGGCTGAGTTCTTCGCGTTGTTGAGTTCGGTGGGCAGTGTCTCGCTGGCAGCGCGGGAGTTGGGCATCAACCGCAACACGGCGTTCGGCTGGGCGAGGAAGGGTGGGTTCCGCTCTGGAGGGAAGTACCCCGCCCGCCCGGATCCACGTCGTGACGAGTTCGCGCGATTGCGGGCGGAGGGCATGTCGCGACGGGACGCTGCTGCCAGGGTCGGCATCCATGAGCGGACAGCCGAGGACTGGGACCATGGGGTTCGCAAGTCGCGGAACTCGCGGTTCTACCCGGACGGGCGGCGGGTGGATTACGCGACCGGGCGGGTCACGATGGAGACCATGGAAAGTCCACCACCCCTGGTTCCGGAACAGATCGGGTCCAGGTTGTTGTCCCTGATCGAGCGGGAGAAGATCGCGGATCTGCACCGGGCTGGTCTGTCGTTGCGCGCGATCGGGCGGGAGCTGGACCGACCGGCGTCCACGATCAAACGTGAGCTCGATGCGCACACGACCGATGGTCGGTATCTGCCGCACGGTGCGCACCGGGCAGCCGCCGCGGCGCGGGCGCGGCCGAAGCCGGGGCTTCTGGTCCAGCCTGGTCGGCTGAGGGACTACGTCGCGGCCGGTCTGCGAGAACAATGGTCTCCGGAGCAGATCCGCAACCGGATCCGCGAGGACCATCCTGACGATGAGGGCATGCGAGTGAGCACGGAGACGATCTACCAAGCCATCTACGTCCAAGCGCGCGGCGGCCTGAAACGCGAAATCACCGATGCTTTGCGCACCGGGCGGACCCGCCGCAAACCGCACCGGTCGCCGGAGCACCGCACCAGCCGGTTCGTCGATCCGATGGTGATGATCAGCGACCGCCCCGCGGAGGTCGAGGACCGCGCCGTCCCCGGGCACTGGGAAGGGGACCTGATCACCGGGGAACTGAACAAATCCGCGATCGTCACGCTCGTCGAACGCACCACCCGTTACGTGATGCTCGGGCACCTCCCCGGCGGGGACCACACCGCCGAGACCGTCCGTGATGTTCTCGTGGGCCTGATCGGCACCCTGCCGGAGCACCTGCGCGGGTCGTTGACCTGGGACCAGGGCGCGGAGATGGCCGGCCACAAAGCGTTTCGGATCGCGACCGGTGTCCCGGTCTACTTCTGTGATCCCGCATCGCCCTGGCAGCGCGGGTCGAACGAGAACACCAACGGACTGCTGCGGCAGTACTTCCCCAAGAGCACGGACCTGACCGTCTACGGGCCCGAGGACCTCGAACACGTCGCCCAGAAACTCAACCGCCGCCCACGCAAAACGCTCGGCTGGAAAACTCCAGCCGAGCGTCTGCTAGAACTTGTCTAGTTCAATCGGTGTTGCGACGACCCCTTGAATCCGCC
>NZ_JBQEOZ010000019.1:0-66261 GCF_052045495.1 Microbacterium sp. 22242 | reverse complement strand
TGTCTGGGTTCACGACATAGGCGACAGGTGATCGGCGACACGTGAGTCGCGTCATAGGCGACAGACTCAGGCATGTCGAAGCATCGCGTCGTCGTGTTGAAGATCATCGCCGGACAGCTCACAGTGACCGCCGCTGCGTGCGAGTACGGGCTCTCCCGCCAGTATCTCCACGTGCTGCTCGCCCGCTACCGTAAAGAGGGATTGGATGGCCTCGAGCCACACTCGCGCGCTCCGCTGACTTCGCCCCAGACGACGACCACCCGCGTCCGCGACCGTGTCATCGAACTGCGCCAACAGCTGACCTCGAACGGGCTCGATGCCGGCCCGGTCACGATCGCCTGGCATCTGCGAGAAGAAGGCCTACGAGCCCCGTCGACGTCCACGATCCGCCGGATCCTGCACACCGCTGGGCTGGTCACCCCCGAGCCGCGCAAACGCCCCCGTTCCTCCTACCTCCGTTTCGAAGCCGCCCGACCGAACGAGACCTGGCAGTCCGACTTCACCCACTGGCCCCTCGCGGACGACACCGACGTCGAGATCCTGAACTGGCTCGACGACCACTCCCGAAAACTGCTGTCCTGCACCGTCCACCACCCCGTCACCGGCGACGACGTCGTCACCACGTTCCTCACCTGCATCGACACCCACGGGCCGCCCGCGTCCACGCTCACCGACAACGGACGCGTCTACACCGCCCGACACGGAGGAGGCAGAAACGCCTTCGAATACACGCTCGCCGCGCTCAGCATCGTCCAGAAGAACGGTTCCCCGAACCACCCCCAGACCCAGGGCAAGATCGAACGCTTCCATCAAACCCTGAAACGCTGGCTCGCCGCCCGTCCCCGCGCCCGCACCGCGGCCGAGCTGCAGACCCAACTCGACGAGTTCCGCGAACACTACAACACGCGCCGACCGCACCGCGCGCTCGACGGAAGAACCCCGGCCGACACCTACGCCGCCTCCCCAAAAGCCGCCCCCACCGGGACCCCAGACACGGACCGGACGCACTACCGCCTCCGCTACGACCACGTCGCCGCCGACGGGAAGATCAGCTTCCGCCGCGCCGGGCGCATGCACCACCTCGGCATCGGCACCACCCACCGAGGCAAACGCGTCATCATCCTCGCCGACGAACACAGCACCACCGTGATCTCCCTCAACACCGGAGAGATCATCGCGACCAACACCATCGACCCAAGCAAAAGCTACTGGCGCAACAACGAGAGAGAGCCCGGCCGATGGCCGGACTCTCTCTCGTAACTTGTCACCTATGTCGCGACTCAGATGTCAACTATGTCCCGACTCATCACACTGTGGAGCCTAGGAGATTCGAACTCCTGACATCCTGCTTGCAAAGCAGGCGCTCTACCAACTGAGCTAAGGCCCCGAGATCATGGGGTTTCGACCGAATGAGCGGATCCGATTGCTCGGACCCGCTCACGTGTCGGTGGGGCTACCAGGACTTGAACCTGGGACCTCTTCATTATCAGTGAAGCGCTCTAACCGCCTGAGCTATAGCCCCGTATCAACCTCCAAGACTTTACCGGACGGCAGGGCAATCGCGAAATCGGTGCGGTCAGCTCCCGCTGCGCAGGGTGACGCCTCCTGCGGACAGGTTCACCTGGATACGGTGGTCGGCAGACGGGTCGGTCGGGATCCGCGCGTCCAGGGTTCCCGCCGAGACGTCCTTGGTCAGCGAGTACGACCCGGAGGGGACAGTGACGTCCATGGATCCGGCGCTGACGTCGAGCTTCACCAGGTCGGGGCGGCTCCCTGAGATGGTGGCGTCGAGCTGGCCGGCCGACATCGTCAGGTCGGCGGTGGTGACGTCGCTCAGGCGCAGATCGGCGGCACCGGCGTCGACGCGCGCGCTGACGGAGCTCGCGCTGCCGCTCACCGTGAGCCGGCCCGCGCTCACCTTCGTCGCCAGCGTGTCGAAGCGGCCCTGCGCGTCGAGCGAGCCGGCGTCGAGCCTGAGGTCGGCGTCCAGCGTCCCCTCCAGGTCCTGCGGCAGCGTGAGCTGCATCTCCGGTCCGTCCTGGAACCAGCTTCCGATCCACCACCCGAAGCCGGAACGCGGATTGTCGACGATGAGCTCGTCGCCCTGACGGCGCATCTTCCAGTCGCCGCTTCCGCGGCCCGCGCTCTGCAGCGTGGCCTGGGCGACGTCGGCGAAGCGGATGGTCACCGTTCCCGCGCTGGCGTCGAGGCTCAGCGTCTTCACGCCCTCCGCGTCGACGGAGATCCCGGATCCGTCCGCACGCGAACCGTCCACCGCCTGGGCCGTCGCGGCGACGGCGGACGCACCGCCCACGGACGCGAGCGCAAGGACCCCGACGATGATCCCGGCGATCGTGATCGCCGTCACGGCGCCCTTGCGCGGCTGTGCTGCCGGGGACGCTCCGCGGCTCGGATCCGTCGTGATCGTCGTGGCCGGCTCGGGGAGGATCGGATCCGGGGGAGTGAGGTCGGTCATCGGCTCGTTCCTGTCTGTGCGGACCCGGTGCGAGCGGGTGCGGTCTGCGGGCCGCTCAGGCCCGTGCTCTCGAGGTGGGCGATCGCGGCGAGCACGCGGCGGTTGCCCGACTCGTCCGGCTCGAGGCCGAGCTTCTGGAAGATCGCGGTGATGTGCTTCTCGACGCTCGCCGCGGAGAGGTACAGCGTCGCGGCGATGGCCTGGTTCGACTTGCCCTCGGCGATCATGGCGAGCACCGCGCGCTCACGGTCGGTGAGACTGAGCATGCGGTCGTCCTGGTTGCGGCGGGTGAGCAGCTGCGCGACGACCTCCGGGTCCAGGACGGTGGCTCCGGCCGCGATCCGCTCGACCGACTCGATGAACTCCGCCACATCGGCCACCCGATCCTTGAGCAGATAGCCGAGCGGTCCGGCGGATCCCTGCGCAGTGACGCCCTGAGCGGTGATCAGGTCGCTCGCGTAGCGCTCCTCCACGTACTGGGAGAGTACGAGCAGCGGAAGCTGCGGGACCCGGCGGCGCAGCGACAGCGCGGCACGGATCCCCTCATCCACGAACGTGGGCGGGAGGCGGACGTCCAGGATGCAGAGGTCGGGGGCGGAGGCGTCGACGGTCTCGTCGAGCGCCGAGGCGTCGGGGAGCGCCGCGACCACCTCGTGGCCGGTGTCCTCGAGCAGCCGGACCAGACCCTCGCGGAGAAGGACGGAGTCCTCGACGATCAGGATCCTCATGAGATCACCCTGCGCAGCCGGGCGTCGGAGCGCTGGTCGAGGAGCGGGCGGATCAGGATGCGCACGGGACGCTCACCTCCAGACTGGTCGGACCGCCCACGGGGCTGTCCAGGCGGATCGTCCCGCCGGCGGCGAGCGCGCGGTTCCCGATCCCGTCGAGACCACCGCCCGGCACGACGGTCGCACCGCCGATGCCGTTGTCTTCGACACGGGCCCAGAGCGTGCCTGCGTCGCGCACCCGCACCACGACCCGGCATTCGCTCGCCCGGGAGTGCTTGGCCGCGTTCGTGAGCGACTCCGCGATCGTGAAGTACACGGCCGCCTCGGCCTCGCGGGAGCACCGGCCGTCGAGCCGCACGTCGAGCGAGACCGGGACGGGCGAGCGTCCCGCGAGGGCCGACAGCGCCGCGTCGAGGCCGCGGTCGTCGAGCACCGAGGCGTGGATCCCGCGCGCGAGCTGGCGCAGCTCGGTGATCGCCGCCTTGGTCGACGTGTGCGCCTCGGCGATGAGCGCCTTGGCCGCCGCGGGATCGGTGTCGATCTTCTGCTGGGCCATGCCGAGGGTCATCCCGACCGAGACCAGGCGAGGCTGGACGCCGTCGTGCAGGTCGCGCTCGATGCGGGTGCGTTCGACGTCGGCCGCGCGCACGGCTCCCGCGCGCTGAGCCGTGCTCGTGCGGACCTGCTCGGTGAGGTCGAGAGCGCGATCGGGTGCGGCGACGATGCCGCGGGAGATGATGCGGTGCAGGAGTGCGACCCCGATGATGCCCAGGATCGACGCGGCGACGCCGAGGCCTCCGAACAGCGGCGCCCAGGTGACCGGGTAGGTCGTCCCCCAGCCGGTGTCGGCATCCGCGCCGCTGAACAGCGGCTGGAACGCGGTGACGGCCGACCAGCCGAACCAGGAGAACAGCCGCAGCACCAGACCGCCGAGGAAGCAGGCGATGGCGAAGTTCGCCAGTGCGCGCCACATCCGCCCGTTGTAGGCCTGACGCCACAGCGACAGCAGCCATCCCGAGAACCCGTCGCGGTCGCCGCGACGCCAGCGCAGCGCCGGGAGCTCGAAGCCGTAGAGGCCGTTCAGCCGGGCGATCTCGAACCAGGCGACGCCGAACAGGGCGTAGACCAGCCCGACCAGGAAGACCACGCCGACGCCGACGAACAGCAGTCCGAGGCTGATGCCGGCGAGACCTCCGAGGAGCCCTGCGACGGCCGATCCGACGACGCCGAGAGCCGCGAGCTCCACGATCGTCAGCAGCAGGCGGATCGGGGTGCGCTCGGCGGATCGGGGTGCGGGATCCGTCGCCGCGGGGGGATCGTAGGTCGGTGCTGCGGTCATGGGCTCCACGCTACGGGCGCGCCCGGCACGGCGGAACGGAGCGATCCCGACGAACCGGTTCGGGTTTTCCGTAACGGGCCGGGTTATGCATGCCTAGCCTGGATGGACGGAATCCGGCGCGCGTGCTTACGTGATCACATGACTGTGCATTCCGACGAACCCCACGGCACGGGCCTCGGTCAGCGTCTGAACTGGCTGCGCGCCGGCGTGCTCGGCGCGAACGACGGGATCGTGTCGGTCGCGTCGATCGTCGTCGGCGTCGCGGGTGCGACGACGGACAACTCCGCGATTCTCATCGCCGGCCTCGCCGGACTCGTCGGAGGCGCGGTCTCGATGGCGCTCGGCGAGTACGTGTCGGTGAGCAGCCAGCGCGACAGCGAGAACGCGCTCATCGCGAAAGAGCGCGAAGAGCTGCGCACCATGCCCGAGCAGGAGCTCGCCGAGCTCGCCGAGCTGTATCGGCGCCGCGGGCTCTCCGAGCAGACCGCGCAGCAGGTCGCCGAGGAGCTCACCGCCCACGACGCCCTGGCCGCCCACCTCGAGGTCGAGCTCGGGATCGACCAGGACGACCTCGTCAACCCCTGGCACGCCGCGATCTCCTCGGCGATCTCGTTCACGCTCGGCGCGCTGCTCCCGATGCTCGCGATCCTGCTTCCGCCGCCCGCCTGGCGGGTTCCGGTCACGTTCGCCACGGTGCTCGTCGCCCTGGGCGCGACAGGAGCGATGGCTGCCTGGATCGGCGGCTCCGGCCGGCTGCGCTCCTCGGTGCGGCTCGTCGTCGGCGGGGGACTGGCGCTGCTCGCGACCTGGCTCATCGGAACCCTGCTCGGCACGACCGGCGTCGTCTAGGCGCGATCGCCCAGGCGGCGTCTCGTCTCCATCGTGCGGTGGGACCACGTACGAAGGAAGGCCCGGATCCTCGGGGATGCGGGCCTTCCTGGCGAAGCGAGATGTCAGTTCGAGGTGAAGCCCACGAGCAGGCCGCCGGTCACCTTGACCGCGAGGTTGTAGATGCCCGCGATGATCGCGCCCAGCACGGTGAACACGATGAGGTTCAGGATCGCCACGACGGAGCCGAAGGCGAGCACCTGCGGGAGTCCGACGATCGAGCTCAGCTTGACGGCGCCGTCCGTGAAGCCGCCCACGAAGTCGTCCGCCTTGCCGATCAGCCCGGTCGCCGACATCACCAGGTAGATGAGCAGGAATGAGACCAGGGTCACGACGGCGATCGCGATGGCACCCAGGAACGACAGCTTGACCGCCGACCAGAAGTCGATGTAGACCAGGCGCAGCCGCACCTGCTTGCTGGACGTCTTCCGGGACGACTTCTTGGCGAGCTTGTCGGCTACGGTGCTCATGCGTCAGTTCCTTCGGGGGCTTCGGGGGCTTCTGTCTCGGGGGCCGTACCGGAGTCGTCGGACTCGTCGCTCTCGGCCAGGCCGCGCTCGGTGTTCCGGGCGATCGCAAGGATCCGATCGTCCTCGTCGGTCCGGGCGAAAACCACGCCCATGGTGTTACGACCCTTCGCCGGCACCTCGGCCACGGCAGAGCGTACCACCTTGCCGCTGGCAAGAACCACAAGGACCTCGTCGTCGTCCTGGACGATCAGACCGCCCGCGAGAATGCCCCGGTCATCGTTCAGTTTCGCGACCTTGATGCCCTGTCCGCCGCGCCCCTGGACCCGGTATTCCTCCACCGAGGTGCGCTTCGCGTAGCCACCGTCGGTGACCACGAACACGTAGCCGCCCTCGGTGACCAGCGACGCGGACAGCAGGCTGTCATCGCCGCTGAACCGCATGCCCTTGACGCCCTCGGTGGCCCGGCCCATCGGCCGCAGCGCCTCGTCGGTCGCCTGGAAGCGGACCGACATGCCGTGACGGCTGATGAGCAGCACGTCGTCGGTCGCGTTCGCGAGGAATGCGCTGACGAGCTCGTCGTCCTCGCGCAGCCGGATCGCGATGACGCCGCCCTGGCGGTTCGTGTCGTAGTCGCCGAGGCGGCTCTTCTTCACCAGGCCGCCGCGGGTGGCGAGCACCAGGTAATCGGCGGCCGTGTAGTCGCGGATGTCGAGGATCTGCGCGATCTTCTCCTCGGGCTGCAGCGCGAGGAGGTTCGCGACGTGCTGGCCCTTCGCGTCGCGGCCCGCCTCCGGGATCTCGTACGTCTTGGCGCGGTAGACCCTGCCCTTGTCGGTGAAGAACAGCAGCCAGTGGTGCGTGGTCGTGACGAAGAAGTGCTCGACCAGGTCGTCGGCCCGCAGCTGCGCGCCCTTCACGCCCTTGCCGCCCCGGTGCTGCGAGCGGTAGTTGTCGCTGCGGGTGCGCTTGATGTAGCCCTCACGGGTGACCGTGACGACCATCTCCTCCTCGGCGATGAGGTCTTCCATCGAGACGTCGCCGTCGAAGCCGTGCAGGATGTGCGTGCGCCGGTCGTCGCCGAACCGGTCCACGATCGCGGTGAGCTCGTCGCGGATGATCCCGCGCTGCAGCGCCGGATCCGCGATGATCGCCTTGTACTTGACGATCTGCGCCTCGAGCTCGGTGGCCTCGTCGATGATCTTCTGACGCTCGAGGGCTGCGAGGCGGCGCAGCTGCATGTCGAGGATCGCGAGCGCCTGGTCGTAGTCGATCTCCAGGAGCCGCTGCAGTCCCTCGTTCGCCTCCTGCGCCGAGGGGGAGCGACGGATCAGCGCGATGACCTCGTCGAGCGCGTCGAGCGCCTTGAGGTAGCCGCGCAGGATGTGCATGCGCGCCTCGGCCTTCGCCAGGCGGAAGGTCGTGCGGCGCACGATCACATCGATCTGGTGGTCGAGCCAGTGCATGATGAAGCCGTCGAGGGCGAGCGTGCGCGGCACGCCGTCCACGATCGCGAGCATGTTCGCGCCGAAGTTGTCCTGCAGCTGGGTGTGCTTGTACAGGTTGTTCAGCACGACCTTGGCGACCGCGTCGCGCTTGAGCACGACCACGAGACGCTGGCCCGTGCGATCGCTGGTCTCGTCGCGGATGTCGGCGATGCCCGCGATCTTGCCCTCGCGCACCAGGTCGCCGATCTTCACGGCGAGGTTGTCGGGGTTGACCTGATACGGCAGTTCGGTGATCACGAGGCACGTGCGGCCCTGGATCTCCTCGACGCCGACGACCGCGCGCATGGTGATGGATCCGCGTCCGGTGCGGTACGCCTCGTGGATCCCCTTGGTGCCGAGGATCTGCGCGCCGGTCGGGAAGTCCGGGCCCGGCACGCGCTGGATCAGTCCCTCGAGCAGCTCCTCGCGGGGCAGGTCGGGGTTCTCCAGCGCCCACAGCGCGGCCTCGGAGACCTCCCGCAGGTTATGCGGCGGGATGTTCGTGGCCATGCCGACCGCGATGCCGACGGATCCGTTGACCAGCAGGTTCGGGAATCGGGCCGGCAGCACGTCGGGCTCCTGCGTCTGCCCGTCGTAGTTGTCGGAGAAGTCGACGGTCTCCTCTTCGATGTCGCGCACCATCTCGAGCGCGAGGGGAGCCATCTTCGTCTCGGTGTACCGGGGGGCGGCGGCGCCCATGTTGCCGGGGGAGCCGAAGTTTCCCTGGCCGAGTGCGAGCGGGTAGCGCAGCGACCACGGCTGCACCAGGCGCACGAGCGCGTCGTAGATCGCGGAGTCGCCGTGCGGGTGGTACTGACCCATCACTTCGCCGACCACGCGGGCGCACTTGGAGAACGACTTGTCGGGGCGGAAGCCGCCGTCGTACATGCCGTAGATCACGCGGCGATGCACCGGCTTGAGCCCGTCGCGCACGTCGGGCAGCGCGCGGCCGACGATGACGGCCATCGCGTAGTCGAGGTACGACCGCTGCATCTCCGACTGCAGATCGACCTGGTCGATCTTGCCGTGGTTGTGCTCGGGCTCGGGGCGGCTTTCGTCAGTCATGTCTTCTCTTCGTCTTGCCGTTCGGTGTTGTCCGGGGCCGGGCTTCGTGGAAGCGGCCGGGCTCCGGGTCGGGATTCCGAGGAATCAGCGGGGTCCTTCCCGCTGCGCGGGCCCCTCCCGATATTCCTCGGAATCCCGGCCCTCCGCCCTTCTCTTGTCCGGCCTCGCCCTCCGTCGTTCGTAGAGGCGCGGCCCGCGTCTTCGCTTGTGTCGTGGGGGTCAGATGTCCAGGAAGCGGACGTCCTTGGCGTTGCGCTGGATGAAGCTGCGACGCGATTCGACGTCCTCGCCCATCAGCACGCTGAAGATCTCGTCCGCGGCCGCGGCGTCGTCGATGGTCACCTGGCGCAGCGTCCTGGTGGTGTGGTCCATCGTGGTCTCCCACAGCTCCTTGGCGTTCATCTCGCCGAGACCCTTGTAGCGCTGGATGCCGGCGTCCTTCGGGATCCGCTTGCCGTTGGCCAAGCCGTCCTGCAGCAGCGCGTCCCGCTCGGCGTCCGAGTACACGTACTCGTGCGGCGCGTTCGTCCACTTCAGGCGGTACAGCGGCGGCATCGCGAGGAACACGAAACCGGCCTCGATGAGGCCGCGCATGTAGCGGAACAGCAGGGTGAGCAGCAGGGTCGTGATGTGCTGGCCGTCCACGTCGGCATCGGCCATCAGCACGATCTTGTGGTACCGCGCCTTGTCCAGGTCGAAGTCCTCGCCGATGCCCGTGCCGAAGGCCTGGATCATCGCCTGGACCTCCTTGTTGGCGAGCGCCTTGTCGAGACGCGCGCGCTCGACGTTCAGGATCTTGCCGCGCAGCGCCAGGATCGCCTGGGTGTGCGGGTCGCGCCCCTGCACGGCCGATCCGCCGGCCGAGTCGCCCTCCACCAGGAAGATCTCCGAGATGGACGGATCCTTGCTCGTGCAGTCCTTGAGCTTGTCCGGCATCGCGGCCGACTCGAACACGCTCTTGCGCCGGGCGGTCTCGCGCGCCTTGCGCGCCGCCAGCCGCGCGGTGGCGGCGTCGATCGCCTTCCGGATCACGTTCTTCGCCTGCGCCGGGTTGCGGTCGAACCAGTCGCCGAGCTGGTCGCCGACCACCTTCTGGGTGAAGGCCTTGGCCTCGGTGTTGCCGAGCTTGGTCTTGGTCTGACCCTCGAACTGCGGCTCGCCGAGCTTGATCGAGATGACCGCGGTGAGGCCCTCGCGCACGTCGTCGCCGGAGAGGTTCTCGTCCTTCTCCTTGAGCAGGTTGTTCGCGCGGGCGTAGCGGTTCACCAGCGAGGTGAGCGCCGCGCGGAAGCCCTCCTCGTGCGTGCCGCCCTCGTGCGTGTTGATGGTGTTCGCGTAGGTGAACACGTTCTCGGTGTAGCCGGTGGTCCACTGCATCGCGACCTCGAGCGAGATCTTGCGCTCCGAGTCCTCGGACTCGAAGGCGATGATCTCGTCGTTGACCACCTCGGCGCGGCGCACGTGGTTGAGGTACTCGACGTAGTCGACCAGGCCGCGCTCGTAGAGGAACACGTCCCCGCGCTGCTTCGTGACGACGGTGCCCTCGACCTCCTCGTCGACCGTGGCACCGGCGCGCTCGTCGTGCAGCTCGATGCGCAGCCCCTTGTTCAGGAACGCCATCTGCTGGAACCGGGTGCGCAGAGTGTCGTAGTCGAAGTCGACCGTCTCGGTGAAGATCGTCGGGTCCGGCCAGAAGGTGATGGTCGTACCGGTCTCGTCGGTCGGCTCGCCCTTCTCCAGCTGCTGCTGCGGGTGGCCGCCGTTCGCGAAGCTGTGCCGCCAGACGAAGCCCTGGCGCTTGATCTCGACCTCGAAGCGGGTCGAGAGCGCGTTCACGACAGAGGATCCGACGCCGTGCAGACCGCCGGAGACCGCGTATCCGCCGCCGCCGAACTTTCCGCCGGCGTGCAGGATCGTGAGCACGACCTCGACCGTCGACTTGTTCGGGTCGGAGGAGTGCGGGTCGACCGGGATGCCGCGCCCGTAGTCGATGACGCGGATGCCGCCGTCGGCGAGGATCGTCACGATGATCGCGTCGTTCGCGCCGGCGAGCGCCTCGTCCACCGAGTTGTCCACGATCTCGTAGACGAGGTGGTGCAGACCACGCGGACCGGTGGATCCGATGTACATGCCGGGACGCTTGCGCACGGCCTCGAGACCCTCGAGGATCTGGATCTCGTCGGCGCCGTACGCGGCTGCCTGTCCGCTCGCCTTCGCCGGTGAGGATACCGTGGCGGAGCCGGGTGCCTCTGAAGCTCCCGTCGGGGTCGATTCGCTCTCGGTCGATTCGTTCGCGTCAGAGGTGTTTTCAGGTGTCATCTGAGAGGAGGCTCCACATCGAAATCTAGGCCTTCAGTCTATCGGAAACCGTTCTCAATGTCGCGTTGTACGGCGTTCTGCGCGCCTGAATCCTCCGTGAACGGGATGGATCATGTCCTAGCCGTAGGTATCGCGCGGGCCGCGCCCTGGAGCGACTCTGGGGCCCCATTTCCAGGACGGGACGTCCGGCCCGACGAAGCGCAGGTTCTGCACCCCTGCCTCGGGATACCTGCGGCCGATCTCGGTGATGATCACGGCACGCATGTACTGCAGGTTCTTCGCCCACGCCGTCGAGTCGCATTTCACCGTGAGCATGCCGCCCTCGAGCGACACCGGCTCGGAGTGCTTGGCGGTGTCGGGCCCGGCGAGTTCGGCCCACTGCAGTACGAGGTCCTCACGGCTGAGCGCGGCCTCCCAGCCGGAGTCGCGGGTGAGCTTGGCGAGCACGTCGCCGAGGGATCCGGGGTCCCGGCCGGGGGTGAACGGTGCGTTGTCGTCGTCGACCAGGCGCTTCTTGCGCTTCCAGTTCTTCGAGCTCGGCTTCAGCCCGCGCAGCCGCAGGTAGGTCGCGACCGTCTCGGGGACGTCGGGTTCCGCGGGTTCAGGCATTCGCGCTCTCCGTTCCCTCGGTCGCTGCGGTCGGCGAAGCGTCCTCGTCCGACGCCGAGGTCCCTTCGACAGGCTCGGGGACCGACGGGACCGGGTCAGGGACCGACGGGACAGGCCGGACCGGCTCGGGGACCGACTGCTCGCGTTCGTCGGAGATCGTGCCGGCCGAGATCCGCACCACGTGGCGGTGCAGAACCTCGGGGATGTCCTCCTCGACGGCGGCCGTGACGATGACCTGCTCGTATCCCGCGGTGATCCCGGCGAGGCGCTGCCGGCGCTCGGCGTCGAGCTCCGCGAAGACGTCGTCCAGGATCAGCACCGGATCACCCGCGGGGGACTCGCGCCGCAGCAGCTCGGCCGAGGCGAGGCGCAGGGCGAGCGCCACCGACCAGGACTCCCCGTGCGAGGCGTAGCCCTTGACCGGGAGATCACGCACCCGCAGCACCAGGTCGTCCCGGTGCGGCCCGACCAGCGTGAGCCCGCGCTCGAGCTCGGCCGGGCGCTTGGCCGCGAGGGCCGCACGGAACAGGTCGGCGGTGCCGGCGGATCCGGTGACCTGGTCGGCCGACTCCTGGCCCTCGCTCTCCTCGGGGTCTCCGCCGCGGATCGACTGCGCCCACTGCAGCCGCGGATCGTGGTCGGCGCCCGCGATCGCCGCGTACGAGTCCGCGACGCCGGGCTGCAGGTCTGCGGCGAGGCGCGTGCGGGCGTCGATGATCTCTGCACCGAGCGCGATGAGCTTGTCGTCCCACACGTCGAGGGTGGTGAGCGCCTCGGCCTTGATGCCCCGGGCACGAGCCGACTTCAGCAGCGCGGTGCGCTGTCGCAGCACCCGGTCGTAGTCGCCGAGCACCGCGGACATGCGCGGCGTGCGCTGGATCAGCAGCTGGTCCGCGAACCGGCGCCGGGCAGACGGATCCCCCCGGACGATCTGCAGATCCTCCGGCGCGAACAGCACCACGTGGGCGTAACGTGGCAGGTCGGCGGTGCGCCCCGGTGCGGCGTTGATCCGCGCCTTGTTGGATCCCTGCCGGTTGATCTGCACCTCGATCAGGACTTTCCGCTGACCGTGCGCGAGGCGGGCACGCACGATCGCCGCCTCGTACCCGTCGCGGACCATCGGTGCGTCGGAGGAGACGCGATGCGAGGCGAGCGTCGCGAGGAACACGATCGCCTCGGCGAGGTTCGTCTTGCCCTGCCCGTTGCGGCCGACCAGGACGTTCGGACCGCGGTGCAGCGTGAGTTCGGCGGTCGCGTAATTGCGGAAGTCGACGAGGCTGAGATGCTCCACAATCACCCGAGCAACCTTACCCGCGGGCACCGACAGGGGACCCTGCCGCGGACTCGGCTCAGCGCAGCAGCAGGTTGGGCTGCAGCAGGTACTTGAACGAGTCGAGACCCGCCTGCTCGACCGACGTCTGGCTGGTGATCAGCACCGGACTGAGCTTGTTCGCGTTGTCCGACGACGTGAACGTCACCCGCACGAACTCGCTCTTCACGGCACCGAGGGCCTCGAGCAGGTACTGCGGGTTCAGGCCGAGGGTGACCTCGCCGCCGTTGAGGTGCGCGTCGACGGACTCCGAGGCGCGGGCCTGCTCGCCGCCGGACGCGTCCATGGTGACCGCCGAGGTGTCGAACGTGAAGCGCAGCGGGGCGGAACGGTCCAGCACGAGGGCGACGCGGCGCACGGCCTCGGTGAGATCCGCGGTGCTCACGACGGCGTGGTGATCGGTCTGCTCCGGGAACAGCCGGCGCACGGGCGGGAAGTTGCCCTTGATCAGCAGCGAGGTGACGGTCTTGTTGCCGGCGGTGAACGCGATGATCTCGCGGTCACCCGCTCCCGAGAACGAGATCTGGATCGTGCCGGCGTGACCGAAGGTCTTTCCGACCTCCTGCAGGGTGCGGGCGGGCACGAGAGCGGTCTGCTCGACCGACTCGCCGTCCCAGGGGACATCGCGCAGCGAGACGCGGTAGCGGTCGGTCGCGACGAGACTGAGGGCGTTGCCGGTGACCTCGAGCTGCACGCCGGTGAGGACGGGGGTGACATCGTCGCGCGAGGCGGCGAAGGCGACCTGTGCGATCGCGGTGCTGAAGTCCTCCGCGGGAACCAGGCCGGAGGTGCCGGACACCTCGGGGATCGAGGGATATTCCTCGACCGGCATGGCCGCGAGCGTGAACCGCGCGGATCCGCAGCGCACGGCGATCCCGCCGTCCTCCTCGACAGCGATCTCGATCGGGGCGTTCGGCAGCCGGCTGGCGATGTCGGAGAGCAGACGGCCGTGCACCAGGATCGTGCCTGGCTCGTCGACCGTCGCGTCGATCGTCGTCCGCGCGGAGGCCTCGTAGTCGAAGGCGGAGAGGGTCAGCCCGTCCGGTCCGGCCTCGATCAGCACGCCGGCGAGGATCGGCTGCGGGTTGCGCTGGGGCAGCAGTTTGACGACGAAGGACACTGCTTCGCTGAAGACATCGCGATTGACCTGGAACCTCACCGGCGCTCCTTCGTCGTTGGATCGCGGAGGGTCATGTCGGACACGCCTTCCGCTGCATGGCGAACGCCACGGGCTCCCATGCTAATGCCATGGTCGCGCGCTCCGGGGTCGCGGGGGACGGCGGCGCCTCCCATCAGCTCGTCGGCAGCGGTTCGCGGTTCGTGATCGGGGACCGCTCGGCGCTCGACCACGATCCGGCAGACGGATCCATCCCCAGGCCGGTCCTGGAAGGTCATCGATGGACCTGAATCTCAAAAGGGTTCTTAACGGTGTTAACGCCTGTGGATACTGTGGATAAGTCTGGGGATGCTTTACGGGACAAGGGAACTACACGTCTGTCAGTTGTGGAGATCCTGCGGAATCACTGGGGTCTCGGTCGGTCCCCCGGGAGCCGGGAGACCGAAGTTATCCACAGTTCCGGGGTTCCTGTGGGGATCGGCGAGGGTGCGGACGCCGAGATATCCCCAAGTTATCCACATGTGGACTCTTGGCCCCGGTCGTGCAATGATCCTCCGTCGCGATCCGCGTTCCGGACCTGCGGGGTCAGCGCCGGCTGAGCTGCGCGGTGATCTCGGTCACCTGGTTGAAGATCGCGCGGCGCTCCTTCATGAGCTCGCTGATCTTCTTGTAGGCGTACATCACGGTGGTGTGGTCGCGGTTGCCGAAGAGCTGACCGATCTTGGGCAGCGAGAGGTTGGTGCGCTCGCGGCACAGGTACATCGCGATCTGCCGGGCGGTCGCGATCTGCTGCGAGCGGCTCGATCCGTACAGGTCGTCTTCGCTGAGCTTGAAGTAGTTCGCGGTCGTCGTGATGATGTCGGTCGGCGAGATGATGCTGTCCTCGTCCTGATCCACGATGTCGCGCAGCGCGGTCTGCGCGGTGGCGATGTCGAGCGCCGACCGGTTCAGGTTCGCGAAGGCGGTGGCGCGGATGAGCGCACCCTCGAGCTCGCGGATGTTGGACGAGACCTTGGTGGCGATGTACTCGAGCACGTCGTCCGGCACGTGCAGCTGCTCGCTCTGCGCCTTCTTGCGGAGGATCGCGATGCGCGTCTCGAGGTCGGGCGCCTGCACGTCGGTGATCAGGCCCCACTCGAACCGGCTGCGCATGCGCTCCTCGAAGCCGGTGAGGTGCTTGGGCGGCACGTCGCTGGTGATCACGACCTGCTTGTTGTGGTCGTGCAGCTGGTTGAACGTGTGGAAGAACGCCTCCTGCGTCTCCGCGCGGCCCTGCAGGAACTGGATGTCGTCGATCATCAGGATGTCGACCTCGCGATAGCGCGCCTGGAAGGCGGATCCGCGGTTGTTCGCGATCGAGTTGATGAAGTCGTTCGTGAACTCCTCGCTCGACACGTAGCGGACCTTCACCCCCGCGTACAGGGATTGCGCGTAGTCGCCGATCGCGTGCAGCAGGTGGGTCTTGCCCAGTCCCGGGCCGCCGTAGATGAACAGCGGGTTGTACGCCTTCGCGGGGGCCTCGGCGACTGCGACCGCGGCCGCATGCGCGAACCGGTTGGACTGCCCGATCACGAAGTTGTCGAACACGTACTTCGGGTTCAGCCGGGATTCGTGGCGGATCGGGGTGGGCTGCTGCTCGATCGGGGAATCGATGCGCGCGGAGTCGGTGCGTCCGGAGGCGAAGTCGGCGACCGGGATCGGAACCGTCTGCTGTTCGACCATGTCGTGGTTGACGGTGACGCGGAACGAGGTGACCTCGTCGCCGATGCGGGAGAGGGCCTCCATGATCGGCAGCCGCAGGCGCTTGTTGATCTGTCCGGCGGTGAGGTCGTTCGGCACCTCGAGGTAGAGCGTCGCGGTCATGACCCCGGCGGGAACCGCCAGGTTGAGGAAGCCCTGAAGCGGGGCGGTGACCCGATCGTCCGCGGCCAGCTCGGCGAGCAGCTCGTCCCAGATCGGCACGTCGGACGCTGTGGCTGCTGACATTGTTCCCCCGGCGACTCGGCACGGCGGCGGAAGGGATCGCGCTGCCTGTGGATAACTGCTCGTGCCACGGTAGTCAGCGCGGGCGTCGAGAGCAACCTGTGACTGGTCTGTCCCGGAGGCGTGTCCCTGTGGGCAGATCGATCCACAGGTGTGGATAATGGCGATTCCGCCTGCTCGGTTTGCGATGTGGGGGCCGACGTCGTAGCCTTAATCGGTTGACTTATGCCTGTTCGGCATCCTTTTGTCCACCTCGTCTCCGGCAGCATGCGATCCCGGTGACAGCTTCCCTCCCGGAGAAATCATGAGCAAGCGCACTTTCCAGCCCAACAACCGTCGTCGCGCCAAGAAGCACGGCTTCCGCGCCCGCATGCGCACTCGTGCCGGCCGCGCGATCCTCGCGGCTCGTCGCGGAAAGGGCCGCACCGAGCTCTCGGCGTAAATCCGTGCTCGCCCGCCCGTATCGCATCACGCGCGGGTCCGACTACCGCACGGTGGTCCGGCGCGGGCGACGGCACGGCGGGCCCCGGCTGATCCTCTCGGTGCTCGACACGGGGGATCCTCGTCCGGCTCGGTTCGGTTTCATCATCAGCAAGCAAGTGGGGAACGCGGTTGTCCGCAACACCGTGCGTCGGCGTCTCAAGGACGTCTGTGCACGGCAGCTTCCCCTGCCCGACGGCGTGGATGTCGTGATCCGCGCGCTTCCCGCCGCGGCTGCAGCGCCGTTCTCCGAGCTGCTGTCGGACGTGGAACGGGCCCTGCAGCGAGGCGTGCGATGAGCGCGCTGCCGGCGTATTCGCGGGGCACTGCGCAGCTGCACGCCGCGGACGCCCTCCGCACGATCCCGCTGCTGCCGCGGAATCTGCTGCTCGGGCTGCTCGCGGTGTATCGCACGGTGATCTCCCCGCTGTACGGAGACGTGTGCAGCTACTACCCATCGTGTTCCGCCTACGCTGTAGGTGCGGTGCAGCAGCACGGCGCGGTGAAGGGCGCAGTCCTCTCGGCGTGGCGGATCCTGCGCTGCAATCCCTGGAGCCACGGCGGTGTGGACGACGTACCGCTGCACAAGAACTTCCGACACGCCCTCACGTCCCGAGGATTCGTCGTCCCTTCCCGAAAGGACTGATCAGTGGGTTACGACCTCCTGCTTGCCGCGTCCACGTCGACGCCCGCTCCCTCGAGTGGCGGCTTCGACCTGCTCGGCACCGTCATGTGGCCGTTCAAGGCACTGGTCGAGGCGATCCTCGTCGCCTGGCACTGGCTGTTCACCGCGATCGGGCTGCATGGCGCCGCCGGTCTCACCTGGGTGCTGTCGATCATCGGCCTCGTGCTGGTGATCCGCGCGGCGGTCTTCCCGCTCTTCGTGCGGCAGATCAAGAGCCAGCGCAAGATGATGGAAATCGCCCCTGAACTGAAGAAAGTCCAGGAGAAGTACAAGGGCAAGCGCGATCAGCTGAGCCGTGAGGCGATGAGTCGCGAGACCATGGCGCTGTACAAGAAGCACGGTACGACACCGTTGTCGAGCTGCCTGCCGCTGCTTGTGCAGATGCCCTTCCTGCTCGGCATGTTCTACACGTTGAGCGATGTGAAGAAGCACGCTCTCGCCGGCGAAGGCGGAGTGTGGCTGCTCACGAAGGAGCTGACGAAGCAGTTCTACGACGCCACGCTCTTCGGAGTGGCACCGCTGCACACCAGCCTGGTGGACGCGGTGCAGCACAAGCCCGCCGGCTGGGAGACGACCGTCGCGATCCTCGTCGTCCTGGTGATCCTGATGATCGGATCGCAGTTCTTCACGCAGCTGCAGATCATCTCGAAGAACCTCGCACCCGAGGCGAAGACCGGCCAGGCGTACCAGATGCAGCGCATCATGCTGTACATCCTCCCGCTCGGCTTCATCTTCTCGGGTCTGTTCTTCCCGCTCGGCGTCGTCATCTACTGGTTCATCAGCAACCTGTGGACCATGGGACAGCAGTTCCTCGTGCTTCGCGAGATGCCCACCCCGGGTTCGGACGCCGCCAAGGCGCGTGAGGAGCGCCTGGCGCGCAAGGGCAAGGCGATCAACTCAGAGGGCAAGATCGTGCCGATGGCCGCGTACCAGGCCGAGCAGCAGAAGATGCTCGAGGATGCCGAGCGCCTGCGCGCGCAGCAGCCGAAGCGGCAGCAGCCGAAGAGCGCCAAGCGCGCCAAGAGGGAGCAGAACGGGAGCGGGGCATGACCGAACAGGGCGCTGCGGAGCCGACGGTCGCCGAACTCGAGCACGAGGGCGACATCGCGGCCGACTTCATCGAGGGTCTGCTGGACATCGCGGACATCGACGGTGATCTGACGCTGGATGTGAAGCAGGGACGCGCCTACGTCTCGGTTGAGGCGGAAGGCGACGCACTGCGTCTCCTGTCGGCACCCGACACCGTGCAGGCGCTGCAGGAGCTGACTCGGCTCGCGGTGCAGAACGCCACGGGATCCTTCTCCCGCCTGATCCTCGACGTCGCTGGATCCCGTGACGCGCGACGCTCTCAGCTCGAGCGGCTGGTGGACTCCGCCGTGGCGAAACTGGATGAGGGAGCCTCGCAGGCCTCGCTGCCGTCGATGTCGAGCTACGAGCGCAAGCTGGTGCATGACATCGCGTCGGAGCGCGGGCTGGTCTCCGAGTCCTACGGTGAGGGTCCGACGCGTCACACCGTGATCCGCCGACGCTGACGTTTCACGTGAAACATGACTGAGGCCGTGCCCGGGACGCCCGAGCTGGAACAGGAGCCGGACGTCGCGGCGGAGCTGTTCGGCGAGGGTATAGAGCGTGCACGCCGGTTCGCGGCTGCTCTCGCGCGTGAGGGGGAGGAGCGCGGCCTGATCGGCCCGCTCGAGCTGCCGCGTTTGTGGACTCGGCACATCCTGAACAGCGCGATCGCTGTGCCGCTCTTCCACGGGTCCGTTGCCGACGTCGGTTCGGGTGCCGGGCTGCCGGGTATCGTCCTCGCGATCGCACGCCCGGACGTCGAGTGGACTCTGATCGAGCCGATGGAGCGCCGCGTGACGTGGCTCGACGAGCAGGTCGCCGAGCTGGAGCTGGGCAACGTGAGCGTGGTGCGCGGACGTGCGGAGGATGTCGGACTGAGCGGCACCTTCGACATGGTCACGGCTCGTGCGGTCAGTGCGCTGCGCACCCTCATCCCTTGGACCGCGCCCCTGGTGCGGAACGGGGGAGAGCTCGCGCTGCTCAAGGGCGTGAACGCCGAGAACGAGATCGCTGCTGCGCAGAAGGCGATCAGGAAGTTCCTGCTCACCGACGTTCGGGTCGAGACCCTCGGCGAGGGCGTACTCGCGGAGACGACACGCGTGCTCCGGGCGACCGTCCGCGCTTGAGGGATCTTCGTTCGCTGTTTGCGGTCCGTCATTCTCCGTTCGGTTCTCGGTTCGCCGTTCGCGGTAACCAGGTTGGCCGTCCTCGACAGCGGTCGGACGGACATCCGGCTGGCATGTGTGCCTGCGTTGGGAAGCGGCGATGTTTCACGTGGAACATCGCGGTAACGAGGGACCGCGCGATCTGTTCCGGGCGACACCATGGTCGCTGAGAGCGTGATTCGCGGACGGTTCGGCGTTGCCATCCACGGATGGTGATTCGGCGGATGGTGATTCGGCCGATTCCTAACGGTCTCCGCCTTTCACCCGGGGTTCGTACTGGGGTGCATCGCGCGCACGAGGTAGGCGTCCCGGAAGCACTCTGCCGGTCGTCGTCGATCTTCGGGTGGTTGATGATGGACGCCGGCGAGGGGAGTTGTTTCTCGACGCCGGGGGCCTGGTTCGTGACGAGATCGCGGCCGTCTCGGCATTGCAGGGTGCCACACGTTGAATGACTCAAAGGCAGGTCGAGAAGGTGCGAACGTCAGTGACCACTGGTTCTGTGGATAGGTCACGACACCGCACCGCGCCTCACCGCAGCCATTTCGGACACATCATCAGCCGGCCGAACACCGAGGTGAGGGGCGGCCGCGCGTGGCGAGGCTTCGGCCGGTGGGTCGTGCGTCGGCTTAGGAGTGATGTCCCCCCCGCCCCGATCTGGTTCGCGGTTCCGTGAGCGACTGGCGGAGCGCTCTCTGATGGACGGGCTTCGTGCGTCGCTCACCGTCGGAGTTCTTAAACCTCACAGGCCAACGAACGGTCGTCTCTGTGCGTGTGCGACGCACGCAGGGAGATCCGAATAGTCCGCGGCCGGCGAGCCGGGGCATTCGATGAGCCCGATCCCGTCCGCCTCTTGCTGCTCAAGGCGATGTTTCACGTGGAACGTTGTGATGGCAACGCGTGGTGCGTGGACGTGGGCGGCGGGGAGCCATCGATGACGGGCGGCCGTGGACGTCGTGTTTGTGGCGCTGATGCGCGCGACTGTAGGTGGTAGCTGGATTGCGTGCCAGACAGTGGGCTGTTTTCGCGGCGCGGGCTGCGCTGGACAGCGAGTTCGATGTCATGTTTCACGTGAAACGAGGGGCGCCATCCACTATCGGCTTCCCGAGGGTGTCGACGGTAACGGGAGAGACCTCTCGTCCAGGCTTTCGACCCTGGTGGAACACTGGGCGCCGGGCCGACCGCCTGCCTGCGCGCGGACCGCCCGGCAATGGGGGATATGCCACTGCGTGTGGGGTCTATCGCTGCGTGTGGGGTCTATCACCGCGTGCGGGTTCATCACCGCGTGCGGGTTCATCACCGCGTGCGGGTTCATCACTGCGTGCGGGTTCATCACTGCGTGCGGGTTCATCACTGCGTGCGGGTCCATCACTGCGTGCGCGGTCGATCACTGCGTGCGGGGTGCGGCGTGCGGGGTGATCCGCCTCTGTGCGGGCCGTCTTTCTGTGTAGCGGGTGCTCACCGCATCCCGGGTGGCCCCATTCCTACCGGTTTGCGATTCCGCGCGCGGGGCTCACCACATGCCGGCCTCATCCTTGCCGGTTTGCTACCTGTGTGCGGGGCCGACCGCCACGTAGTGTCTGAACTCCTCCGTCCGGGTTGACCACCGGCTCACCGGGTTGACCACCTGCGTATCCGAAGTGACCAGTTCCGTGCCGGCCAAATCTCCTACCGGCCGGGGTCCTGGTGCAGGGTGTTCGACACCTGCGGAGTGAGTTTCGCCCATCTCGCCAGATCAAGAACGCCACCCGTCATCGGGTCCTGGCGGCACGATACTGGCCGTCCGATGGCACCGTGCCTTTCCTGTCGGACAGACGCCTTACCGGTGTCTCGATCGGGCGGACAGCAACCACCCTCCACACCCTTGTTTCACGTGAAACATCACCCAGATTCCGGCTTGGCGACAGGAACGTCGGGCGCGCAAGTTAGAGTGGAGGTTCCGTCGTGTCCCGTCGGAGATCGTCGAAAGGAGTGGATGTTTCACGTGAAACAGTCCTCGAGCACCTCGACAACAGGATACGGAGCGGACACCCCACTCGCCCGAGAACTCGCGGATCTGACGGCCCGGCGCAGAGCACTCGAGGGAGTCAGCGTCTCGTTCGACGGTCCGACCCGTGTCTTCACGATCTCCAATCAGAAGGGCGGAGTGGGGAAGACCACCACGGCCGTCAACATCGCCTCCGCGATGGCTGATCTCGGCGGGAAGGTCCTCGTCGTCGATTTGGATCCCCAGGGCAACGCATCGACTGCACTCGGGGTGCCGCACACCGCCGATCTCCCGAGCATCTACGACGTGCTGATCGGCGACAGCGCCCTCGCGGAGGTCATCCAGGTCAGTCCGGAGTCCCCGAACCTGCTCTGCGCACCGAGCACCATTCACCTCGCCGGCGCCGAGATCGAGCTCGTGTCACAGGTCGCTCGCGAACACCGCCTCCGCACGGCACTCAACGACTATCTGGCCGCACATCACACGGACGTCGTGATCATCGACTGCCCGCCGTCGTTGGGACTGCTCACGATCAACGCCTTCACGGCGGCGACCGAGGTGATGATCCCGATTCAGTGCGAGTACTACGCGCTGGAAGGCCTGAGCCAGCTGCTCGGCAACATCCGGATGATCCAGAAGCACCTCAATCCCTCCCTCAGCATGTCGACGATCCTGCTGACGATGTTCGACGGGCGCACCAGGCTGGCACAGCAGGTGGCTGAAGAGGTCCGCAGCCATTTCCCGAACGAGGTGCTGGAAACGGTGATCCCGCGGTCGGTCCGTGTGTCGGAAGCGCCCAGCTTCGGGCAGACCGTGATCACCTATGACGGGCAGTCGGTCGGCGCGGTTGCCTACCGCGAAGCAGCAGTCGAGATCGCCGGACGGGCGAAGAACAACAACGAGAAGGGTCACTGATGGCGAAACGCACGGGACTGGGGCGCGGGATCGGCGCGCTCATTCCGACCTCCGACGCGACGGAACGGCCGGTCGACGTGTTCTTCCCGGGTGCGAAGCTCGCGGAAGCAGTGGCGGAGAAGTCCTCTGAGCCGGAAGTGCCGGTGCAGAACGAGCAGCTGGTGGAAGTCCCCGGCGCACGCCTGGTGCGCATCGATCCGCACGACATCGTCCCGAACCCCCGTCAGCCGCGCGTGCATTTCAACGAGGACGACCTCGCGGAACTCGTGCACAGCGTCCGCGAGTTCGGCGTGCTGCAGCCTGTCGTCGTCCGGGAGAACGCCGAGGGCAAGTACGAGCTGATCATGGGGGAGCGCCGCACGCGGGCCGCCCGCGAGGCCGGCCTTGAGTCGATTCCGGCCATTCTGCGCGAGACCGCCGACGAGGATCTGCTCCGAGACGCGCTTCTCGAGAACCTGCACCGTTCCCAGCTGAACCCTCTCGAGGAGGCCTCGGCCTACCAGCAGCTTCTCGAGGACTTCGGCATCACCCAGGAGGCCCTCGCCAATCGCATCGGCCGCTCGCGCCCGCAGGTGAGCAACACGATCCGCCTGCTCCGCCTGCCGATGCCCGTGCAGCAGCGCGTCGCCGCGGGAGTGCTGACCGCGGGACATGCGCGTGCGATCCTCTCGCTCGACGACCCGGAGCTCATGCAGCGTCTCGCCGACAAGGTCGTGAACGAGGATCTCTCGGTTCGTGCAACGGAGGAGGCGGCCAAGACGATCGCCGCCGCCGGAACGGTGACGAAGGCCGTGAAGCCGCAGGCCGGCTCCCGGCGCGCCTACCTCGATGACGTGGCAGGCAAGCTCGGGGACCGCCTGAATACCCGGGTGCAGATCGCCCTGGGCGCACGAAAAGGCCAGCTCAAGATCGAATTCGCTTCCATTCAGGACCTCAATCGCATCCTCACTGAGATCGGCGAGGAGAGCTACGGAGCGCGGTAGCAGCCGCCCCTGGCGCCGCTGTGACGAGGCCGGGACGGATCCGCGTGACGCGGGTGGTTCCCGGCCTTCGTGCATGCGGTGGCACGTAGGCTTGTCGGGTGAGTGATTCCCCGACCAGGCGCGCGAGCCTCGAAGTGCTGAGGGCTGAAGCGGCGGACGAGCTCGCGGTGCTCGTCCAGGAGCGCCTGCACGGGGGAGAGGACCCCTGGGACTTCATGGAGGAACTGCCGAGCGTCGATGAGCTCGTGGTGTTCCTGCTCCGTGCGGATGAGATCGTCGAACGCGGTGGAGTCCGTCCCGATCAGCCGCGCAACTTCGAAGTGCTGCGCAGGATCGCACTCGATTATCCGGAGCTCACCAGAGTCGTCTGGAGCCTGCTCGGCAACGGCCCGAAGTACCGCCGCTGGGACCTGCTGGCAGACGACGCTCGGTCCTGAGGGCCGGCCGGGTCGCCGACCGGACGCTCGGGGAGCACCGACCGCTTGAGACCGTGCACTCGGCGCGATTCCTGCACAGCGGCGTGCTCGCGCGGTCGATCACCATCCGTTCCACGCTGGGCTCCGTGTCGTCGCGCCGCTCCGGCAATGGATGGCAGGCGGCAATGGAGAGCGAGCGGGAATGGAGAGCGGCACCGTTCCGAAGGGGACGTTTCACGTGGAACATCGGCGACCGTGACACCAGGAACGTCCGCAGCACGCCGCCGCGCTCGTCGCTCCACGTGAAACATCGCCCACCGATCCCGCCGGTCCCAGATTGGGCGAGGAAGACGACGAAGCCCCACCCTCCCAGGGGAGAGCGGGGCTTCGGAAGACGACGGGATCAGCCCAGGAAAGCGGCGAGATCCTGCTCGAGCGCGAACTTCGGCTTGGCGCCGATGATCGTGGTCTTGACCTCCCCGCCCTGGAACACCTTCATGGCGGGGATCGAGGTGATCTGGTACTTCATCGCCAGATCCGGGTTCTCATCCACGTTGAGCTTCAGGATGGTGATCTTCTCCGGGTGCTCGGTCTGGATCTCGTCCAGAACGGGCGCGACCATGCGACACGGACCGCACCACGCGGCCCAGAAGTCGACCAGAACGGGACCCTCGGCCTTAAGCACGTCCTGTTCCCAGGTCGCCTGGCTGGTTGCCTTGGCAGTCATGATTCTCCTTGATTGGTTGAGACGCTCTGAGGCGTCAACAGTGGTGGGCGCGGAAGTGTTCCTGCGCGCTGTCAGGCGACAGCAGCCTCAGCCGGGGTGCCATCGGCCACAGCGGCGAGGAAGTGCTCGACGTCGAGAGCCGCGACGGTGCCGGAACCCGCGGCGGTGACCGCCTGCCGGTAGGTCGGGTCGAGCACGTCGCCGGCGGCGAAGACGCCGGGGACCGAGGTGCGCGACGAGCGCCCGTCGACCCAGATCGTTCCCTCCGGCGTGAGGTCGAGCTTGCCGTGCACGAGATGCGTGCGCGGGTCGTTGCCGATGGCGATGAACAGGCCGTCCAGAGCGAGTTCGCTCGTGGTGCCGTCGACGGTGTTGCGCAGACGGACGCCCGTGGTCTGGTCCTCGCCGAGGACCTCATCGACCGCACTATTCCAGATGAACTCGATCTTGTCGTTCGCGAAGGCACGGTCCTGCATGATCTTCGACGCGCGCAGGGTGTCCTTGCGGTGGATCACGTAGACCTTCGAGGCGAACTTGGTGAGGAACGCGGCCTCCTCCATGGCGGAGTCGCCGCCGCCGACCACGGCGATGGTGCGCTCGCGGAAGAAGAAGCCGTCGCAGGTCGCGCACCACGAGACGCCGTGCCCGGACAGCCGCTCCTCGCCCGGGATGCCGAGCATGCGGTACGCGGATCCGGTCGCGTAGATGATGGAGGCGGCCTCGAGCACGGTGCCGCTGCCGAGCGTGACCTTCTTGGTCTCGCCGTCGAGGTCGAGTTCGGTGACGTCGTCGTACAGGACCTCGGTGCCGAACTTCTCGGCCTGCTCCTGCATCCTGGCCATCAGGTCCGGGCCCTGGATGCCTTCCGGGAAGCCGGGGAAGTTCTCCACCTCCGTGGTCTTCATCAGCTCGCCGCCGACCTCGACCGAGCTCGCCACGAGCACCGGGTTCAGGTTCGCCCGAGCTGCGTAGATCGCAGCGGTGAACCCCGCGGGACCCGAGCCGATGATGATGACCTGTCGCATTGCCTCTCCTTGCTTTCGCACGCTTCAACACATGGTAGCCGCGCGGCATTCCGCGGACCTGGACGAGGTGGTGGCAGGGGTGGCGAGGGCGGATGGCCGTGCCGGAACCATCCGCTCCAGCAACGGAAGGCTCGGGTCCGCCGTCCCAGTGGGTTGCGGGAGCTCCGACGGTCCGACGCCGGCCGCCCCCGCTCCAGGCCGGCGTTCGTGCTGCCTGCGCTGCGCACGGCGTCAGCCGGCAGGCACGTCCACGACGCGGGTCGCACCGAACGCGACGGAGAGGGATCCGGCCGAGAGCGCAGCAAGATCATCACGGAATCGATCCTCTTCCGCGGGCGGGATCCACAGCGTGAAGATCGCCGAGGCGCCGTACACGGCGTCGTCGAGGGCGGCGCCGTGCGCGCCCGCCCAGTCGCGCAGCGCGTTGTCGATCCGGCCGGCATCGGCGTGCGGAACCTCGACGACTGCTTCGCGCAGCTCCCGCCGGTGCAGCAGGCGGGCCCCGTCGAGGACGTCGGAGACGGCCGTGGAGTATGCGCGCACGAGGCCCCCGGCGCCGAGCTTCACCCCGCCGAAGTAGCGCGTGACGACCGCAACGACGTCGGTGAGGCCCCGTCGGCGCAGGACTTCGAGCATCGGGATCCCGGCCGTGCCGGAGGGCTCGCCGTCGTCGGAGGACCGGGCCTGATCGCCGGCGACGCCGATGACCATGGCGGTGCAGTGGTGACGCGCGTCCCAGTGCCGCTTGCGAACCGCAGCGATCACGTCCTCCGCCGAGGCCACGGATCCGGCGGGCGCCACGAGCGCGATGAAGCGCGACTTCTTCACGACCAGCTCGCGGGTGAGGGGTGCAGCGATCGTGTCGGGATACGGAGCGGGCATGAGCGAGGCGGAGCGAGGATCAGGCTCAGGGCGACGGGACAAGGCGTCGGACGAGGCCCTTCAGCGCGTCCAGCTCGGGCGCGCGCAGCAGGGCGAGGATCCCGATGTAGATGGCGAGCACGATCGCAGCGACGATGGCGGCCCCCAGCGCGCCCGTGACCTGGGTGGCAGTCGTCCATCCGCGGGCTCCGTCGAGGAGAAGGAACACACCCCAGCCGGCGGCGCTCGCGGGGACGGCAGCGAGTGTGAAACGGCCGATCGCAGACATCCATGACGCGGTCCCGATCCCGCCGAGTCGGCGGTGCAGCAGCCACACGGCCAGTACCGCCTGGATCGTGCTGGCGATGGATTGCCCCAGGGCGATCGTCGCGGCGAGGCTCTCGATCGGGAGTACGCCGCTCTGGGTGAGCTCGCGTGCGCCGAACGTCGTGGCGACGATCAACGCGCACTGCACGAGCGTGAACAGGAAAGGAGTACGAGTGTCGCCGTACGCGTAGAAGGTGCGCTGCACGATGAACAGCACGGCGAGAGGGATGAGCGCCAACAGATATGCGAGAAGAACAATCGCGCTTGTCGTCGCGTCTTCGGACGTCGTGGTGAACACGCGGGACGTCGGCACGACCGCGGCGACGACAGCGGCAAGGGCACCCATCAGGAAGAAGCCGAGGGTCCGGATGGAACGCACGATGTCGCCGCGGACCTGTTCGTCGTCGCCCGCGTGCGCGTGCTCGCTGAGCTGGGTGAAGTAGGGGGTTCCGATCGACAGAACAATCACCGAGTACGGCAGCATGAAGACGAGCCAGGCGTAGCTCATGACGGCGACAGAGGGCCCGGCGCCCGACGCGACGCTGGCGACGTTCGTCTGGAAGATGCCTGCACCGAGACCCATCAGCGCCATGAGCAACGTCCAGCCCGCCATGCGTCCGACGCTCCCGAGGCCGACCCCTCGCCAGCGGAAGTCCGGTCGCAGGGCCAGGCGCGTCCGAGGCCAGAAGGCGATGAGGATGCCGGCCTGGACCGCGATGGCGCCGGTCACGGTGACTCCCAGCCACGCGATTCGATCAGGGGTCCATTGCGAGACCTGCTCAAGAGGGGCACCGAACATCGCCCCGATCACGAGGAACCCGGCGATCGAGACGATGTTGTTCGCGACGGGGGCCCAGGTGAACGGCCCGAAGATCCGACGTGCGTTCAGTGTCTCCCCGACCAGGGAGTACAGGCCGTAGAAGAAGATCTGCGGCAAGCACCAGTACGAGAGGGCGATCGCGAGTGCCTGCTGTTCGGGGTGAGCGCTGCCGTACGCGATCCAGACCAGCCACGGAGCGGCGATCATCGCGATGGCCGTGGTGATGAGCAGCACGAAGGTGCCGAGGGTGAAGAGTTTCGAGATGAAGGCGCTGCCTCGATCGGCGTGCGTCGTCGCCTGGACGATCTGCGGGACGATCACCGCGGTGAGCACTCCAGCCGAGATGATGGCGTAGACATCGTTCGGCAACTGGTTCGCGATGTTGAACGCATCGGCCGCCGGCGCTTTGTTGGCCCCGACGACGCCCACGAGCACGATCGTGCGCAGCAGCCCGGTGATGCGGGACGCCATGGTCCCCGCCGCGAGCAGGGCACTGGCGCGGCCGAGGCTACTCATGGGGCTCCTCGCCGTCGTCCGCGGCCTGCGCGGTTCCCGCCGAACCGGCCGGATCCTGATCCATGCCGTCTGCGGCATGTTTCGCGGCAGCCTTCCGGCGCCGACGGACCGTGCGGAAGGTTCCGCCGGCGATGAGCAGTACGGCGAGAGACCCGAACACGATCAGCCCGATGGTCTCCCACTCCGCGCGGATGGTGAGCTGGGCGGTCTGGTTCGTGCCGATCGCGACCCCGGTCGGACTCGTGAGCTTCATGCTCAGATCGACCTCGGCGTTCGCGACGCGTGCTTCGACCGGCATCTTGACCCGCGTGGTGCTGGACGGCTGCGCGTCGACCTCGGTCAGGGGCGGCACGTCGATCCGCGGGTCGTTCGCCACGGCATGCAGTCGCACGTGCACCGGGAACGGCAGGTCGTTGCGCACCCAGACCGGCACGTCGACCTTGGCGCTGATCAGGATCGGGTTGGACGGCTGGATCCCGACCGCGTTCAGGGTCTTGCGAGTCGCCTCGCGGTGCGCCGCGAGGGCCGCTGCGAAATCGTCGGCCGTGGTGTGCACGCCGACGCCGAGCAGGCGCATGATCGAGATGCGCTCCCGTACGGTGAGATCCTCCGGACGGTCCAGGATGGTGGCGAACTCGGCCACCTTCCCGGCGTCGCCGTTCAGCGCGACGACGGCGTTCGCGCGGTCCGCCGCGGAGGTCGTGGCGACCGCGAGGTCGGCGGCCGACGTGGAGAGGACCCGGCTGAGGCGCCCGTCCTGACCCCCGCTGAAGGTGGTCACGGCGGCGGTGAGGCCCTGATCCGACCGCACCTCCGCGCGGGAGAGCCCGGCGAGCACGGTGGATCCCGGCGCGGCGAACCACAGCATCGCGTTCGCCTCGGTGAGGGCAGCGCCGCGCCGGCTCGCGTCGGACTCGGCGGCCGCGTTGCTGAGGGCATCGGACACGGCGGTGTCGGTGACCAGGACCGAGGTGCCGCCGACGCTGCCGTGCGGAGCGACCGGCGCACCCTTGGTCCCGGACGCGAAGGTCGTGGACGGGAGGATCGGGAGCGCGCTCGTGCCGCCGGCAGGGGCATAGCGCGACATCGTCGCGATCTCCTGGGCCGTCACCTGCCCTCGCGGCCAGAGGAGGTCGTCCCTGGCACCGGAGATCGCGGTGATGTCCTCGCCGCCGAGCGGCGTCACCACGCCCGGCGTGGGGGTCGGCGACGGCGTCGCGGGCGTCTTGCCGGACGGGTTCGTGAACGGTTCGAAGGAGGGGACGGTGAGCGGTGCGCTCAGGCCGGCCGCGGCCTGGGCCGCCACGTCGGCGTCGCCGAACTGCAGCAGGAACCGCTCGTTCGGCAGTGCCTCCAGGCGGGCGAGCCAGGCGGTCGCGCTGGGCGGGGCGTTCGGACCCAGCACCCGGATCGCGGCAGGGATCGACGGATCGATCGCGAGCACGGCGGGGGTGCCGGTGACGCCGTTCAGCTGGACGGTGAGCGCGCCGGTCGGACCGGTGAGCGCGGTGAGCTCGGTCGCGCTCAGCAGGTCGCCGGCCGGGGTCGCCGTGATCGGGACGATGGTGATCACCGACGGCGCCGCGCCCTGCGGCACGACGATCACGCTCGACGAGCTGTGCGTGGAGGTGCGGGGAGTCCCCTGGACGGTGGGCGCCTGAAAGGTCGCGCGCAGGGGGTAGACGCCGGGGGCGAGGGTGCCGACATCCGGCACGGGCACCACGACCGAGGTGCGGACGTCGTCGCCGGCGTTCAGGGCGGACGTGCGCGCATCGCCGATCGAGGACAGCGCCGGCGCAGGGCCGGATCCGCTGAGCCAGGCCGACACGGCGGCACGGTCGGCGAGAGCGGTGCGTCCGAGCTCGAGGTGCACGGTGCCGGGTGCGAGCGCCGTGGTGTCGTCGTTGTGGATCTCGAGCGTCGTGGTCAGCGGCGACCCCGGGGCGTAGGCGCCGTTCCCGTCCGGAAGCAGCGACACCTGCAGGCCCGCGTGCTGCGGAGTGGGCGTCGGCGACGGCGTGGGGGTGGCGGCGGTCGCAGGCGAGACCGCCGCCAGCGGCAGCAGCAATCCCAGGGCGACGGCGGCGGTGCCGAGAGCCCGGCGGATCCCACGTCGCGACAGCGCCCGCAGCGACGAGGCCGAGGCCGACCGGTCAGGTGCGGGGCGTGGAGGTGCGGAGTGTGCTGTCATGGAGGGATCCGCCCGCGCTCGTCCCGCGGTCGCGGAGAGTGCTGGCCCTGCGATTCTAGGCGGGGCACCCGGTCGATCCCTGGAGGCGGACGGTCCCCTCCGCCCGCCCGGTCCGCTCCGCGTAGAGTGACGCCGTGGTCCGTCACCTCGTCCCCCGTCCCGACGCGCTGCGCTGCGCGGCGCTCGCCGCCGATCTCGACGCTGCGGACTTCCGCTCCGATCCGCTGCGCACGGCCTGGGGTGCAGAGGCGGACGACGCCCTCGCGCGGGGGATCCGATCCCCGCTGTTGCGCGCCGTCGAGGGCCGCAGCGACGCGCTCGTCACTCTCGGCCGCCTGTTCGTGGTGGGGATGCCGCAACCCGAGGATGCCGTCGCCGCCGCTCTCGCGCGCACCGGGATCGACGGGCTGGAGGAGCTCGGGCTGGCCTACCGCGAAGAGGGGCAGGTCGTCCCCGCGGCCCTGATCCGCCCGCAGTCGTTCGTCGACGCGGACGGCGTCGGGGAATGGTGGATCGCGAGCGATCTGGACGAGTTCGCGCTCGGCGGTGCGCTGCCGCCCGACCACACGCTCGGCGTGGGCGGAGCGTCGCGCACCCTCGCGTCGCTGGTGATGCCGATCGAGGTGGAGCGCGCGCTGGACCTGGGCACCGGCTGCGGGATCCAAGCGCTGCTGATCGCGCGGCATGCCGGGTCGGTCGTCGCGACGGACATCTCCGCGCGCGCCCTCGCCTATGCGGAGCTGAACGCCCGGCTCGCCGGCGCCGGCAACATCGAGTTCCGGCAGGGCAGCATGTTCGAGCCGGTCGCCGGGGAGGCCTTCGGCCTCATCGTCTCCAACCCGCCGTTCGTGATCACGCCGCGCGGTGCCGGGGTGCCCGAGTACGAGTACCGCGACGGCGGCCTGATCGGCGACGCGCTCGTCGAGGCCTTCGTGCGGGAGGCGCCGGCGCACCTCATCCCCGGCGGATCCGCGCAGCTGCTGGGCAACTGGGAGTCGCGGTCCTCGATCCCCGCGCCGCCCTCAGAACCGCGCTTGACGCCGACCGGAGCCCGCGGCGCGCGCGAGCCCGGCTCAGGGGACGAGGGGGTCGGGCTGCGCCGGCTGGAGTCGTGGATCGACCCCGCGCTCGACGCCTGGGCGGTGGAGCGCGAGAGCCTCTCGCCGCTGGGCTATGCCGAGCTGTGGATCCGCGACGGCGGCACGACCCCGCGAGACGCGGCGTTCGAACCGCTGCTGGACGCCTGGCTCGACGACTTCGCCGCGCGCGACGTGACCGAGATCGGGTTCGGGTACGTGCTCATCCGGCGGCCTGCGACCGCGAACGGACGAGGCCCGGCACCGCTCCGCCGCTTCGAGGCGGTGTCGCAGCCGGTCACCGGTGCGGGCCGCGCGTTCCGGGACGGCCTGGCCGGACACGACGCGCTTGCGGACGGCATCCCCGACGTCCTCCTGGTCGCGCCGGACGTGACCGAGGCCCGCCACCATCTGCCCGGGCAGGATGCGCCGAGCGTGATCGAGCTGCGTCAGGGCGGCGGGTTCGGCCGCACCGTGCCGGTGGATCCCGCGCTCGCCGGCTTCGTCGGCGCGTGCGACGGCGATCTCACCGTGTCCCAGATCGCCGCGGCCCTCGCCGACCTGTTCGAGGTGCCGCTGGCCGAGCTCTGGGCCGATCTGGAGCCGCGGCTGCGCGCGCTCGTCGTCGACGGGTTCCTGATCCCCGGGGAGTGACCAGTGGGTGCCACACTTTTCGACATGCGCCGCATCGATCTGTGGTGCATGAGTCGAAAACTGTGGCAGTGGGCGAGGAACTGCCGGACGAGGAATAGGATCCCGATCCATGCGTTTGGATGAATCATGAAGGCTTTCGGATTCCTCTCGTTCGGGCACTACGCGAACGTGCCCGGATCGGTGACGCGCACGGCGGGGGAGATGCTGCACCAGACCATCGAGCTCGCGCAGGGGGCGGACGAGATCGGCGTGAACGGCGCGTACGTGCGGGTGCACCACTTCGCCCGGCAGGCCGCATCCCCGATGCCGCTGCTGTCGGCGATGGCGGCGACGACGAAGCGGGTCGAGGTCGGCACCGGCGTGATCGACATGCGGTACGAGAACCCGCTGTACTTCGCCGAGGAGGCTGCGGCGCTCGACTGGATCGCCGACGGCAGGATCGCCCTCGGCGTCAGCCGCGGCTCACCCGAGACCGCGCTGCGCGGCTACGAGGCGTTCGGCTACCGCGACACCGAGGACGTCGAGCGCGGCGGGGTGCTCGCTCGCGACAAGTTCGACCAGTTCCTCGAGGCGATCGAGGGCGCCGGCGTGGTGCAGGGCGACCCGCGGATGGTCGGCGAGGGACGCTACCTGCCGATCGAGCCGCGGACGGCGACCCTGCGCGACCACATCTGGTGGGGATCCGGATCCCGTGCGACCGCGGAGGAGACGGGACGCAAGGGCCTGAACCTGATGAGCTCGACGCTGGTCACGGAGGCCACCGGCCAGCCGTTCCACGAGCTGCAGCGCGAGCAGATCGACCTGTTCCGCGCCGCGTACAAGGAGGCCGGCCACACCGGCTCCCCGCGCGTGTCCGTGAGCCGCAGCGTCTTCCCGCTCGTCTCCGATCAGGATCGCGCCTACTTCGGGCTGCGCTCCGAGGAGAACCACGACCAGGTCGGCGTGATCGACGGCTTCCGCTCCACGTTCGGCAAGACCTATGCGGCCGAGCCCGACGTGCTCATCTCGCAGCTGTTGCAGGACGAGGCCGTGATGGCCGCGGACACCCTCATGCTGACGATCCCGAACCAGCTCGGCCCCGAGTACAACCTGCACGTGCTGCAGGCGTTCGCCGAGCACGTGGCGCCCGCCCTCGGCTGGCAGCCGAACACCGAGGGACCGGTGCACGGCGATCCGGTCTAACGAGGGTCGGTCGCTCGCTCGGCGGCTCGGTCGCTTGGCCGGTCGCTAGCTCGGTAGCTCGGGGACGCTGGTTAGGCTGACCGCATGACCGACGCCGCTGACTATTCGACCGGGGCGCAGGTGCGCCGCATCACGGCGGAGTTCACCCGCCGGCGGACGCGCCTGTTCCTCGTGTTCGCGACCGCGGAGGGGCTCGCCTTCGTCGCGGCCGTCCTCGCCGTGTACGTGCTGGGACTCACGGATCCGAAGTCCGGCGTGTGGATCTTCGCCGCGATCGCGATCGTCGGGGGCGGCGTGCTCAGCACGCTGCTCCTCACGCAGATCCGGGCGCAGCAGCAGGCGATCCGCGACGTCGGCGGCACACCCTTCCCCTCCGCGGGCCGCTGAAGCCGCCGGCGCGCCCCGGTACCCTGGAATCCATGCTCAACATGGCCGAGGGACTCGCGCGTCTGCGCGGGCTCGCCGAGAACCCGGTCGTCCGGATCCTGGCGCGTGCCTTCGCCGACGCCGGGTTCGATCTCGCCGTCGTCGGCGGGCCGGTGCGGGACGCGCTGCTCGGCCGTCCCACGCACGACCTCGACTTCACGACGAACGCGCGTCCTGACGACATCCTGCGCATCGTGAAGCCGATCTCGACCACGCAGTGGGACATCGGGCGGGAGTTCGGCACGATCGGCGCGAAGGTGCACGGCGAGCAGGTCGAGATCACGACCCACCGCGCCGACGCCTACGACGGGGTGACCCGAAAGCCGGTCGTCGAGTTCGGCGACGGCATCGAGGGCGACCTGGTGCGCCGGGACTTCACCGTCAACGCCATGGCCCTGCTGGTTTCCTCTCCCGCCGGGGGCAAGGAGTCGGCGCTCGTCACGAAACTCGTCGATCCGACCGGTGGGGTCGAGGATCTCATCGCCGGCCTGCTGCGCACCCCGACCGCTCCCGAGGTCAGCTTCGGCGACGACCCGCTGCGAATGCTGCGCGCGGCCCGTTTCAGCGCGCAGCTCGGTTTCGCGATCGAGGAGCGCACGCTGGCGGCGATCGCCGACCTCCGCGAGACGCTGCGGATCGTGAGCCCGGAGCGGATCCAGTCCGAGCTGGTGCGGCTGCTGCAGTCCGACGACCCGGTGCGCGGGATCCGCGTGCTCGTCGACAGCGGGCTGATCGAGGAGTTCCTGCCCGAGGTGAGCGCGCTGCGGCTCGAGGTCGACGAGCACCACCACCACAAGGACGTCTACGAGCACTCGCTCACCGCTCTCGACCAGGCGATCGCCCTGGAGCACGAGCGGCACCCCGGTGAGCCGGCCGACGCGATCCTGCGCCTCGCGGTGCTGCTGCACGACATCGGCAAGCCGCGCACCCGCAAGCTCGAGCCCGGCGGCGCCGTGAGCTTCCACCATCACGACGTGGTGGGCGCCCGCCTCGCCCGCAAGCGGCTGCAGGCCCTGCGCTTCGACAAGGAGTCGACCGAGGCGGTCGCCAAGCTCATCGAGCTGCACCTGCGCTTCTTCGGCTATTCCGAGGGAGCGTGGACCGACTCCGCGGTGCGCCGCTACGTCCGCGATGCGGGGGACCAGCTCGAGCGCCTGCACATCCTCACCCGCGCTGACGTGACCACGCGCAACAAGCGCAAGGCGGCACGGCTCGCCGCGGCTTACGACGACATCGAGGATCGGATCATCGCGCTGCGCGAGCAGGAGGAGATCGACGCGATCCGCCCTGAGCTCGACGGCAACGACGTGCAGCGGATCCTGGAGATCCCTCCCGGTCGCGAGGTCGGCGAGGCCTACCGGTTCCTGCTCGAGCTGCGCCTCGACGAGGGCGTCATCGGGCCCGAGGCCGCCGAGCAGCGTCTGCGGGAATGGTGGGCCGCGCGGGGCTGACCCACGGTCTCGCGGATCTACGCACCCGAGCGGGATGCCGGTCGCCCGGCACGACGTTCCGAACTCAGTCGATCCGGACGTTCGTGCGAGGACTCGGCCGGATCGGCCCTGTTGTGACTGAGTTCGGAACCGGCCGCGGTCCTAAGGATGCCCCCGGCCGCGATGGCGAGGATGCCGCCGGCCGCGATCACGACGGCGCCGTCGGGCCGCGATCGCGAGCACGCCGCCGGCCGCGGTCACGAGGATTCCTCGCGCCCGTCCTCGTCGCCCGCCGTACACTGGTCGCACTCCGTCGTCGATGATCGGAGGCCGTCGTGACCGGAGGAACCGTGCCCTCGCCCTGGCAGCCCTCCCGCGAGCCCGTTCCCGGGGCGTCGCGCCTGCTCATCGAGCGCGCGCACGAGGAGCTCGTCGCGGGCAACCTCGCCGACGGCCGGTTGCAGAACGTGCGGTCCCTCGTGCGGGAATCGTGGGAGCGGTCCTGGCGGCAGCGCGTCGGCGCGGAGGGCCTGCCGCCGCTGGAGTTCACGGCCGACGCCCTCGACGCATACCGGCTCGCGCATCCCCTCGCCGGTGCGATGGACACGATCCGCGCCCTGCTGCTGCCCGGATCCGCGGAGGACTCCGGGGTCATCGTCGCCGTGGGCGACCACGCCGGGCGGCTGCTGTGGGTCGAGGGGGATCTGAATCAGCGGATCCTGTCCGGAGACATGGGCTTCGTGGAGGGCGCGAACTGGTCCGAGCGCGCGGTCGGCACGTCCGCACCCGGCACCGCGCTCGAGCTGGGCGCCTCGGTGCAGATCCACGGGGCCGAGCACTACAACCGCCTGGTGCAGCCGTGGTCGTGCACGGCCGCCCCCGTCTTCGACCCGGAGGACCGGCGGATCCTCGGGGTGATCGACGTGACCGGCGGATCCGAGGCCGCCAGCCCGCAGGCGCGGATGCTCGTCGACGCCACCGCGCGCGCCGTCGAGGCGGAACTGCTCGTCGCCCGGCTGAGGGCGCGGGCGGAGCCGGCCGCGCCCGTCCCGGCGCGGAAGCGCCGCCAGAGCCCGGAACGCGCGGCGCTGCGGGTGCTGGGCCGGGACCGCGCGCGGCTCGAGGTGACCGGAGGCGACGGCGAGCGCTCGGTCGAGCTGAGCGCGCGGCACGCCGAGATCCTGCTGCTGCTCGCGGTGCACCGGCAGGGGCTCTCCGCCGAGCGGCTCGCCGAGCTCGTGTACGGAGAGGGATCCTCGGCCGACACGCTCCGTCCCGAAATGGTGCGCCTGCGCAAGGCGCTGGAGCGGGTCTGGCCCGCGCTCGTGCCGGAGTCCCGGCCGTACCGGATCACGGTGCCGCTGGAGACCGACGCGCAGGACGTGCTGTCGCTGCTGGACCGCGGTGCGCACCGGGTCGCCCTGTCCGCCTACCGCGGACCGGTGCTGCCGGACTCGGTCGCACCCGGGGTCGAGGAGTACCGCGAGACCGTGCGGTCGACCCTGCGCGAGACCATGCGCACCGAGGCCAGCGTCGACGTGCTGCTGTCGTACGCCGAGATCCCCGAGGGCGCGGACGACACCGAGATCCTGCGTCTGTGCCTGGAGCTGCTGCCCGCGCGCTCCCCGAAGCGGGCGGCCCTGGTGAGCCGGATCGAGCGCCTCGAGCAGGGCTGACACTCCGCGCCGGGACTGGACGTCCCTTCGACAGGCTCAGGGACCGGCCTGCGTGCAACCGGATGCAACGTGACGCATCGGGGCGCAACGTGCGCGCGCATAGCGTCGAGGCACATCAACCCGCGCGGCGCCGGAGCCGCGGATCGTCGAAGGAGACGCGATGACCATCATCGAGGAGAGCGTGTCGACCGCCTACGCGGCGCCGGGGCAGCCGGGCGCGCTCGCGAACTACCGCCCGCGCTACGGGCACTACATCGGCGGCGAGTTCGTCGAACCCGTCAAGGGCCAGTACTTCGAGAACATCAGCCCGGTCAACGGCAAGCCGTTCACCGAGGTCGGCCGCGGCACCAGCGAGGACATCGACCGCGCGGTCGATGTGGCCTGGAAGGCGTTCGCGAGCTGGGGCAAGACGAGCCCCACGGAGCGCGCCAACGTCCTGAACAGGATCGCCGACCGGATCGAGCAGAACCTCGAGATCATCGCGATCGCCGAGACCTGGGAGAACGGCAAGCCGGTGCGGGAGACCCTCGCCGCCGACATCCCGCTCGCGGTCGACCACTTCCGCTACTTCGCCGGCGTGCTGCGCGCGCAGGAAGGCGGGATCAGCCAGCTCGACGAGACCACCGTCGCGTACCACTTCCACGAGCCGCTGGGCGTGGTCGGCCAGATCATCCCGTGGAACTTCCCCCTGCTCATGGCGACCTGGAAGCTCGCCCCCGCGCTCGCCGCGGGCAACTGCGTCGTGATCAAGCCGGCCGAGCAGACCCCGGCGTCGATCCTGTTCCTCTTCGACATCATCGGCGACCTGCTGCCCGCCGGCGTGGTGAACATCGTCAACGGCTTCGGCATCGAGGCGGGCGCCCCGCTCGCGTCGCACAAGCGGATCCGCAAGGTCGCGTTCACGGGCGAGACGACCACCGGCCGGCTGATCATGCAGTACGCCTCGCAGAACCTGATCCCGGTCACGCTCGAGCTCGGCGGCAAGAGCCCGAACGTGTTCTTCGAGGACGTCGCGCGCTCGACCTCCGACCCGTACTACGACAAGGCGCTCGAGGGTTTCACGATGTTCGCGCTGAACCAGGGCGAGGTGTGCACCTGCCCGTCGCGCGCGCTCATCCAGCGCTCGATCTACGACGGCTTCCTCGCCGACGGCCTGGATCGCGTGAAGAAGGTGGTGCAGGGCAACCCCCTGGATCTGACCACGATGATCGGGGCGCAGGCCTCGAACGATCAGCTGGAGAAGATCCTCAGCTACATCGACATCGGCAAGCAGGGCGGCGCGAAGCTGCTCACCGGCGGCGAGCGGGTCGACCTCGGCGGCGACCTCAGCGAGGGCTACTACGTCGCGCCGACCGTGTTCGAGGGCACCAACGACATGCGGATCTTCCAGGAGGAGATCTTCGGCCCGGTGCTGTCCGTCACCTCGTTCGACGACTTCGACGACGCGATCTCGATCGCCAACGACACGCTCTACGGCCTCGGCGCCGGCGTGTGGAGCCGCAGCGGCGACACGGCGTACCGGGCCGGCCGGGCGATCGAGGCCGGGCGCGTGTGGACGAACACGTACCACCAGTACCCGGCGCACGCCGCGTTCGGCGGGTACAAGCAGTCCGGTGTGGGTCGCGAGAACCACAAGATGATGCTCGACCACTACCAGCAGACGAAGAACCTCCTGGTGTCGTACGCCGAGGGGCCGATGGGCTTCTTCTGATCCGCGTCGGAAGCCGGGGGAGAGGACCGGGCGGGCGTTCCAGGGNGCCCGCACCACGAGAGGAGGGCAGGATGCCCGAGTACCACCGCGTCGACGTCTCCCCGGAGGCGGCGGCGCTGCTGCGCGAGCTGACCGCGCAGCACGGCCCGCTGATGTTCCACCAGTCCGGCGGCTGCTGCGACGGATCCGCACCCATGTGCTACCCGGTCGGGATGTTCCTGATCGGATCCGGGGACGTGCTGCTGGGACGGCTCGACATCGGACTGGACCCGGCGACGGGCGCAGGGCAGGCGGAAGGAGTCGAGGTGTACATGTCCGAGTCGCAGTTCGAGTACTGGAAGTACACGCATCTCACGATCGACGTGGTGGACGGCAGAGGATCCGGGTTCAGCGTCGAGTCGCCGACCGGCAAGCGATTCCTCACCCGGTCGCGGATGCTCGACCAGGAGGAGCTCGAGCACTTCGCCCTGGCCTGACCCGGCGCCTTCTCCTGCTGGGACCGAGTGCCGCCGAGGTCACGTCTCGGTGTCAGGGCTCACAGGATCCGCTGACGCGTGCCTACAATCGGTTGTCCCGTGCGCCGTGAACCCCTTCGGCCATGGATGTGTGGCTGCGACCAAGCGCGGCCTGGAACCGATACAGAGGTGTATATGTCATTCCACAGCACTCGAGGCCGCCTCGGCTTCGCCATCGGAGCGCTCGGCGTCTCGGCTCTCGTCCTCGCGGGCTGCGCGACGAGCAGCACGGGCGGCGGCGGCTCGACCGGCGGATCCTCCGGCAGCACGATCACGGTCGGCACCACCGACAAGATCACGTTCCTCGACCCGGCGGGGTCGTACGACAACGGCTCCTTCGCCGTGATGAACCAGATCTACCCGTTCCTGATGAACAGCAAGTACGGCACCGGCGAGGTCACCCCCGACATCGCAGAGTCGGCGTCGTTCACCTCGCCGACCGAGTACACGGTCAAGCTCAAGAAGGGACTGAAGTTCGCCAACGGCGACCCGCTCACCTCGGCCTCGGTGAAGTTCTCCTTCGACCGCATGGTGAAGATCAACGACCCCAACGGCCCGGCCTCGCTGCTCGGCAACCTCGACAGCACCGCCGCGCCCGATCCCACCACCGTCGTGTTCACGCTGAAGAACGGCAACGACCAGATCTGGCCGCAGATCCTGTCCAGCCCGGCCGGCCCGATCGTCGACGAGAAGGTGTTCTCGGCCGACAAGGTCACCGACGACGACACCATCATCAAGGGCAAGGCGTTCGCCGGTCAGTACGAGATCACGGACTACAAGAAGAACCAGCTCGTCGCCTACAAGCCATACTCCGGCTACCAGGGCGAGCTGGGCAAGCCCGCGAACTCGGCCGTCAACGTCAAGTACTTCGCGGACGCGTCGAACCTCAAGCTCGCGATCGGCAACGGCGACATCGACGTGGCCTTCCGCAGCCTGTCCGCCACCGACACCGCCGACCTCGCCAAGAACAAGAAGGTCAAGCTCGTCGACGGACCCGGCGGCGAGATCCGCTACATCGTGTTCAACTTCAACACGCAGCCCTACGGCGTCACCACGCCGGACGCCGACCCGGCCAAGGCGCAGGCCGTGCGACAGGCGGCGGCCGACCTCGTCGACCGCGCGGCGATCGCGAAGGACGTCTACAAGGACACCTACACGCCGCTCTACTCCTTCGTCCCGGACGGCGTGGCCGGCGCCACCCAGCCGCTGAAGTCGATGTACGGCGACGGCAACGGCGGACCCTCCCTCGACAAGGCGAAGCAGGTCCTCACGGCGGCCGGTGTGACCACGCCGATCACCCTGAACCTGCAGTACAACGGCGAGCACTACGGTCCGTCCTCGGGCGACGAGTACGCGGCGATCAAGGCCCAGCTGGAGAAGGGCGGCCTGTTCACCGTCAACCTGCAGCAGACCGAGTGGACGCAGTACTCGAAGGATCGCACCGCCGACGTGTACCCCGCGTACCAGCTCGGCTGGTTCCCGGACTACTCCGACGCCGACAACTATCTGTCGCCGTTCTTCCTCACGAAGAACTTCCTCGGCAACCACTACGAGAACAGCGCGGTGAACGACCTCATCGTGAAGTCGCAGACCGAGACCGACAAGGACAAGCGCATGGCCGACCTGGCCCAGGTGCAGGACATGGTCGCGAAGGACCTGTCGACCCTGCCCCTGCTGCAGGGCAAGCAGGTCGCGTTCGTCGGCACCGGCGTGAACGGCACCACGCTCGACGCGTCGTTCAAGTTCCGTTACGCGCCGCTCACCAAGTAGCGCAACCCTGAGACGGGGCATCGCCGCACGCGCGACGGTGCCCCGTCTCCCGTGCACGGCGCAACGCCGCGCCTCCTGATCTCACAAAGGTTCCACTCACATGGCCGTAGACGTCCTCGCCGCAGACCCCGTGGCGACGCGCTCGACATCCTCCGGCGGAGGACTCTGGCGCTACATCCTGATCCGCCTTCTCCTGATCATCCCCACCGTGCTGATCCTGGTCACCATGGTCTTCTTCCTGATGCGGATCACCGGCGATCCCATCACCGCGGCCCTCGGCGGCCGCCTGCCCGCCGCGCAGCTCGCAGAGCGCGTGCACGCGGCGGGGTACGACCGCCCCGTGCTGATCCAGTACTTCGAGTACCTGGGCAAGATCCTGCACGGCGACTTCGGCAACACCATCACCGACGGCACGCCCGTGCTGCAGGTGCTGCTGACGTACGGATCCGCCACGCTCGAGCTCGCGATCTACGCGCTCATCGTCGCGTTCGCGGTGTCGATCCCGCTCGGCCTGGTGGCCGCGCACCGCCGCGACAAGTGGCAGGACGCATCGCTGCGGATCATGGCGATCCTCGCCTACGCGACACCCATCTTCTTCGTCGGCCTGCTGCTGAAGCTCGTCTTCTCGGTGTGGCTGGGCTGGCTGCCGGTGTCCGGCCGGGCCAGCACCTTGACCGAGCTGCTGATGAGCGGCGTGAGCACCCCCACCGGGATCTACCTCCTCGACGCGATCCGGCTGGGCGACGGCGCGGCGATCGGCGACGTGCTGTGGCACGCGATCCTGCCTGCGCTCGCCCTCGGCCTGCTCACCGCCGGCATCTTCCTGCGGTTGATCCGCACGAACGTGATCGGCACGCTCGGCCAGCAGTACGTCACCTCCGGCCGCTCTCGCGGCGTGAGCGAGTACCGCCTGGTCACCAAGCACGCGTTCCGCCCCGCCCTCATCCCGATCATCACCGTGATGGGACTGCAGATCGCCCTGCTGCTCGCCGGCGCCGTGCTGACCGAGACCACGTTCGAGTGGAAGGGGATCGGCTTCATGCTGGCCGAGTACCTGAAGGCGCGCGACTTCGTGGCCGTACAGGGCATCGTCGTGATGATCGCGGTGATCGTCGCGGTGACCAACTTCATCGTCGACATCATCGCCGCCATGATCGACCCGAGGGTGAGGTACTGAGATGACCGCGGACTCTTCGACCGATCCCGTCCTGGACCGGAACCTCCCGACCCCGCAGACGTCGGTGCTGGCGGCCCAGCCGCCGCGCAAGCGCCGCTGGACGGAGCGGGTGCCCGTCGTCTCCCAGCTGCGCCAGAGCGTCGGGCTGCAGCGCGGCATGCTCGTGACCGGCCTCGTCATCACCGGCCTGTTCGTGCTCACCGCGATCTTCGCCCCGCTCATCGCGCCGTACTCCTGGGCACAGCAGACGACCGCGGCGGGCGTCAAGTTCGGCACGCAGCAGCCGCCGAACCCGACGAACCTGCTCGGCACCACCGTGAGCGGCTTCGACGTGCTCTCCCGCGTGATCTGGGGCGCGCAGACGGCCCTGCTCGTGATCATCGCGGCGATCGTCTGCTCGATCTTCATCGGCATCGCCCTCGGACTGATCTCGGGCTACTTCGGCGGTTGGCTGGACCGGATCCTCGTGGTGGTCGCGGACGCGATCTACGCGTTCCCGTCGCTGCTGCTCGCGATCGTGATGTCGATCGTGATCAGCCACGGCCAGTCCAACCTGTGGTCGGGCGTGATGGCGACCGCCCTGTCGATCACGGTCGTGTTCGTTCCGCAGTACCTGCGCGTGATCCGCGCCGAGGTGGTGCGGGTGCGCTCCGAGCCGTTCGTCGAGTCGGCGAAGGTCATCGGCGTGCCGACCGGGCGGATCCTGCTCCGGCACGTGCTGCGCAACGCGACGCGCTCGCTGCCGGTCGTGGTCACGCTGAACGCCTCCGAGGCGCTGCTGACCCTCGCCGGCCTCGGCTTCCTCGGCTTCGGCATCGAGGCGACCTCGGCCGCCGAATGGGGTTATGACCTGAACCGCTCCGTCGCCGACGTCACGAGCGGCATCTGGTGGACCTCGATCTTCCCCGGTCTCGCGATCGTGCTCGTGGTGCTCGGCATCACGCTCGTCGGTGAGAGCCTGAACGACCTGAGCGATCCGCGACTGCGCACCCGCCGTCGCGCGGGAGGTGCGGCATGACCATCACTACTGGCCTTCCGGATGTGGCAGAGCTCCGCAACCTCAAGGTGCGGTTCGCGACCGACGGCGAGCCCGTCGATGCCGTCAAGGGCATCGACATCCAGGCGCACGCGGGCGAGGTGCTCGCGATCGTCGGCGAATCCGGATCCGGCAAGACCGTCACCGCCAACGCGCTGCTCGGCCTGCTGCCCGAGACCGCGACCATGTCGGGCGCCGTGATCGTGCGCGGCCGCGGTGGCGAGACCGACGTCGTGCACGCCTCGCCGGCGAAGCTGCGCGCGATGCGCGGGCGCGATGCGGCGATGGTGTTCCAGGAGCCGTCGACGGCGCTGAACCCGGTGTACACCGTGGGCTGGCAGATCGCCGAGGGCCTGCGCGCCCACGAGGGATCAGGGAAGCTGTCCAAGAGGGAGGCGAAGGCGAAGGCCGTCGAGATCCTCCGGAAGGTGGGCATCCCGGATCCGGACAAGCGCGTGGACGACTACCCGCACCAGTTCTCCGGCGGGCAGAAGCAGCGCATCGTGATCGCAATGGCGCTCGTGCTGAACGCCGGCCTGATCATCGCGGACGAGCCGACCACGGCGCTCGACGTGACCGTGCAGGCCGAGATCCTCGAGCTGCTGCGCGCGTGCCGCGACGAGTTCGGCGCGACCATCGTGCTGATCACGCACAACATGGGCGTCGTCGCCGACCTCGCCGACCGCGTCGTGGTGATGCTGCGCGGCGACATCGTCGAGCAGGCCCCCGTGCGCGAGCTGTTCGCGAGCCCCCGTGAGGACTACACCCGCGAGCTGCTCGCCGCGGTGCCGCACGTGGGCCAGGGCAAGTCGGCTCTGGCGTCGGTCCCTGAGCCCGTTTCCTCGGTCCCTGAGCTTGTCGAAGGGACGTCCGTCGAGGCCCCCGCCGGCAGCCTGATCGTGGCGCGGTCGTGCGAGATCGGCTACCCGGGTCGCTTCGGGCGCGGCGGCGTGATCGCGGTCAAGGGCGTGGACTTCCACGTCGGCCCGGGCGAGGTCGTCGGGCTGGTCGGGGAGTCCGGATCCGGCAAGACCACGATCGGTCGCGCCGTCGTCGGCCTGACCACCGTGGTGGGCGGCTCGCTCACCGTGCTCGGGCAGGAGATGAAGGGGGTGAAGCAGCGCCAGCTGGCGCCGCTGCGCCCCGACATCGGCTTCGTGTTCCAGGATCCGGCGACGAGCTTCAACCCGCTGCTCTCGATCGCGGAGTGCATCGCCGAGCCGCTCATCGTGCACGGCAGGGCGTCGAGCGTCGCCGCCGCTCGCCCGCGCGTGGACGAGCTGCTCGACGCGGTGCGGCTGCCCCTGAACTTCGGGGACCGGTTCCCGCACGAGCTCTCCGGCGGGCAGCGTCAGCGCGCCTCGCTCGCCCGAGCGCTCGCGCTGGATCCCAAGCTGCTCATCGCCGACGAGCCGACCAGCGCGCTCGACGTGTCGGTGCAGGCGAAGGTGCTCGAGCTGTTCGTGCAGCTGCAGGCCGAGCTCGGCTTCGCGTCGCTGTTCATCAGCCACGACCTCGCCGTGATCGACGCCGTGAGCGACCGGATCATCGTGCTGCAGCGCGGCACGATCCGCGAGCAGGGCACGACCGCGCAGGTGCTGAACGACCCGAAGGATCCCTACACGAAGGAGCTGCTCGCCGCCCTCCCCGTGCCGGATCCGGTGGAGCAGGCCGAGCGCCGCGCCCTGTGGCAGGCGGTGCGCCGGGGCGCCTGAGCCGGCGGACCCTGGTCTCCGGCCCGACCGTGAAGAGGGAAGCCGTCGCACCGATGTTCGGGGCGACGGCTTCCCTCTCGCTCTGCGATCCCGGACGCTCGTCAGCGCAGGGCGAGGAGGTGCATCGCGAACCAGGCGATCCCGAAGAACGCGATCACGACCACCGACACCCACGGGATGGATCGCTTCAGCCGGCGCCCCGGCGCGGCCACGCCGGGCGGCGGCGCCCACGACTGGCCGGCGGGGCCTGGCGTCGGCGCGGCGACACCCGCGAAGGCCGCGGGCGCGGGGGAGACGCTCCCTCCCGGCCGCACGGGTGAGGCCTGCCCCGCGGCGCTGAGCCGCTCGTCGCGCCACCGCGCCCACTGCGCGAGCTTGTCGATCACCGCGCTCACGGTCGCGAACGCGTGCGCCCACGCGGCCGGATCCAGCGTGGAGACCTGCCGGTTCTGCGCGTACAGGAGCAGCCAGTCGTCGACGATCTCGACGTCGAAGGCCGCTGCGTTGTCCATGAAGCGCGCCATGATGTCGGGTGTGAACAGGTAGAGCGCGTCGCGCTCGTAGCCCTCGGGGCAGTACAGCGCGAAGGAGCGGTCGAAGTCCCCCTCGAGGGAGAGACGCTGGTGCCGGCTGTACGAGGCGGGCAGGTTCGAGCCCAGGAAGCCGTTGTTCGCGAGCGAGTCGAGCACGATGTTCGGCAGCGGCACGTCGAGGCGGATCGCGATGTAACCCCAGTTGTGGGTCTGTGCCTCCTTGCCCGACCCCGTCGTGTACCGGTAGTTCGCGAACTCGACGAAGCGGGGGGAGGATCCGCGCACCAGGTCGATCGACTTCCGGCTGTGCCCCAGGCCGAAGATCATGCCGGGCAACTGCGGGTCGGCGAGCTCGGGGAGATAGGTCATCCCGTTCGCGGCGGCGAACGTCTCGAGGCGGTACGCCCTGATCCGCCGGCTCCGCACCCAGGCCACGATGCCGACGACGGCCGCCGCCAGGACGACGACGATCAGCACGGGCGTGAGGATGAAGCCCGCCGCGCCCAGCGCCGCGCTCAGCATCGCGCCGGCGACCGTGCCGAAGGTGCTGAGGAGCACCAAGAGGAAGATCCCGCCGAACACCAGGCCGATGATGTGGGAGGCGCTCAAGGCCGCGGACGGCGTCGAGCGCGAGTACGCGGCCAGCGCGGCACGGTCGACCGGGGCGGTCAGGGGAGCGGCATCGAACGGATAGGTGCCGGCGGGTCGGCTGGTCGGGACGGTCACGCGTCCACGCTAACCCGCGGGACCCGGGTTCGGTACGGCCCCGACGCGGAGCGTCAGCGGTTGACGACGTCGGCGTCCCACTGCAGGTCCGCGCCCTCCGGGATCGGCACGGCCTCGATCCGGGTGTCCGCGCACAGGGCGGCGACGAGCGCCGCGGACCCGCCGACGACCGTGGAATCGAAGTCGATCTCGCTGACCAGGATCCACGCCCGGTCCGCGGGCCAGATCAGGCTCGGGTGCTGCGTGATCGGCGGGAAGCCGTGCCCTTCGGCCGCGGTCCCTGAGCCCGTCGAAGGGTCGCGCCAGGGTGCGAAGGCGACCCAGTCCGGATCCGCGAACGCCCGTGGCGGCGCGGCGAAGAGCACGTGCTCCCGCATCGGAAGCTCGAGGCGGGCGCCCTCGGAGATCTCGCGGGAGAGGATCCCGTCGTGCCACACCGCCTTCTGATACGGGTTGTTGAACGGGTCGTGGATGCTCTCGGCGAGCATCGCCGCGTGCGCGCTCTCGGCCCCGTCGGTCGCGGTCAGGATCACACTGCCGCTGGAGCCGTAGCCGCCGAGCAGACCGCCCCAGCCCGCCCAGACGCCCGCCACGCCCTCGTCCGGCGTGGCCGTGTGCGCGACCAGATGTCCTGCCACATGGGCGAGCAGCGCCGGCGGCAGGTCTCCCTCGATCGGCGCGGAGAACTCCCGCCCGTCCGGTGCGCGGCGGTGCCGCCAGTCCTCGCCCTCGGGCGTGCGCACGATCCGGTTCCACTGTGCGATCGGGTGCATCACGGTGCCGAATGCCGCCGCCGTATCCGCCCAGGTCGCCCCTCCGTCGTGGAACGCCGCGATGGTGAGGTCGAAGTCCTCCTCCGACATCGCCCGCAGTTCGTCGGACGTCGGCACGATGCCGCCGCCGGCGACGCTGCGGACCGACGCCGGATGGAAGATCCGCGCATACGCCTCGAAGCCGCGCGGCACGACCCCGTGCATCGTCGCGAAGCCGGGATCCAGGCGATCCCGGATCCAGCTCCCGACCTCGATGTCGTCCTGCCAGCGCATGGGCCCAGGCTACCCGGACCGATCACGGGCCCACCGGTGATCCGGGCGATTCGCCGCCCGGGAGCGGATCCGCTAAGCTGTTCAGGTTGCCTGGGCGCATTCTGCCCGGGCACGTGCACACACCCTCCTGCTTCCGGGAAAGTCCCGGAAGCCGTTCTAGTCCGAAGGAGGTGGGTAAGTGACGCACCAGTACGAGCTCATGGTCATTCTGACCCCCGAGCTGGACGAGCGCCAGGTTGCCCCCAACCTCGACAAGTTCCTGAAGGTCATCACCAACGATGGTGGCTCGATTGACAAGGTCGACGTCTGGGGCAAGCGCCGTTTCGCCTACGAGATCAACAAGAAGACCGAGGGCATCTACGCCGTCGTGAACTTCACCGCGACGAGCGCGGCCACCAACGAGCTCGACCGTCAGCTGAACCTGTCGGAGCTCGTGTTCCGCACCAAGGTGCTGCGCGCCGAGGAGGCCCAGGCCATGGTCGCCGCCGAGGCGAAGCGTGCCGCGGAGAAGGCCGCTCGCAAGCCCAAGGCCGCGAAGGTCTAAGGATCATGGCCGGCGAGACCGTCATCACCGTGGTGGGCAACCTCACCGCCGACCCCGAACTGCGCTACACGCAGAACGGGCTGCCGGTGGCGAACTTCACCATCGCCTCGACGCCGCGCACGTTCGACCGCCAGGCGAACGAGTGGAAGGACGGCGACGCGCTGTTCCTCCGCGCGTCCGTGTGGCGCGAGTTCGCGGAGCACGTCGCCGGATCCCTGACGAAGGGCATGCGGGTCATCGCATCCGGACGCCTGCGTCAGCGCTCCTACCAGGACCGTGAAGGCCAGAACCGCACGGCGATCGAGCTGGAGGTCGACGAGATCGGCCCCTCGCTCCGCTACGCGACCGCGCAGGTCACCCGTGCCGCCTCGAACGGCGGCGGCGGGTTCTCCGGCGGTCAGGGCGGCGGACGCCCGCAGCAGCAGGTCTCGGACGAGCCCTGGTCGACCCCCGGGTCGTCCGGATCCTCGAGCGCCGACGCGTGGAGCACTCCCGGCAGCTTCGGCGACGACACGCCTTTCTGATCCGAAGCATCAACAAGATCTGCGGATCCTGACGGATCCGATCATCATTTTCTCGTAAGGAAACAACCATGGCTGGAAAGTCGAGCGGCGACCGCCGCAAGCCGCGGAAGGGCGCGAAGAACGCCGCTCCCGCGAAGTCCATCCGCGTGGGTGTCATCGACTACAAGGACGTCGCGACCCTCCGCAAGTTCATCTCGGAGCGCGGCAAGATCCGCGCCCGTCGCATCACCGGTGTGTCCGTGCAGGAGCAGCGTCTGATCGCCAAGGCGATCAAGAACGCACGCGAGATGGCTCTCCTGCCCTACGCCGGCGCTGGCCGCTAAGGGGTACCGACATGGCAAAGCTGATTCTCACGAATGAGGTCGCCGGGCTCGGAAGCGCCGGCGACGTGGTCGAGGTCAAGAACGGGTACGCCCGCAACTACCTCGTCCCGCAGGGTTTCGCCGTCGCGTGGACGCGCGGTGGCGAACGGCAGGTCGACCAGATCCGTGCCGCCCGTCAGGCGCGCGCGATCCACGACCGTGACGACGCCGTGGCGCTGAAGAACGCGCTCGAGGCCGCCAAGGTCCGCCTGGCCGTCAAGGCCGGCGCCGAGGGCCGTCTGTTCGGCTCGGTCAAGACCGCCGACATCGCCGCCGCCGTCGAGGCTGCGGGCGTCGGCGCGATCGACAAGCGCAAGGTTCACGTGACCGCCCCGATCAAGTCGGTCGGCGAGCACGAGGCGACCGTTCGTCTGCACGACGACGTGACCGCCGTGATCACGCTGCAGGTCGTCGCCGCGAAGTAATCCGGCGGGCGCTGCGCTGCAAGGCGCGCGCCCTGTCAGGGGCCGTCTCCTTCGGAGGCGGCCCCTTTCGCGCGCCCGGCCGGGGAAGGCTGCGGATGTGCCGCGGGGCGTTGCCGATATGTTGCGCCGCGAGTATCGTCAGCCGCAGAGGTTGCGCGGGCTGGGGCGTGAGCAACTGTCGAAGTGGTCGGACCCGACGACCTGGGGACAAGGTCGTCGTGGTCATGGCACGACTCCGTCGTCCACACCCTGTTCGCGTGATCCGAACCGATCACAATCGAATTCTGGGGAGTGGGGCCATGACCCTGTCGAAGGGGAGCGCTGGGGCGCTCAGCTATGTTGCATCCGCGGCGGGAGCGCTGACGCTCGCCGCTGCGGGGATCCTGATCGCCGTCCCTGCTGCGTATGCGGCGGACTCGACGACGTGCACGCCGGCCGCGGCGTACGACGAGCAGGTGCTCGTGACGCCGGCCGTGCCGGCGACGCCGGGCACGCCCGCCGTGACGCAGACGGTTCCCGACCAGCGCTGGAGCTGGAATCCGCACGGGGATCAGGCGGGACCCGGCGGCTCCACCCCGCTGAACGATCCCGACCACTGGACCGCCAACACCGAGCAGTACAAGGACGGCGAGCCGCTGGGCGTGGCCTACCAGGCCGGCACGCCGGGGAACGGGGACTGGTTCTACTGGACGACGAAGGAGGTCGTCGTCACTCCGGCCGTGCCGGGAACGCCAGGGACGCCTGCCGTGTACAAGACCGTGCATCACGACGCGGTGACCTGCCCGGCGACGGTCGTCACGCCTCCGGTCGTGACACCGCCTGTCGTCACGCCGCCGGCACCCGCGCCGGTGGCCGAGCAGCCCACCGAGCACACGATGCCCGCCACGGTGCAGACCGACGGCGACACGACGTGGATCCCGATCGCCGCGGGCGGGCTCGGCGCGCTCGCCGCGGCCTCGCTGGCGGGGGCCGGTCTGCTGATGCGCGGCCGCCGCAGCTGAGCACCCGACGGGGAGAGGAGGGGTCGTCGTGATGCGCAGGCGCCTCGAGATGACCCTTCTCGTCGTCGCGGTTCTCGCCGGAACCGGCGCGGTCGCGCTCGCGGGTGCGGCGCATGGCATCGGTGCGGTGCCGATGAAGCCGGCGCCGCAGGCCGCCGCGACCGCCTCCGCGACCCCTGCACCCGCGCCGACCGCGTCGCCGAGCCCTGCGGCGCCTGCCACGCCCACCCCCGCGCCCCTGCAGGACATCGCGGGCACGCCGGTGCACGTCACCGTGCTCCAGCAGGGCGCGCCGCTGATCGACGCTGATGTCAACCGGATCCAGCTCAACGGCGACGGCTGGCTCAGCCCGGACCCGGGGCTGGCCGGCTGGTACGGGCCGCCGCAGTGGGACACCGTCCCGGGCGACCTCTCCGACTATCACGGCGTCATCGTCGGGCACAACGTGACCGGATCCGGCACGAAGGACGTCTTCTACGATCTGGGCCGGGTGCGGGCGGGCGACAGCGTCGTGCTCACTTACGCGCTGCAGGGCGGCGGCTACGCCACGGCCGGGTTCACGGTCGCCCAGGACGCCCGCTCGGTCCCGAAGCAGGATGTCGTGGCGCAGGCGACGACGGCCTACAAGTGGGTGTGGCAGTCGGATGTGCCGGACCGCGTCCTGTCGCTGTTCTCGTGCGATCTCGACGCCCCGCACATCGACGGGCACTCCGTGGACAATTGGGTCGTCACCGCGGTGCGCGTGTCCTGATCCCGCCGGGTCCGGTCCGGCGCTCGCGCACGCCCGCTCCCGCGAGTCGTCCCTCGCGTCGCCACGAGCCTGCGCGCTACTGTCGAGGCGGAGGCGGAGGCGGAGGCGGAGGGGGAGCATGAGCACCGAGGCCGTCGAGACGATCCCGTATCCGCTGCCGCGCAACTGGCAGGACCGGGGCATGCCGGTGAAACCCGTCGGCCGGGTCGCGATCATGACCCTGGTGGCGGCCCTTCTGCTGGCGTTCGGCGCTCGAGGAGCGCTGCTGGGCGACCTGTTCGGCGTGGTGCTGTGGGCGGTCTTCTATGCGGCGCTGATGTGCGGCGTGGCCGTCGCGCGGGTCGGCCCGGGCAGGATCCGCGGCCCCGTGCTGATGAACGCCGTAGCGCTCACCCGGGCGAAGCACGAGCCACCGGATTCGTGGGTGCACTTCTTCCGCGAGGAGTTCGGTTCCCGGGTGCTCGGCTGGGCACTGCTCTTCGGCGGTCTCGGATCCGGGGCGCTGCTCACGACCGCCGGGGTGCGCGCCGTCGCCACGGGTGCGGGATGGTGGCTGTACCTCGTCATCCCGCTGGGGCTGGGGGCCGCGGTACTCGTCCTGTGCGGCGCGATCGCGCTGGTCGTCGCGGTCCGCAGCGCCTCGTTCGGACGCATCCCCGTCGGCCTCTCGATCGGCCGCAGCGGCATCGTCCGGTACTACCTGGACGCGATCGAGACCGTGCGCTGGGAGGACATCCGCTCGGTCACGGCGATCGAGCGCGAGGATCGGGACACCGAGGGCGGCAGAGACGTCCTCATCGACCGCGAGGGTCAGGATCCGTGGCGCGTCGGAGTCGACCAGTATGCGACGCCCGCGTGGGTCCTCTACGCCGCGCTGCGGTACTGGCACGAACACCCGGAGGCGCGCACCGAGCTCAGCACGACGTTCGCGCAGCGCAGGATCGAGCAGTGGTGCGCGGCGATGCAGGATCAGAACCAGCGGCGTGCGCCCGCCGGTCTGGTCGAGGACGCGGGCTAGGCTCCGGTCATGATCCGCTCGGTCCGTTCCTGCGTCCTCGCCGTCGTCCTGCTCGCGTTGCTGACAGGATGCACGGCGTTCCCGTTGCCGCCCCAGGAGCTCTCCGACGAGGTCGTCCTGCGGGTTCCTGCGGGCACCGCCGACGCGGTCGCCAAGGACCTGGGACGCCGTCTGGACGTCGCCCAGATCACGGAACGCAGCATCAGCACGGCGGGCGACAGGGTGACGGTGCACTACAACCCGCCGCGCAGGGACGGGAAGAGGGTCGCCGTGAAGCACGAGCTGTTCGACGCGGCGGGTGTTCTCGGGATCCGTCCGGTCACCCGGCTCGGGACGGATGCCTCCGTGCCTGCCGAGTGCACACGCGAGGCGTCGCCGTGCGCCGCGTCGACCGATCACGGCGAGCCCCTCGTCCTCGGGCCCTCCGCGGTCACGAACAAGCACCTCCGCAAGGCCGAAGCGGTGCAGCCCCAGGGTCAGTGGGGAGTGCAGCTGGACTTCACCAAGGACGGCGCTGCCGCCCTGAAGACCCTCACCGACAAAGTCTCCTGCCAGGACGACGAGCAGCTGAAGCGGATCGCGATCCTCGTCGACGGGCGGATCCTGACCGCGCCCGACCTCAGGCTCGAATGCGGCCAGTCGCTCTCCGACTCGGCGGAGATCGCCGGGCTCGACCGCGATCAGTCGGCGCAGCTCGCGGCGCTGCTGAGCGCGCCGCTGCCCGCCGGCGTGACGGTCATATCCTCCCAGCCGTAAGGCCCGGCCGCGCCCCGGAGGAGCACCTCGAGGAGCAGCGGGTGCTCGTGCGAGCGCGCGCCACTCCCGCCGAAAGGACGACTTGACAAACAGGTCGGTGCATGAGTGTTGTCCCCAAGTTGTGCACATCCGACCAAGCCGCGACGAACCTTAAAGAAGCACTTTAAGCAGAATTCCGTCCACAAGCTGGGGAATCCGGAAATACCTGATCAACGGGAATTAACTCGTTCCAGATCCACGTGTTCCCCACAGTTATCCCCAGGCGTTCTGCACAGACACTCCGGACTTTCCCGCAGTCTCTCCACAGAGTTATCCACAGGGGGTCTTGCACCTGCGGAGACGCCCTTCTAGCGTGGTCGAGCATCCCTGATGTCGGTGGTTCATGGTCTGCTGTGCCTGCGGGGGAAGACCCCGCGGCCCGCCCGGATCCGACGGGGATGCGACAGGCCATCGGGGGAGCAGAAGGGGGTGCGCGTGTCGATCGCGGACATCGCAGAAGAGCGGCTCGGACGAGAGCGCGGCCCTGAGCGAACCCCTCCGCACGACCTCATGGCCGAGCAGAGCACGCTCGGCGGCATGCTGCTGTCGAAGGACGCCGTCGCCGACGTCATCGAATCGCTGCGCGGATCCGACTTCTACATCCCCAAGCACGAACTGATCTTCGATGCGATCCTGTCGCTGTACTCGCACGGGGAGCCGACCGACGTCATCGCGGTCACGGACGAACTGATCAAGACCGGCAACCTGTCCCGCGCCGGCGGCGCGGACTATCTGCACTCGCTGACCTCGATCGTCCCGACCGCCGCGAACGCGGGCTTCTACGCCGGAATCGTGTCGGAGCGCGCGATCCTGCGCAAGCTCGTCGACGCGGGCACCCGCATCGTGCAGATGGGCTACGACGGCCAGGGCGAGGCGCTCGATCTGGTCAACACCGCGCAGGCGGAGATCTACTCGGTCACCGGCACGGAGCAGGCCGAGGACTACGTGCCGCTCACCGTCGCCGTCGACGCCGCCGTCGAGGAGATGGAGGCCGCGAGCGGCCGCGACGGTTCGATGACCGGCGTCCCGACCGGGTTCCGCGAGCTCGACGATCTCACCAACGGCCTGCACGGCGGCCAGATGATCGTCGTGGCCGCCCGGCCTGCGATGGGCAAGGCGCTCGCCCTCGACACACCGCTGCCCACTCCGACCGGGTGGACGACCATGGGTGACGTACAGGTCGGGGACTACCTCTACGGCGCTGACGGGCATCCCACCAGTGTCGTTGCAGTGACCGAGGTGATGGTGGATCGGCCGTGCTACGAGGTCGAGTTCTCCGACGGCTCGACGATCATCGCCGACGCTCAGCACCAGTGGGTGACCGAGACGCGGGCATCGCGACGCTCCGCGAGTGGCGGCACGCAGACCGTCACGACCGTGCAGATCCTTGAGACGCTCACGGTCGGCGCCGACCGACGCGCGAACCACTCCATCCCCAACGCCGCGCCGTTGCGCGCTGTCGAGGCGGATCTGCCGATCGCACCGTATGCGCTCGGGGCCTGGCTCGGTGACGGTCACAGCGCATCGGCGCGGATCACCAGTGAGACCGACGAGATCCCGCTGCTCATCGGGGCGGCGGGCGTGCGGGTCGAACCCCGCGGCGGGATGCTTTACTCGCTGAAGCTCGCGGAGCGGGCCCTTCTGGTCCGGAATTGCGACGTCTGCGGAGCGGAGTTCGTCGCGCGCCACCCGAACGTGAATACGTGCGGTCGAACGTGCGGGCCCAAGAACAAGGGAAACCATCCGGAACGGCTTTCCTGCCCGGACTGCGGCCAGCCGTACTCGGGGGAGGCGCAGCGTTGCGACGCCTGCAACCGTGATCATGGCAGCTTCGCCGCCCTGTTGCGCAAAGTCGGGGTGCTCGGTGACAAGCACGTTCCGTCGCTATACCTGCGGGCATCCGAAGCGCAGCGTCGCGATTTGCTGGCTGGCCTGATGGACACCGACGGCACGGTCGTCAGGGGGGTCGGATCCTGCCAGTTCTCGGTGACCAGCAAGCGCCTCGCCGACAGCGTGTACGAGCTCATCGTCAGTCTCGGTTACAAGTGCGGGAGGACGACGAAGCGCGTCCGCGGGCGCACGGAGGCATCGTCGACCGCCTACATCCTGAACTTCTCAACCACCGACGAAGTGTTCCGACTCGAGCGCAAGCGGAAGCTTCACGCCGAGGAGCGTCCCGCATCGACCCGGCGCATCGGTCGCCGATACGTCAAGGCCGTGCGCCCGATCGCGAGCGTTCCGGTGCGATGCGTGCAGGTGGACAACGAGGACCACCTCTACCTCGCTGGTGAGTCGATGATCCCGACGCACAACTCCACGCTCGCGCTCGACTTCGCGCGCGCCGCGTCGATCGGTCACAACCAGCCGTCGATCTTCTTCTCCCTCGAGATGGGCAAGGCCGAGATCGCCATGCGCCTGCTCAGCGCCGAGGGGGCCGTGCCGCTGCAGAACCTGCGTAAGGGCACGCTCGACCAGCGCGACTGGACCACCGTCGCGTCGACCCGCGGGCGCATCAACGACGCCCCGCTGTACATCGACGACAGCCCGAACATGACGCTCGTCGAGATCCGGGCGAAGTGCCGGCGGCTCAAGCAGCGGGTGGGGCTGAAGATGGTGATCATCGACTACCTGCAGCTGATGACCAGCGGCAAGCGCGTCGAGTCGCGTCAGCAGGAGGTCTCGGAGTTCTCCCGCGCGCTCAAGCTGCTCGCGAAGGAGCTGCAGGTGCCGGTGATCGCGCTCTCGCAGCTGAACCGTGGACCCGAGCAGCGGCAGGACAAGAAGCCCGCCATCAGCGATCTCCGCGAGTCGGGCTCGATCGAGCAGGACGCCGACATGGTGATCCTGCTGCACCGCGACTCCGTCTACGACAAGGACGTGCGCCCCGGCGAGGCCGACCTCATCGTCGCCAAGCACCGCAACGGCCCGACCGCGACGATCCAGGTCGCGTTCCAGGGGCACTTCTCGAGGTTCGCCGACATGGCGAACGACTTCCAGGGCGGCGGCGACTTCAACTGACGGCTCCAGGTTCCGAGCGCTGCTCGCACCGTTCGCGCTGATGGCAGCGTCCGCCCTGCCGGAGCGGCCTGCGCTCGTGCCGTTCACACCCGCCGCCTCGTGGAGGACACCGGCATAGGTACCCAGGCGGACGCGTCGGATCCGCCGCGACAGGATCCGTCGTGCGGCGCAGGATGTCGATCGGCGGCCCCTGCGATCGTCATCCTGATGTCGATATCCTCAGGAAAGGACGGATCATGCGTTACACGCTTCTGCTGCAGTACCCCGAGATGAGCGCGGAGGACCTCGGAGCCGAGGCTCTCGCGGAGGGCATGCGCGCGTTCGACGCGTACGCCAAGGCCCTGGACGACGCCGGCGTGCTGCGCAGCGCCGAGGTGCTGCACCCCTCCTCGGCCACGACCACGGTGCGACTGCGGGACGGACGGCCGGTGGTGCAGGACGGGCCGTTCGCCGACACCAAGGAGCAGCTCGGCGGATCCTTCGTGATCGAGGTGGACGACCTGGACGCCGCGATCGCCTGGGCCGCGCAGGCGCCGTCCGCGACCTGGGGCGCCGTCGAGGTCCGACCGGTCGCCACGCGGTTCGTCGACGGCGCCTGGCACGGCGCCGTACCGGTGCAGTAGGCCGCTCCGGAGATCCCGGCCCGCGTGGCCGGATCCGCGGACCGTCAGGAGGCGACGTGAGCACGACCGAGGAGGCGCGGACCGCCGCCGAGCGCGCCGTCCGCGCCTCGTACGGCCGGCTGATCGCCCTCCTCGCGGGCGGGGACCGCGATCTGGCGCTCGCCGAGGACTGCCTCGCCGACGCCCTCGAACGCGCCCTGCGCACCTGGCCGGATGCCGGCGTGCCGGACAACCCGGAAGGATGGCTGCTCACCGTGGCCAGGAACAGACTCCGCGACGTGTGGGGATCCGCGGCGCGACGCACGAGCGCCCCGCTCGACGACGCGCACGAGCTCGTCGGCGATGCACGTCCGGCGGGCGGCATCGACGTCCCGGCACTGATCGAGCGGGGTGACGCGATCCCGGACCGGCGGCTCGAGCTGCTGTTCGCGTGCGCGCACCCGGCGATCGATCCGGCCATCCGCACGCCGCTCATGCTGCAGACGGTCCTCGGGTTCGACGCGGCGCACGTGGCGCAGGCGTTCGACGTCGAGCCGCGGGCGATGGCGCAGCGCCTGGTGCGGGCGAAGCGGAAGATCCGCGACGCCGGCATCCCGTTCACGCTGCCGACGAGGGCCGACATGCCCGCGCGCACCGAGGCGGTGCTGGAGGCGATCTACGGCGCCTACGCGCTGGACTGGCTGGGCCCTCACGACGACGTGCGCACCTCGATCGCCGACGAGGCGCGCTGGCTGGCCGTGCTCACCGCGACCTTGCTGGACTCCGACCCGGAGGCATGGGGCCTCGCGTCGCTGCTCACCCTCGCGCAGTCCCGCGCACCGGCGCGGATCCCGCCGATGCCGGGACAACCCTGGCCGCCCCTGGACGAGCAGGATCCGGCGCTCTGGGATCGCGCGCTCATCGCCGAGGGCGAGACGCTGCTGCATCGCGCCGCCCGAGTCAGCGGCATCGCCGAGGGCGGCGAGCCTGGCCGGTTCCAGCTCGAGGCGGCGATCCAGTCGGTGCACTGCGACCGCGCCCGCACGGGCGTGACAGACCGGGCGACGCTGCTGCGGCTGTACCGGGGCCTCGTGCGGATCGCGCCCACCCGGGGCGCCCTCGACGCGCTCGCGGCGGTGGAGGCGGCGGGATAGCGCACCGCGACGGCCCCGTTCTATGCCACGGGGGAGCGGCCGGCGGTCACGGGATCAGCAGGTAGGCGGCGCCGAGGATCGTCAGGACCAGCACGATCCGGTCGAACAGGCCCTGATGGATCCGCGGGATCAGCCAGCGGCCGAACAGCGCGCCGATGACCACCATCGGCACGAGCACGGCATCCATCAGCAGCACCGGGACCGTTATCAGCCCGAGTCCGGCCAGCACCGGGACCTTCACGAGATTGACGATCGCGAAGAACCACGCCGCGGTGCCGAGGAAGACCTTGACCGGCGTGCGCATCGCCAGGAAGTACATCGACATGACCGGGCCGCCCGCGTTCGCGACCATGGTCGTGAAGCCGCCGAGAGCGCCGTAGCCGAGCGTGGTGCCGAGGTGCGTGGCGCCGTCCGCGGGTTCCGGGGCGCGCCGGCGTCGCCAGAGGGTGATGCCCACCATCGCGAGCAGGATCACGCCGATCACCGGCCGCACCACCGTGTTGCTCGCGAACGCCAGGAACACCGCGCCCAGCACGAGCCCGGCGGCCACGGCAGGGGCGAGGCGCAGCAGCGTCGGCCAGTGCGCGTGCCGGCGATAGGTGAGCAGCGCGAACATGTCGCCGACGATGAGCAGGATCAGCAGCGCACCGGTCGATGACCGGGCGGGCAGGATCGCGGCGAAGATCGCGACCGAGATCGTGTTCGCGCCCGGCAGCGCGGTCTTCGACAGGCCGACGACCGTGCCGGCGACGGCGAGCAGGATCCAGGCCCAGGGTGCGAGGTCGATCACGGGCGCACCGCGGGCAGGATCCGGGGAAGGGGCATTCTGGGACGCTATCAGCGGCGGCCGCGCGGGTACGAACCCGTTGCAGACCGCGCGGTCTCAGCGGCCGACTCGGACCGTCCGCCCCTCGAACGTCACGAGGTCGCCCTCGACGAGCTGACGTCCGCGGCGGCGCTCCTCCTCGCCGTTCACCGACACGTAGCCGTCGATGATGGCCTCCTTGGCGTTGCCGCCGGAGTCGAGCAGGCCGGTGAACTTGAGGAACTGTCCGAGCCGGATCGACTCGCCGCCGATGGGGATGCTGTCCGGGTCGCTGCTCGTCATCCCTGAATGCTAACTTCCCGCGCTGTGCCGCCCTCGGCGTGCCCGTCGAGGCGGCGGCGGTCGCCGCTCAGTCGCTCCACGGGAACGGGCGCTCCCTGTCCAGCTCTCCGTCGCGCCCGATCGAGGCGAGGGCGTCGCCGCCGCCGCGCAGGCACAGCCACTTCAGCGGGCGGTCCGCGTCGGCGGCGCTGTGCACGGCGCGCCACGTCTCCGGCTGGACGCGCACGACAGTACCGGGCCGCACCTCGACCACGTCGTCGTCGAGGGCCATCTGGCCGCGGCCGTCCAGGAAGACGTACAGTTCCTCGAACCGGATGTGCCGGTGCCAGAACGGGCTGCTCGCCCCGGGCTCCGTGGCGTTCACCGACAGGCCGAGGAACTGCGCCGACTCACCGTCGACGAACCGCTTCCCGGTCCCCTCCGCCGCACCCCAGGTGTCGATTCCGCCCATCTCGCTCACGTCGTAACCGCTCATATGGCCACGGTATCCCACCGCCGCCTGACCTCCCGCGCTCCATTCCCGTCGTCCGCGAGGGGGAGTAGATTCGCCGTCATGGCAGAGGACGCGGATCACCGGAGCCTCGCCGAGGCGCTGCGGCAGCGTCTGATGAGCGGCGGGGATCCCGAGGTGGTGCGGGCGGCGGCGCGGATCGGAGCGGGCGACCGGACGTCGTCCCCCGAGCCGTATGCGGAGCTCGCCCGCACCATCGACGAGGCCTCGTACCGCGTCACGGACGAGCAGGTCGCCGCCGTGCGCCGGGCCGCCGGCTCGGACCGCGGCGCCTTCGAGGTCGTCATGGCCGCGGGCGTCGGGGCCGGACTCCGCCGCTGGGACGCGGCGCTGCGTGCGATCGAGGAGAGCGGCCATGCGCCTCGCTGAAGTGGAGCGCGGCGACAGCGTCGCCCACCGGCTGCTGATCGGCGCGATCTCGCGTTTTGCCGGCTATCGGCTTCCGGACGCCGCGCGGGTCGCGTTCTACGACCGCGGGTTCGTCGGCCCGGCGCTCGGCCGCTGGACGCAGCGGGCCATGCGCGGGCCGAGCGAGTGGAGCGTCTCGGAGCGCGAGCTGATGGCGGCCATGGTGGCGGCGTGGAACACGTGCCCGTTCTGCGTGGGGGCGCACCGCGCGATCTCGGTGCGCGGGCTGGATCCGGCCGTGGCCGACGCGGTGCTCGCCGACTACCGCACCGCTCCCATCGCCGAGCCGCTCCGGGCCGCGCTCGCGTTCCTCGAGACGATGACGAAGGATCCGGACAGCCTCTCGGCCGTCGACGCCCGCGCCGCCTTCGACGCGGGCGTGACCCGGTCCCAGCTCGAGGACGCCGCGGCGGTCGGCGCGGTGTTCGCGGTGATCACGCGCAACGCCAACGCCCTCGACTTCGAGATCCCCACGCCCGAGGAGTTCGACCGGGCGGCGGGGATGCTGCTCCGGCGCGGATACTCCTAGGCCTGGAGGGTTCAGGACCCGCCCGGCTACTTCTTCTGCGGGGCGAAGGGGGTGCCGAGCTCCTTCGCGAGGGACTGGAAGATCCGGGTCGCGGGGGAGCTGCACGGCAGATCCGTCGGGTTGTCGGTCAGGGTCCTGGCATCGCTGGGGCAGCCGCCGGACGGGATGTCGCTGTTGACCATCGTGACGATCGTGGTGTCGTCCTTGGTGCTGTAGAACATCGCGGTGTTGTAGCCCGGCAGCTCCCCGGTGTGGCCGACCCAGCCGTTCTGGCAGCCCCAGCCGATGCCGTACCCGCCGTTGCCCGGCCCGTTGAACTCGCGGAAGGACGTGAGCCGCTCGAGCTGATCCTTCGCCGGCACGAGCCCGGCGCCCGTGGCCTCGGCCCGGCCGAAGCGCAGCAGGTCCTGCGCGCTCGAGATGAGCTCTCCCGCGCTCCACCCCCAGGACGGGTTCCAGTTCGTCGCGTTCGCGGGGCTCTCCGGCGTGCCGTGACCGCCCTGCAGCGTGAAGCCCTGCGCGTGCGGATCCGGGAGGTCGGCGGATCCCGCCGGGAAGATCGTGTGCGTGAGGCCGAGCGGGGTGAGGATCTTCTCCGCCAGCACGTCCTGGTAGCTCTTGCCGGTCACCTTCTGGATCACGAAGCCCAGCAGGATCGTGTTCGTGTTGGAGTAGTCGAACGCGGTGCCGGGCGCGAAGTCCTGCGGCTTCAGGCCCAGCCCGGCCTTGAGCAGCTCCTCCGGCTTCCACACGCGTTCGGGCTCGGCGAAGAAGATTTTCTGCCAGGCGTCGTCCTTCGTGTAGCTCGTCACGGAGCTGGTCATGTCGGCGAGCATCCGGATCGTGACCTCGTCGCCGCGGGGCACACCGTCGACGTACTTCGAGATCGGGTCGTCGAGGCTCAGCCTGCCCTCGGCGGCGAGCTGCATCGTCAGGGTGCCGGTGAACGGCTTCGTGATGGATCCGACGCGCTGATAGATGTCCGTCGTCATGGGTGCGCCCGTGGCCGGATCCGCCACACCGTACGCCTTCAGGAACAGTCCCTTCGGGGACTGCACCGCCACGACCGCACCCTTCGCGGAGGTCTGCGCGAAGGCGCCCTGGGCGGCCTTGTCCAACGTCGCGGCGAGATCGGCGGGGAGGGCCGTGGTCGGCGGATCGGCGGTGCGCGCCACGACGGCCGACGGGTCGGCGACGCAGGTCGAGACCGCCGGCACCGTCGATGACGGCGTGCCGGAACCCGTGGCGGGGCCGGGGACCGGCTGCGCCGTGCAGCCGGCGAGCACGAGCAGAGCGGCGGCGAGCGCGATCGGCCTCGCGAGGCGAACGGTGACCATGGCGGAGTCCCTTCCGGCGGCCGGTCCGCCCCAACCAAACTCTGGCACTGCCGGAGTTCGGGCGGAAGAGACGCGCGCCCGTTCCTGTCGTGCCGGATGTCGAGGGACAGTGCTTGCGAGCGCCGCCGTGCCGTGCGATCGGGATCCGTCCGCTGCTCAGGCGAGCCGGACGGCCTGCTGGATCCGGGTGCGCAGATCGAACAGCTCGGTGCCGCCGATCGTGCGGGATCCCGGCAGACCGGCGCGCAGCAGCGGGCGCAGGGCGCTGCGCCGCACGACCACGACCGCGCTGCCCCGGATGGTGCCGAGCGGTGTCGTGTGCTGGGCCAGGTCGTCGTCGGGGAGGACGAGGATCGCCCCGCTGAAGCGCACTCCGGCGGCGCGGGACACCAGACGGATCCGGCCGAGCAGCGCAGTGACCGGGGCGCTCGCCCCCGTCTCCGGGCCGATGATCTCGCCGCCGCGGAACCGTGCGACTCCGCCGAAGTCGGCCGACGTCACGCCGTACAGTCCGGAGGGGCCGAGCACGATGTGGTCGAGAGTGTCGTCGGTCTCCGGGGAGCCCGGCTCCCGCGTCGCGCCGGACCCGGGTCCGACGGCGACGTCGTGCCAGGCGGTGAATCCCATGCCGAGGTCGCTCACCGTGAAGGCCGTGTGCTCCTCGGCGAGGGCGTGCGCGAGGACCCGTCGCAGCTCACGGGGGAGAGTGCGCACGAGGGCCGGGTCGTAAGGATCCGGGACCTGGGATCCAGTCCACTCCTGCACGCCCGCGACGAAGCGGCGGCGGCTGCTGCCGCCCGCCTGCCCGTACGACTTCGCGCGAGGCCGGGTGTCGGTGCCGGTCGGAGCGCGCCAGGCGCTCGGACCGTGGTCGGCACCGCCGAATCCGTGCCCGCGGTCGTAGGCGCGGCGCAGCTGCGGAGTGCCCACGAGCTCCCACGCGCGCTGCACCTGGATGAACACGGCCGCATCCCCGCCGGTGTCGGGGTGGGTCCGGCGCAGCTGCAGGCGGTAGGCGCGGCGCAGCTCCTCATCGTCCGCGGTCGCGGCCACGCCGAGCACCTCGTATGCCGACGCGGAGAGCGGGCTGTCGAACATGGCCCTCCTCGGGTGGTCTGCGGTGGCGAACGGCGGGATCCAGGGTATCCGGGCCGCCCGGGTAGCATGCCGGGGTGACGAAGACCCGATGGACCCCGATGAGCCCGGACCAGCCGCTGCAGCAGGACTACGAGGTGCGCTTCGACTGGGCGGGCGAGGGCCTGCGGGGGATCGCGCCCGGGGCCGGCGTGATCGTGATGATCGACGCCATCTCGTTCACCACGACCGTCGAGCGTGCGGTGACCGAGGGGCTCGAGGTGATGCCGTTCCCGGGGCTCCGCGCCGAGGCCGAGCGCATCGCCGCCGAGGGCGGTTTCGGTGACGCGCGGCTCGCGGGCCGCCGTGGGGAGCCCGGCGTCTCGCTGTCGCCGTCGAGCATCACCGCCGAGAGCGTCGCCGCGTTCGGCGCCCGGCGGGCGGTCGTCTCGTCGTTCAACGGCTCCCGGCTGTCCGCGGCGGCCGCCGGATTCGGGGTGCCGGTGCTCGCCGCCTCGCTGCGCAACCGATCCGCCGTCGCGCGGTGGATCCTGGCGCACCAGCATGCGCTCGGGCATCGCGTGCGAGTGGCGGTGATCGCGGGCGGTGAGGTGCGCGATGACGAGACGGTGCGGTTCTCCGTCGAGGATCTGCTCACCGCGGGCGCCGTGATCGACGCGCTCGGTGCCCTCGGGATCGACGCCTGTTCTCCTGAGGCCGCCGCCGCGTGCGCTGCGTACACGGGCCTGTCCCGCGCGATCCGGCACCTGTTCACCGCCTCGACGAGCGGCGTCGAGCTGCGCGAGGACGGCCAAGGCGCCGATGTCGAGCTGGCCGCGCAGACAGACGTGTCGACGACGGTGCCAGTGCTGGTCGACGGGGTGTTCCGGATCGCGGAGCCCGGGTCTGTGGCCTGACGCGGCGCGGCACGGTCCCGGAGGCCGGGGGCGATACTGGTCAGACGCCCCGATCCACTCGAACCACCGCGAGGAGAGCTCACGATGCCCGCCACCGAGGTCGCCCCGCTGGACGCGACGATCCTCGGGCCCGACGTGCGTGTGGCCTCGCGCACGATCGACCGCTTCGCGCGGGCGCACGATGCGTCGCACTACCTGCTCGTGCCCGACGCGGTGCTCGTGCCACAGGATGCGCCCGCGGTCGCCCGCGTGTTCGACGCCGTGCGCGCAGCGGGGCGGAGCCTGACCTTCCGCTCCGGCGGGACCAGCCTCAGCGGCCAGGGCGTGACCGGCGACGTCATGGTCGACACGCGCTCGGCGTTCCGCGGCCTCCGCGTCTCGGACGACGGCACCTCCGTCGCGGCTCAGCCCGGCGCCACCGTGCGCCAGGTGAACACCCGGCTGGCGCGGTTCGGGCGCAAGCTCGGCCCGGATCCGGCGAGCGAGATCGCCTGCACGATCGGCGGCGTGGTCGCCGACAACTCCAGCGGCATGGCCTGCGGGATCGTGGAGAACTCGTACCGCACGATCGAGTCGCTGCTGCTCGTGCTGCCGAGTGGCACGATCCTCGACACCGGCGCGCCGGACGCCGCGGAGCAGCTGCAGCGCGACGAGCCGCGGATCGCCGACGGCCTGCGCGCCCTGCGGCGGCGGCTGCTCGACGATCCGGACGCGACCGCGGAGGTCGCTCGTCAGTTCTCGATGAAGAACACGATGGGCTACGGGCTGAACGCGCTGCTCGACTTCGACGACCCGGTGCGGATCCTGGAACACCTGGTGATCGGATCCGAGGGGACGCTCGCGTTCGTCGCCGATGCGCGGTTCCGCACGATACCGATCCAGCCCGAGATCTCGACCGGCCTGCTCGTGTTCGACACCCTGTCCGACGCGATGGCGGCGCTGCCCGGGCTCACCGCGCTCGGCCTCGCCACGATCGAGCTGATGGACGCCGCGTCGCTGCGGGTCGCGCAGGGTCTCAGCACGGTGCCGGACGTGATCGCCGACATCGACGTGCGGGGACATGCGGCGCTGCTCATCGAGGTGCACGCCCCGGATGCCGACGCGCTCGCCGAAGGCAAAGCGGCCGCGCTCGCGCATGTCGCGTCCCTGCCGCTCACGACGCCCGCGCATCTGACCGAGGATCCGGCGGAGCGCGGCGAGCTGTGGACGGTCCGCAAGGGTCTGTACACGGCGGTCGCCGGAGCCCGGCCGTCCGGCACGACCGCGTTGCTCGAAGACATCGCGGTGCCGGTCGATCGTCTGCTCGGCGTGTGCGAGGGCCTCACCGCGCTGTTCGAGAAGCACCGCTACGAGGGCTGCGTGATCTTCGGGCACGCCAAAGACGGCAATGTGCACTTCCTGATCAACGAGCGCTTCGACGACCCGGCCGCGCTGGCCCGCTACGAGCGGTTCACCGAGGACCTCGTCGAACTGGTGCTCGCGCAGGGCGGCACGCTCAAGGCCGAGCACGGCACCGGCCGGATCATGGCGCCGTTCGTGCGCCGGCAGTACGGTGACGCGCTGACCGACCTGATGTGGGACCTCAAGCGCCTGATCGACCCGGACGGGATCCTCAACCCCGGCGTCGTGCTGTCGGACGAGCCGGTCTCGTACCTGGCGGATCTGAAGCTCGTCGCGACCGTCGAGGAGGAGGTCGACCGCTGCGTCGAGTGCGGATACTGCGAGCCCACCTGTCCCAGCAAGGACATCACGCTCACGCCGCGGCAGCGCATCGTGCTGCGCCGCGACATGACCGCCGCCCGCGCGCGCGGCGACGATGCGCTCGTCGCCGCCATCGCGGCGGACTACGACTACGACGCGGTGCAGACGTGCGCCGTGGACGGGATGTGCGGCGTCGCGTGCCCGGTCGACATCAACACCGGCGACCTCGTGCGCCGGCTCCGCGCCCAGGAGGCCGGGCGGCTCGACGAGGCCCTGTGGGACGGCGCGGCGAAGGGCTGGGGAGCGATCACGCGCGGCGGCGGTCTCGCCCTGACGGTGGCGAAGGCGCTGCCGGCGCCCCTGGTGACCGCAGCGACCCGGGCCGGCCGCGCGCTGCTCGGCGCCGAGAACGTGCCCCTGTACGACAAGGGACTGCCGCGCGGGGGATCGCGGCCCCCGCGGCCGCAGGATCCGTCCGACGCGCAGGCGGTGCTGTTCGGCGCCTGCATCGGCACCATGTTCGGGCCGGAAGCCGGTGCGGACGGGCACGGGATCGGATCCCGCGACGCCGTGCGGACGCTGCTCGAGCGGGCGAGCATCCCGTTCGCGATCCCGGACGGGGCCGGGTCGCTCTGCTGTGGCACGCCGTGGAAGTCGAAGGGCGAGCTCGACGGTCACGCCACGATGACCGACCGCGTCCTCCCCGCGCTCTGGGCGGCNCGCCCTGCCGGTGGTCTGCGACGCCGCGTCCTGCACGGAGGGGCTGCAGGTCATGCTCGCCAAGGCGTCCGCAGCGCACCCGGAGTACGCGGCGCTGCGGATCGAGGACGCGACGACCTACCTCGCGCGCGAGGCGCTGCCGAAGCTCGCCGTGCGGGAGCGGATCCGGTCCGTGGCCGTGCATCCCACCTGCTCGACCACGCAGCTCGGTGCGAACGCCGCGCTCCGGGAGCTCGCGGCCGCCGTGGCCGATGAGGTGTACGTGCCGGACGGCTGGGGCTGCTGCGCTTTCGCGGGCGACCGCGGCATGCTGCACCCCGAGCTGACCGCGAGCGCCACCGCGGTCGAGGCGGCCGAGGTCGCCGCCGCTGGTCGTCGTAGCGCTGCACGGCCCCGGAGCGCGGGCGGCGAGGAACCGCGCGGCGGCTTCGACGCCTACGTCTCAGCGAACCGCACGTGCGAGCTCGGCCTGAGTCGCGCCACGGGCCGGCCCTACCGGCACATCGCCGAGGTGATGGAGGAGCTGACGAGGCCGTAGCCCTCCGAGGCGGCGGAGAGCCGGCACGGCCCCCCGCGCGATCCCTGTGCGCCGGATCGAGACACAGAGAGATGGGCCGCCTCCGTGAGGAGACGGCCCACCCGGACGGTGGGGCGGATGCGAGATCCGCCCCACCGTGGTGCGCGATTCAGCGCTGTTCGATCAGCTTCACGGCGGCGCCGCCGGCCAGCAGCAGAACACCGGCGAAGAGCAGGAACGGGTCGAAGGACGACCCGGTCTGCGCCAGCCTGATGTTCCGCAGCGTGGAGGCCGCGGACGTCATGCTCGCCGCGTTCAGGCCGTGCTGCACCTGGGAGGCGACGTGGCTGATGGTGGAGGCGGGAATGGTGGTTCCGCCGGGAAGGGCGCCCGATCCGGAGTCGCCCCCGGGCGCGGTGCCACCCGAGGTTCCTCCGTTGCCGCCGGGGGTGGTGCCACCCGGGAGGGTGCCACCCGGCAGCGATCCGCCGGGGAGACCCGGAAGACCCGGGAGGGATCCGCCGGGCAGGCCCGGGAGTGCGCCGGTCAGGTTGCCGAGGACCGGCAGCGTGACGGAGGCGTGTCCGGGCGTGGTGCCGG
>NZ_JBQEOZ010000018.1:0-72756 GCF_052045495.1 Microbacterium sp. 22242 | reverse complement strand
CATCGCCCGCGAAATCTACTACGTCCTGATCCAGCCTTGACATCCATAGGAGCATCCCTCTGCTCTGCGTCGCTCGACGAGCCCTGTGACGGCCGGGCTCTCAGCGCGACCGCGATCCGATCAGCTGCAGCGCCTGCTCGAGAAGACACGGATCCGCCTTCCGCGACTGCTGCTCGCGGAGCAGATCGAGTGCCAGCGCGCGGCGTTCGACGCGGCGCTGTATGCGCCGGCGCACGTGCGCGGTGATCGCCGCGGCGAGCCGGAGCCCCGCGCGCTCGGCGAACGTCGGTGCCGCGATGTGCAGCGTCGCGGCGGTCATGACGGCTCCTCTCCGGCGCTGTCCTGTGCGTGACCGTGACGACCGCCGCCGCCCCGCGCCGCCGCGTCCGGGAGGTCGAAGAGGTCGGCGCGGATCGTGACGCGGCGCACGTCCGGCCCCGTCTGCCCGCGATAGCGCTGCACCGCCGTATCGACGACGGCGTCGATCTCGCGGGCCAGCTCCTGCACCTGCGCCGCCGTCATGTCGAGCATCGTCGTCATGTGATGGGCGGCTTCACGCCACTCCTCCGGCACGTCGGACCGAGGACGGTGCAGGTGATCCATCAGGCGCTGGTGCCGATTGCGGAAGAACTCGTCCTCCACGATCTGCGCGGCCGCGCGGCCCGACGGCGTCATCTCGTCGTTCGGCCCCGAGAACGACATCCGTCCGTGCGGACGCTCCCACCAGCGCTCTCGTGCGGTGCCGCGGTCGGCGACTTCGCGGATCAGATCGCGCGCCGCCAGGGCCCGCAGGTGATAGCTGGTGGCACCGGAGCTCTCCCCGATCAGCGCCGCGAGCGAGCTCGCGGTCTGCGGTCCGCGCTCGGCGAGCAGATCGAGGATCCGCACCCGCATGGGATGCGCGAGCGCCTTCAGAGCCCCCGCATCGAGAACGCGGCTCTCGTACCCCTCATCGTTCTCGGTCATAATCGCAAAGCTATCTTTGCATCATCTTCTTTGCAAGTGTTTCTTTGCACGTGTTTCTTTGCACGTTCGGCTCGGTGCCGTCCGCGCGCTCTCCTCGTTCAGCGCTCAGCCCGCCGGCGCCCCCTCTGCGCACCCACGCCCCCTCGCAGCAGCGCCGCTCAGAGGGGGCGCCGGCACTGCGAGGGGGCGCCGGCGAAGGTGCGGGGCGCCAGGCTTCGGCGAAGGTGCGTCAGGCGGCGGCGCGCGCGGCGACGAACGCCGCGACGCAGCGCTCGACCTGCTCCGCCGTGTGCGCTGCGGAGAGCTGCACCCGGATCCGGGCGAGCCCGCGCGGAACCACCGGGAAGCTGAACGCCGTGACGTAGACGCCCTGCTTCTGCATCTCCGCGGCGATACCTGCGGTGAGCGCGGCGTCGCCGAACATCACCGGCACGATGGGGTGCTCGCCGGGGAGGAGGTCGAAGCCCTCCTCCGTCATGCGCCGGCGGAACAGCGCCGCATTCTCCTGCAGCCGGGCGCGCAGGGATCCGGATCCCTCGACGAGATCCAGCGCCTCGAGCGTGCCGGCGACGATCGACGGGGCGAGCGTGTTGGAGAACAGGTACGGACGAGCGCGCTGCCGCAGCAGATCGACGATGTCCTGGTGCGCGGCGACGTAGCCGCCGGACGCGCCGCCGAGCGCCTTGCCGAACGTGCCGGTGTAGATGTCCACGCGACCCTCGACGCCGCACAGCTCGGGCGTGCCCCTGCCGTGCTCGCCGATGAAGCCGACCGCGTGCGAGTCGTCGACGAAGACGAGCGCGTCGTGGCGCTCGGCGAGATCGCAGATGTCCGCGAGCGGGGCGATGTAGCCGTCCATCGAGAACACGCCGTCCGTCACGATCACGCGGAAGCGGGCGTCGGCTGCGGCCCTCAGCTGCTCCTCGAGATCGTCCATGTCGCGGTTGCGGTAGCGCAGCCGGCGCGCCTTGGAGAGCCGGATCCCGTCGATGATCGAGGCGTGGTTCAGCTCGTCCGAGATGATCGCGTCCTCGGCTGAGAACAGCGTCTCGAAGACGCCGCCGTTGGCGTCGAAGCACGACGAGAACAGGATCGCGTCGTCCGTGCCGAGGAACGCCGCCAGGCGCCGCTCGAGCTCGAGGTGCTGCTCCTGCGTGCCGCAGATGAACCGCACGCTGGCGAGCCCGTAGCCCCACTCGTCGAGCGCGCCCTTCGCGGCCGCGACGAGGCGCGCATCGTCCGCGAGGCCGAGGTAGTTGTTCGCGCAGAAGTTGAGCACCTCCGCGCCGTCGGCGACGATCTCGGCGCTCTGCGGACCCCGGATCCCGCGCTCGTGCTTGGTGAGGCCCGCCTGCTCGATCCCGGCGAGCTCGCCGGCCAGGTGCTGCTGGAATGCTCCGTACATGGTCTGCTCCTACAGTTCGGTCCAGTCGAGGATGATCTTGCCGGTGCCCGCGGCCGCGGCGGCCGCGAAGCCCTTCTCCCAGTCCCGCGCGGGGATGACCTCCGCGATGATGCGGGTGATCGAATCGCGCAGCACCGGACTGGTCTGCAGCATCGCCCCCATGGCGTTCCACGTCTCGAACATCTCCCGGCCGTAGATGCCCTTGAGGGTGAGCATGTGCGTGACGATCTTGCCCCAGTCCACGCTGAACGGCCCGGTCGGCAGGCCGAGCATCGCGATCCGCCCGCCGTGGTTCATGTTGTCGATCATCGCGGGCAGCGCACTCGGCGCTCCGCTCATCTCGAAGCCGATGTCGAACCCCTCCCGCATGCCGAGCGCGCGCTGAGCGTCGGCGATGTCCTGCTGCGACACGTCGACGACCGCATCGGCGCCCATCTGCCGCGCGAGCTCGAGCCGGGGAGCCGACACATCGGTCGCGGTGATGAAGCGGGCGCCCACGTGCCGGGCGATCGCGATGGCCATCAGCCCGATCGGTCCGCAGCCGGTGACGAGCACGTCCTCACCCACGAGCGGGAACGCCAGCGCCGTGTGCACGGCGTTGCCGAGCGGGTCGAAGATCGCGCCCAGCTCCGGCGCGACGTCCGCATGGTGCACCCACACGTTGGTCGCGGGCAGGGTGAGGTACTCGGCGAACGCGCCGTCGCGCTGCACGCCCAGGCCGATCGTGCGAATGCACATCTGCCGGCGTCCCGCGCGGCAGTTCCGGCACATCCCGCACACGATGTGACCTTCGCCGGACACCCGGTCGCCGACCGCGATGTCGTGCATGAGCGGGCCGACCTCGACGACCTCGCCATAGAACTCGTGGCCGGGGATCAGCGGGGCGGTGACCGCCGAGGCCGACCAGTCGTCCCAGCGCTGGATGTGCAGGTCGGTGCCGCAGATCCCGGTGCGCAGCACGCGGATGACCACCTCGTCCGGACCGGCGACGGGGTCCGGCCGGTCGACGAGCGCAAGGCCCGCGTGCGGGCCGTCCTTGTAGAGAGCCTTCATGCTTCGATCCCACCGCTCCCGACCCTGTAGATCAATGCCGAGCGTCTGGACAGACCTTTAAGCATCACTACATGCTTGAATGGCCATATGCAGTTGCAGCAGCTTCAGATCCTGCGCGAACTCGGCGCGCTGGGCAGCGTCACCGCCGTCGCCGAGGCGCTGCGGGTGACGCCCTCGGCGGTGTCCCAGCAGCTGGCCGCCCTGCAGCGCGGCGTGCGCGCGCCGCTCACGCGCAAACAGGGACGCACCCTCGTGCTGACGCCGGCCGGTGAGGCCCTCGCCGAGGCGGGCGCGGCGGCACTCGACGCGATGGCCGCAGCCCGCTCGGCGGTCGACGAGTTCGAGGCGACGGAAGGGGGCGTCGTCACGGTCAGCGGCTTCCTCAGCGCCGCGCAGGCCCTCTTCGGTCCGCTGATCCGCGCCCTCGGGTCCGGACCGGACGTGCCCGCGATCCGCTTCACCGACGAGGACGTCGCGCAGAGCGACTTCCCCGCGCTCACCGCGCGCTACGACCTCGTGCTCGCGCACCGCATGGAGCACAGTCCTCCGTGGCCGAAGACCGGCATCAGGGTCCTCACGCTCGCCGCCGAACCGCTCGACGTGGCGCTCGCCCCGGAGCACCCGCTCGCGCAGCGCTCCTCGCTGTATCCCGCGGACGTGGTCGGCGAGCGCTGGGTGACGAGCCGCGCGGGCTACTCCCCCGACGACGTGCTGCGGACGATCTCCGCGGTCACCAACCGGCCCGCCGAGATCGCGCACCGCATCAACGACTACGGCGTGGCGGCCGCGGTCATCGCGACCGGGGACGTGATCGGCGTGCTCCCGCGCTACACCTCGGTCGTGACCGACGCGGTGGTGCGCCGCCCGCTGCAGTACGTCAGCACGAACCGCATGATCGACCTGCTCGCCCGCCCGGAGAACCTCCGCCGCCGATCGGTGCGCATCGTCGCCGATGCTCTCACCCGGGTGATGGCGGACCTGACCGGCTGAGGCGACGTCGACCGCGCCGGCGGCTCGCGGAGACGACGATGCCGGGGCGCCCTCTCGGTACGCCCCGGCATCGTCGCGGATCAGCCGCGACGGGTCACACCCCGACGGATCACTTGCTGCAGGTCACCTCGGTGCGGTAGATCTGCATGTCACCGCCGGCCGCATGCGGGGTGGCGCACGGCGTGTGGGCGATGTACATCACCTGCTGGTACAGCGGCTGCAGCACCTGGTCGGCGAGGACCCCGTCCTCGGCCTTCTGCCACAGCTTGTCGGCCTGCTTCGGATCTCCCGCGGCCAGCGCGTCCTTGACCGCAGCCGCCGCCGCGGGGTTGTCGTACTTCAGGCGGTAGTTGGCGTCCACGAAGATCGAGGCGACCCATTCGGACGCGCGGGGGAACGAGGACCCCCACAGCTGGATGCTCGGGCCGTCCAGACCGTACTTGTTGATGGTGTCGGAGAGCGTCGCGGCCGGAACCGGCTTGGGTTCGACGTTCAGGCCGATCTCCTTGGCGGAGTTCGAGATGGCGAGAGCCGTGGCCGCGTCGGTCGTGCTGGTCGACGAGTAGTTCAGCGGGATCGTGCCGCTGAAGCCGGCCTTCGCCAGGAGCGCCTTCGCCGCGGTCGGGTCGTAGGTGCAGTACTCGCCGCACGCGGACTCGCGATACGCCGACACGGAGTTCGGCATGAGCGATCCTGCCGGCAGCGTCGCGCCTTTGAAGAGATCCTTCGAGATGCTCTCCCGGTTGACGATCATCGAGAACGCCTGGCGCACCTCGATCGGGAAGGTCCCGTCGAGATAGGTGGGCCACGCGATGTACGTCTCCAGCGTGTTCCGGTCGATCGGCGTCAGACCGTCCTTGCCGAGCGCGTTGCGTCCCTGCGCGATCAGCCCCGGCGGGAGACTCCGCAGCACGTCGGCGTTGCCGGCGACGACGTCCTGGTACGCCGTGTTCGTGTCGGTGTAGACGCGGAAGGTGAGCGAATCCGCGGCTCCCTTCGGCACCCAGCCCTTGTAGTGCGGGTCCTTCTTCAGCACCGCCTCGACCTGCGGGTCCAGCGACTTCAGCGTGTAGACCCCGTTGCCGATCGGCTTCTTGTCGTAGGCCACCGGATCCTTGAAGGCGCTCTCCGGCATCGGGCAGAAGGACAGCATCGACAGCAGGTACGGCACATCGTTGTTCGGCGACTTCATCGTCAGCGTGAAGGTGCTGTCGTCGACCAGCTTCAGTCCGGTGAGGGCGGTGCCGCTGGGCGCGCCCGCGGCCGGATTGAGCTCGTCGTAGCCCTGGATCTGCTCGTACGCGAAGTTGGACGGCATCGCATTCGCGCCGTTCGCGACGAAGTTGAAGGTGTCGACGTAGGTCTTCGCGTCGATCTTGGTGCCGTCCGAGAACGTGTGGTCCTTTGCGACCTTGATCGTCCAGGTGACCTGGTCGCTGCTCTGCACGGACGACGCGCCGCGCATGAAGATCGAGCCGTCCTCCTTGATGCCGGTGAGCGGCTCGCAGATCGCCATCGCGATCTGGCTCCCGGGATTCTGCGCGCCGGTGATGCGGCCGATCTCGCCGTTGTTCACGGCGACCAGCGCGGTGGCGCCGCCACTGCCGCCGGAGGCCGGCTGGCCCAGGCATCCGGTCAGCATGGTCGCGCACGCGGCGGCGGCGACGATGCCGACCGTGATGCGTGTCGTGGTTCGAGTCATGGTTCGTTCCTTTCGGAGGGGTGGAGGAGGTCAGAAGGAGGGGTCGGCGACGGTCTGCACCTGACCCACGCGGGAGCGGCTGATCTCGTCGGCGAGGTGACAGGAGGCGCGATGCCGGGCGGGTTCGCCGGGGATCGGCCTCAGGACGGGCACGTCGGTGGCGCACCGGTCGATCGCCGCGTAGCAGCGCGTGTGGAAGGGACAGCCGGCGGGCGGGTCGATCGGCGAGGGCGGATCCCCCTCCAGCACGACCCGCTCCAGCCGCTCCCCCGGCGCGAGCTTGCGCGGGATCGCCGACAGCAGCGCGCGGGTGTACGGATGTCCGGTGCGCTCGTAGACGTCGTCGCAGTCGCCGTCCTCGACGACCTTGCCGAGATACATCGTCACGATCCGGTCCGACATGTGCTGGACGACGTCGAGGTCGTGCGCGATGAACACCATGGAGAGCCCGAGCTCGCGCTTGAGCCGGTTCAGCAGGTTCAGCACCTGGGCGCGAACCGAGATGTCCAGCGCGGAGACCGGCTCGTCGCAGACGAGCAGCCGAGGCTCCACGGCGAGGGCGCGGGCGATGCCGACCCGCTGCAGCTGGCCGCCGGAGAACTCGTGCGGGTAGCGGTCGGCGTGATCCGGGTTCAGGCCGACCTGGGCGAGCAGATCCTGCACCCTCCCAGCGATCCGGTTCCCGGGCAGAAGGCGATGGGTCTCGATCCCCTCGGCGACGGACTGGCCGATCGAGCGGCGCGGATCGAGCGAGGCATGCGGGTCCTGGAAGACCATCTGCACCTCCCGATGCAGCACTCTCGCCCGGTCGGCGGGGCGCATCGCGGCGACCTCAGCCCCGTCCCAGCGCACGGCTCCTTCGCTGGGAGCCTCGAGCCCGCAGATGATCCGGGCCAGCGTGGACTTGCCGCACCCCGATTCGCCGACGAGCCCCACGGTCTCGCTCTCATCGACGTGGAAGTCGACGCCGTCGACCGCCCGCACAGGGGAATGACCGGCCTTGGCGAACATCGTGTGCTTCTGCCGGTAGTGCCGGCGCACGCCCTCAAGCTCCAACAGGGACATCGGCGAGCACCTCCTCGTGGTGATGGCACGCGACCGCGCGTTCCGGGACGAACGACAGCAGCGCGGGCACCGTCGTGGCGCACACCGCGTCCGCGTAGGAGCAGCGCGGGTTGAAGCTGCAGCCGGCAGGCCGCCGCGCGATGTCCGGCGGCAGACCGGGGATCGTGGGCAGGTCTTTGCCGCGATGCGCGGCGCCCGGGATGGACCCGAGCAGCCCGCGCGTGTAGGGGTGCGCAGGACCGTCGAAGAGCGCGTCGATCGGGCCCGACTCGGCGACCCGTCCGGCGTACATGACGAGAGCGCGATCGGCGAGCTGGCCGGCCACCCCGAGGTCGTGGGTGATGAGCATGAGCGCCATCCCGCGGGCCGCGGTCACCTCGACGAGCAGCTCCAGGATCTGCGCCTGCACGGTGGCGTCGAGCGCCGTGGTGGGCTCGTCCGCGATCAGCACGTCCGGATCCAGTGCGAGCGCCATCGCGATCATGATCCGCTGACGCATGCCCCCGGAGAACTGGAACGGATAGTCGTCCGCCCGTCGGGCGGCGTCGGGGATCCGCACGAGGCGCATCATCTCGATCGCGCGCTCTTTCGCGTCGCGGCGGCTGTGGCCGCGGTGCACGCGGTACAGCTCGGCGATCTGGGTCGCCACGGTCTGCACCGGGTTCAACGCGCTCAGCGCGTCCTGGAAGACCATGGCGATGCGCGCGCCCTGCACGGAGCGCATCCGCGCAGGGGACAGCGTCAGCAGATCCTCGCCGTCGAACAGGATCCGTCCCGCGGTCACCTGGGCGGCGGGCTTCGGCAGGATCCCCATCACCGCCTTCGCCGTGATGCTCTTGCCCGATCCGGACTCTCCGAGCACGGCGAGCGTCTCGCCCCGGTCGAGCGTGAAGCTGACGTCCTGCAGCGCCGGGATCGGCGCTGCTCCGCGCGCGCCGCGGAACTCCAGGGAGAGGTTCTGCACCTCGAGCAGCGCGGTCATCGGCGGCCCTTCGGGTCGAGGGCGTCACGCAGGTTCTCGCCGAGGATGACGAAGGCGAGCGTGGTCAGGCCCAGCATCGTCGCGGGGAAGAGCATGAGCAGCGGCGCGATCTGCCAGTTGCCGTCCTGGCTGGCGGTCGCGATCTGCAGGCCCCAGGAGAACGCGGGCAGTTTCAGGCCGACGCCGAGGATCGAGAACCCGGCCTCGGCCGTCATGCCGGCGCCGATCGAGAGCGTGCTCATCACGATCAGCGGGGTGACCGCGTTCGGGATCACGTGCCGTCGCAGGATCCGCCACGGACCGACGCCGAGACCCCGTGCCGCCTGGATGTACTCCAGGCTCTTGACCTGCATCACCGAGCCGCGCATGTAGCGCATGGTCCCGGCCCAGCTGAACAGCACCAGCACGAACACGATCGTCCAGACGGTGCGCGAACGGAACTGGTACAGGATGACGAGGCTCGCGATGCCGACCGGGATGCCCAGGATGACGTTGGACAGCCACGACACCACCGAGTCCACGACCCCGCCGAAGTAGCCCGCGAGCGATCCCGCCACGAGGGCGATCGTGAAGCTGAACAGCGCGGTCAGGACGCCGACCTGCAGCGACGTGCGCGCCCCGTAGACGACGTTGCTCCAGTAGTCGCAGCCCTGGATGTCGTATCCCATGAGGTGCCCGGGCCGGGGGCCGATCCGCGACATGGTGAGATCGCACGCGCGCGGATCCAGGGGCGTGAACAGCGCGGGGAACAGCGCCATCAGCGCGACGACGAGGATGATCGCGGCCGCGACGAGGAAGAACGGACGCCGCAGCAGCGTCCTGAGGCCGCTGCGCGGGCGGGCACGGCGAGCTCGTGCGGTGAGCAGCGCCATGGTCGACTCAGACATGACGCACCCTCGGATCGATGATCGGATAGAGCAGGTCCACGGCGAGCGCGCAGACCAGGTAGAACAGCAGCAGGAACACGGAGACGCCCACCACGACGGGGCCGTTCTGCGTCTCGATCGCCCGCGAGAGCGTGCCGCCGAGTCCGGGCAGGTTGAAGATGGTCTCGATCAGGACCGATCCGCCGAGCAGGCTCGCAAGGCTCAGACCGAGATAGGTGACCACCGGCATGAAGGCGTTGCGCAGCGCGTGCACCCACATGATCCGCCCGGGCGCGAGTCCCTTCGCGGTGGCGGTCACGATGAAGTCCGAACGGAGCACGTCGACCAGGCTCGTGCGTGTCAGACGCGCCAGCGGCGACGCGGTCTCCAGCGCCAGCACGACGGCGGGCAGGATGAAGGCGATCGGGAAGCCCAGCCGGACTCCGGAGATCGGCAGCCAGTGCAGCTTGATCCCGAACACGTACTGCGCGAAGTAGGCGATGATGAAGCCAGGCACGGCCAGGAAGAAGATCGTGAAGAACAGGTTGAACCGGTCAGGCAGCCGTCCCTGGCGCAGCCCAGCCCAGACGCCCAGGCACACGCCGATGACGATCTTCAGCACGAAGGCGGACAGGGCGAGCACGAGGGTGTAGGGCAGGGCCGTCGCGATGAGCGTCGAGACCGCGTTCCCGTTGAAGTCGTGCCCGAAGTCGCCGCGCAGCACGTTCAACAGGTACTTGCCGTACTGCACGAGGAACGGGTCGTCCAGGTTGTACTGGGCGCGGATCGCCGCGATCGTCGACGGCGAGAGCCGCTTCTCCCCGGCCAGCGCCAGCACCGGGTCGCCGGGCACCAGGAACACCAGGAAGTACACCAGGAACGTGGAGCCGATCAGCGTGGGGATCATCATCAGGATCCGCCGCAGACTGTAGCGGAGCATCAGCGCCTCGCGGGCTGATGCGCGGCGAAGTACTCCCGCAGCTCCTCGGAGAGGACGGGGATCTCCTGCGGCTGCGAGCCCGAGCGGATCGACAGCGCGCCCGCGACACCCGCCGCCACCGCGTCGCGCGCGGCGAGGGGGTTCGTGTCCGTCGGGGTGCCGTTGCGCACGAACTCCACGAACTCGCCGACGGTGAGCGGATCCGCGCCGCCATGACCGCCGTCGCCGCCGTCCTCGATCGGGTAGCGCACGTGCCCCTTCTCGAGGTAGTCGCTGCGCGCGTTCCACAGCCGGATCTCGCCGCCCGCGTCGTCGTCGAAGTTCTCGATCCTGCCTTCGGTGCCGATGACCGTGTAGTTGCGCCAGTAGTCGGGCGTGAAGTGGCATTGCTGGTAACTCATCAGCACGCCCGAGTCGGTGCGCATCATGATCATCGAGATGTCCTCGACGTCGATGACCGGGTTGAGGTCCTGCTGCGCCAGCGGCGGCCAGTTGCCCATCGAGAACCAGTCGCCCATGCGCCGGTCGGAGTTGTCCCGGCGCGATTCGACCTGGCCGTAGACCGCGAGGTCGCCGACGCCGACCACCGTGCGCGACGAGGTGCCGGCGAGCCAGTGCATCACGTCGATGTCGTGCGCGCCCTTCTGCAGCAGCAGGCTCATCGCCTTGTCCTGCTCGGCGTGCCAGTCCTTGAAGTAGTAGTCGCCGCCGTGTCCCACGAAGTGCCGGCACCAGATCGCCTTGACCTCGCCGATCTCGCCGCGGTCGACGATGTCCTTCATCATCCGGACGACCTGCATATGCCGCATGTTGTGCCCGACGTAGAGCTTCGAGCCCGTGCGGTGCGCGGTCTCCAGGATCCGGTCGGCGTCCTCGATCGAGATGGCGAGCGGCTTCTCCACGTACACCGGGATCCCGCCTTCGAGAAGCTCGACGGACACGTCCGCGTGGGTGAAGTCGGGTGAGGTGACGAAGGCGCCGTCGATCTCGAGGCCCGAGGCGAGCAGCTCGGCGACCGAGGCGAACACCGGGATGTCTCCGAACAGGCGGGCGGCGCGCGCATGGGTCTGCGGCGCGGGATCCACCGCGGCGACCACGCGGCCTCCGGCGGCGGCGACGTGCAGCGCGACACCCGCGCGCGCGCCCACGCCGATCACCGCCGCACGGAATCCGCTCGCCGCCTCCGCCACGTTCTCCTCGGTCATGTCCGTCCTCTCGGGGTCGATCGCGATGAGGGGCGCAGGCACGCCCTCGAAGCCGTAGATGCGCGCCGCGTGCCGCTCGAACGCGAGGCCGAGTGCGCCGAGCGCCGCCGCATCCGCGCCCAGTTCGGCACCGCGGATCAGGCGTCCGCCGGTGTCGATGCCGGTCACCGCCGTTCGGATGTTCTCCTCGAGCGGCGCCGCCACGAGGTCGGCGAACTCGCCGAGCTCTCCCCCGAGCACGATCACGTCGGGGTCGATGGTGAGGATCAGGGCTGCCACGGCCGGGGACATCGCGGCGCTGAGCGCGCGCAGCGCGGCGAGTCCCCGGCTGTCGGCCGGGTCGTCCCGGAGCCGGCGGAGCTCGGTGCCCACGAGAGGCACGGCATCCAGCAGCGCACCGGCGGGGACCTCGACATCGCTGAACGCGCGCAGCAGTCCGACTTCGCCGGCGCGTCCTCGCCGCCCGCGCACGACGTGGCCGGCGGTGGTGACGCGCGCGGACACGTGGTGCCAGGTGAGCGCGTAGACGCCGGTGTCGGCGTCTTGCAGCGCGCCGGAGCGGGACTCGGCCTCGGCGGCGAGAGACAGGTCGTTGTCGACGACGGTCGGGGCGCCGAACACCTCCGCGAAGACGTCCGCCAGGCACAGGCCATGCCACTGGGAGACCTGAGGCGAGGAGATCACGATCCCGGCCTCGTCCAGCAGGCCGGCCGCAGCGACTCCGACCGCGGCGATGTCGGAGAGCTGCCGGCCGGCGGCCTCGAGCGTCTGCACCACGAGGTCGCGGACCGGCTCGAGACCCGGGCGCGCCGAAGTCGGCGGAGCGATCGCCGCGCGCTGCGTTCCGAGCACCCTTCCCGAGCGGTCGGCGAGCACCACGCGTACCGCGCTGCGGGTGAGGTCGATGCCGACCACGACCTGCGGACCCGTCAGCAGCGAATACGTGCGCGCGGGACGTCCCGCCGCGGCGCGCGCCTCGTGCTCGGCCACCAGGCCGGCGGCACGGAGCTCGGCGAGGGCCGCGGTGACCGTGGGGCGGGACAGACCTGTGGTCTCGGCGAGATCGGAGATCGTCGCGTCGTCCCTCTCCCGCAACGCGGCCAGGCATTGCGCGACGGGGCGCTGTTCGCTCACGGACATCCTCGGCCTTTCGGAAGCTCTTTTGTAAGAGTTATGCAAGTGCTTTCATTATTGATAGAGGATCGGCTCGCCGCTGTCAAGCCGCAGCCCCGCGGCCGCCCCCGCGCACCACGCCTGCCTCTAGGCTCGGGGGATGACGGTCGAGACGAACCCGCTGCTGCAGCCCTCCGCCCTCCCGTACCACCTGCCCGACTTCGCGGCGATCCGCCCGGAGCACTACCTCCCCGCCTTCCGGCTCGGCTTCGAGGAGCAGCTGTCCGAGATCCGGCAGATCACGGCCACACGCTCGATGCCGACCTTCGAGAACACGATGGAAGCGCTGGAGCGCAGCGGCGCCCTGCTCGACCGTGCAGCGCACGCGTTCTACACGGTCAGCTCGGCGGACGCGACGGAGGCGATCCAGGCGATCGACGAGGAGCTCGCCCCGCTCATGGCGGCCCACCGGGATGCGATCCTGCTCGACTCCGCGCTGTACGAGCGGGTGAGCGTCCTGGCCGAGCAGCTCGACGAAACGCCCCTCGACGACGAGCAGCGTCGCCTCGTGCAGCGCTGGCAGCGCGAGATGACACTGGCCGGGGCGGCGCTGGACGACGAGGCCAAGGCCCGGCTCACCGCGCTCAACCAGCGCCTGTCGACCCTCAGCACGACGTTCGAGCGGAACCTGCTCGCCGACACGAACGACCTCGCCGTCGTCTTCGACGATCCCGCCGAACTCCACGGCCTGAGCCAGGGCGAACTGTCCGCCGCCGCGCGCGCCGCGGCCGATCGGGGCCTGGAGGGGAAGCTCGTCCTGACCCTCCCCCTCTTCACCGGGCATCCGGCGCTGGCCTCGCTGACGGACCGGGAGAGCCGTCGCCGGATCATGGTCGCGTCCCTGTCACGCGGCTCGCGGGGGAACGCGCACGACAACCGCGGCGTCCTCGCGGAGATCGCCGCACTCCGCGCCCAGCGCGCCGCCCTCCTCGGCTACCCCACGCACGCCGCCGCGGTGACCGCCGACGAGACGGCGGGATCCCCCGAGGCGGTCGAGCGCATGCTCCGGGACCTCGCCGGCCCCGCGTCCAGGAACGCCGCCGCAGAGCGCGCAGACCGCCAGGAGCTCATCGAGGCGTCCGCCGCGCAGGCGTTCGCGCTCGAGGCGCACGACTGGGCGTTCTACACCGAGCCGCTGCGCACGGCCCGCTACGACATCGACGCCGCGGCGCTGCGCCCGTGGTTCGAGGCCGAGCGGGTGCTGCACGACGGGGTCTTCGCCGCGGCGGGACGGCTGTACGGTCTGAGCTTCTCGGAGCGCACCGACCTCGTGGCGTATCACGCGGACGCGCGCGTCTTCGAAGTGTTCGAAGAGGACGGGTCCCCGCTCGGCCTGTACGTGCTCGACCTCTACACGCGCGACAGCAAGCGCGGCGGTGCCTGGATGAACCCGATCGTGAGCCAGTCGGCGCTGCGCGGGACCCGTCCGGTCGTCGCGAACAACCTCAACGTGGCCAAGCCCGGCGCGGGCGAGCCCACCCTGCTCACGCTCGACGAGGTCACCACACTGTTCCACGAGTTCGGGCACGCGCTGCACGGCCTCTTCTCCCACGTGACGTACCCGCACTTCTCCGGCACGAACGTGTTCCGCGATTTCGTCGAGTTCCCCAGCCAGGTCAACGAGATGTGGATCCTGTGGCCGGATGTCCTGGACTCCTACGCCCGCCATCACGAGACCGGCGAGCCGCTGCCCGCCGATCTGGTCGACCGGCTGCGCGCGACCGAGTCCTTCGACCAGGGGCACGCGACCAGCGAGTACCTCGCTGCGGCCTGGCTCGATCAGGCACTGCACTCGCTGCGCGCCGGAGAGAGCGTCGACGACGTCGCCGCCTTCGAGGCGGCGGCCCTCGCCGACATCGGCCTGGATCACCCCGCCGTGCCCACGCGCTACTCGTCCCCCTACTTCGCCCACGTCTTCTCTGGCGGATACAGCGCGGGGTACTACTCGTACATCTGGAGCGAGGTTCTCGACGCGGACACCGTCGAGTGGTTCCGCGAGAACGGCGGGCTCACCCGGGAGAACGGCGAGCGGTTCCGCCGCCGGCTGCTGGCCGTGGGCGGCGCAAGGGATCCGCTCGAGGCCTACCGCGACTTCCGCGGCCGGGACGCCGAGATCGCCCCGCTGCTGAAGCGTCGCGGCCTGGATCGCTGAAGACCGGACCGGGGGGAGGCGACGGCCCGGCGCGATCCGCGGGACGAATCGCACGCGGCGTCCCCGGCGTGCGCGGGCACCGCACCCCTGTCGGGATCACGGTCTCCTGAATAGGCTGGGCATGGTCGCGACGATGCCGCGCCGCCGCCCCGAGGAGGAATCATGTCCGTGCTCCCGGAGGAACCGCTCGGCCTCGCCACTCCCCTTGACCTCTCCCCCGCGCCGCTCGCCGTCGTGCGATACGACCGGTTGCGGCTGGACCGTCTCGGCGAAGTGTTCGACCCCGCCTACGCCGCCCTCGGACAGGCCGTCGAGGACGGCGCGATCGCGGTCACGGGCCCCGCACTCGCGATCTACCACGGCGATCCGATGGACGTGTTCGACCTCGAGGTCGGATTCCCCGTGGTCAGCACCTCGCTCGACCCGCTGTCGATCGACGGCGTGCGGATCGAGGCGTCGGAGCTGCCGAGCGGTCCCGCGCTCGCGAGCACCGTCATCGGCCCGTACGACGGCCTCGGCGCCGCGTGGGGCCGGCTCCACGCGGAATGCGCCGTCCAGGGGCATCAGCCCGCCGGCATCTGGATCGAGGTCTACGTCTCGGATCCGCGCACCACAGCGGCGGAGCATCTGCGCACGGACCTGATCCTCCCCGTCCTGCGCTGATCGAGCGGCCGCCGGCACCCCGTCGGCCGCCTCGCGTCAGGCGCTCTTGCGCTTGCGGGCGAGCACGAGCGTGGGCGGCGCGCCCTCCTCCACGGCGGCGCGGGTGACGACGACCTTCTGCACGTCCTCCGCGGACGGGATCTCGAACATGATCGGGCCCAGCACGTCTTCCAAGATCGCGCGGAGACCGCGCGCGCCCGTCTTGCGCAGCACCGCGAGGTCGGCGATCGACTGCAGCGCGTCCTCCTCGAACTCGAGCTCGACGCCGTCCAGCTGGAACATCCGCTGATACTGCTTGACCAGTGCGTTGCGCGGGCCGGTGAGGATGTCGATGAGCGCGGCCTGGTCCAGCGGCGAGACCGAGGCGACCACGGGGAGACGGCCGATGAACTCGGGGATGAGGCCGAACTTGTGCAGATCCTCGGGGAGCACCTCGCTGAACAGGTCGAGGTCCTTGCCCTTGTCGTGCAGCGGTGCACCGAAGCCGACGCCGTGCTTGCCGACGCGGGACGAGACGATGTCCTCGAGGCCGGCGAACGCACCGGCCACGATGAACAGCACGTTCGTGGTGTCGATCTGCAGGAACTCCTGGTGCGGATGCTTGCGCCCGCCCTGCGGGGGAACCGACGCGACAGTGCCCTCGAGGATCTTCAGCAGCGCCTGCTGCACGCCCTCGCCGGAGACGTCGCGGGTGATCGACGGGTTCTCCGCCTTGCGTGCGATCTTGTCGATCTCGTCGATGTAGATGATGCCGGTCTCGGCCCGCTTGACGTCGTAATCGGCCGCCTGGATGAGCTTGAGGAGGATGTTCTCCACGTCCTCGCCCACGTAGCCGGCCTCGGTGAGCGCGGTGGCGTCGGCCACGGCGAACGGCACGTTCAGCCGCTTCGCCAGGGTCTGCGCGAGGTAGGTCTTGCCGCAGCCCGTCGGGCCGATCATCAGGATGTTGCTCTTGGCGATCTCGATCTCGTCGGCCTTCTGCTCGGCGGGGAGCAGGGTGCCGCGGGCGCGGACGCGCTTGTAGTGGTTGTAGACCGCCACCGCGAGGGCCTTCTTCGCCGGCTCCTGGCCGACGACGTACTCCTCGAGGAAGGAGAAGATCTCGCGCGGCTTGGGCAGGTCGAATTCGGCGACCTCGCCGTTCGCGGACTCGGCCATGCGCTCTTCGATGATCTCGTTGCAGAGCTCGACGCACTCGTCGCAGATGTACACGCCGGGGCCGGCGATGAGCTGCTGGACCTGCTTCTGGCTCTTGCCGCAGAACGAGCACTTGAACAGGTCGGCGCTCTCACCGATACGAGCCATGCGCGTCCTCCTTCGAGACGTGAACCGCGGTCGCGGGAAGCGATGCGATCGCGGGGCGCTGATGCCGCTGTTCGAGCCTAACCGCAACATCCGACAACGGGTCGCATCGCCACGGAACCTGGCGGTCGCGCCGCTCCGCGCTGGGCGAACGGGCCTCGGATCCGGCTTTCATGACGAACGACCCGCCCTGCGCGCAGCAGGGCGGGTCGTTCGAAACAAAGGCGCAGCGGCCGGGATCGATCAGACCATGCTCTTCGGGTGCCACACGGTCTTCACCTCGGTGAACGCGGCGATCCGCTGCGGCGATGCCACGACCTCGCCCGGCGCCAGCACCCGCTTCAGGGTGTCGGCGGCGGAGATCTGCAGGTCGACCCACTCGAGCGAGCCCGCGCCCGCCAGGTCCAGCGCGTTCACGTCGGCGTGCGCGGCCAGCCATGGCGCCATCTCGGCCGGGGATCCGGTCAGGATGTTCACCACGCCGCCCGGCACGTCGCTGGTCGCGAGCACCTCGGCGAGGCTGATCGCGGACAGCGGATACTGCTCGCTCGCGATCGCGACCACGGCGTTGCCCGCGACCAGTGCGGGCGCCACCACCGAGACCAGCCCGAGCAGCGCGGAGTCCTGCGGCGCGACGATCGCGACGACGCCGGTCGGCTCGGGCGCGGAGATGTTGAAGTAGGCGCCGGCGACCGGGTTCAGGTTGCCCGCGACCTGGGCGTACTTGTCGCACCAGCCCGCGTACCAGACCCACAGGTCGATGGCCTCGTCGACCTGAGCGCCCGCGGCGGCGGCGGACACGCCCTGCTGCGCGACGATCTCGTCGACGAACTGCGCCTTGCGGCCCTCGAGCACCTCGGCGACGCGGTAGAGCACCTGTCCGCGGTTGTAGGCGGTGGCCTTCGCCCAGCCGGCCTGCGCCGCGCGCGCGGCCTTGACCGCGTCACGGGCGTCCTTGCGGGACGCCTTGGCCGCGTTGGCGAGGAAGGCGCCCTTGGGCGTGGTGACCTCGTAGGTGCGCCCGGACTCGCTGCGCGGGAAGGCTCCTCCGATCGCGAGCTTGTAGGTCTTCGGGACGGTCAGTCGCGCGCTCATGCTGCGGATCCCTTCAGGTACGCGGCGAGGCCCTGCTTGCCGCCCTCGCGGCCGTAGCCGGACTCCTTGTAGCCGCCGAACGGGCTGGACGGGTCGAATCGGTTGAACGTGTTGGCCCACACGACGCCCGCACGCAGGCGGTCCGCGACGGCGAGGATCCGAGACCCCTTGTCGCTCCACACTCCTGCGGAGAGTCCGTAGGGCGTGTTGTTCGCCTTCGCGATGGCCTCCGCGGGAGTGCGGAACGTGAGCACGGAGAGAACCGGCCCGAACACCTCCTCGCGGGCGATCCGATGCGAGGCCTCGACCCCGGTGAAGATCGTCGGAGCGAACCAGAAGCCCTTCTCCGGGATGACGCAGTCGGCGGTCCAGCGCTCGGCGCCCTCGTCCTCGCCGACCTGGCTGAGCTCCCGGATGCGGGCCAGCTGTTCGGCGGAGTTGATCGCGCCGATGTCGGTGTTCTTGTCCAGCGGGTCGCCGAGGCGCAGCGTGGACAGGCGCGACTTCAGCCGGTCGATGACCTCGTCGTGGATCGACTCCTGTACGAGCAGCCGGCTGCCCGCGCAGCACACGTGGCCCTGGTTGAAGAAGATGCCGTTGACGATGCCCTCGATGGCCTGGTCGATCGGCGCGTCGTCGAACACGATGTTCGCGGCCTTGCCACCGAGCTCGAGGGTGAGCGCCTTGCCCGTGCCGGCGACGGAACGCGCGATCTCGCGGCCGACGCCGGTGGATCCCGTGAACGCCACCTTGTCGACATCGGGATGGCGCACCACGGCGGCACCCGTCGCGCCCGCGCCGGTGACGATGTTGACGACGCCGGCGGGCAGGTCGGCCTGCTGCAGGATCTCCGCGAAGATCAGCGCCGTGAGCGGCGTGGTCTCGGCGGGCTTCAGCACCACCGTGTTGCCGGCGGCGAGGGCCGGGGCGACCTTCCAGGCGAGCATCAGCAGGGGGAAGTTCCACGGGATGACCTGCCCCGCGACGCCGTGCGCCTTCGGGTTCGGGCCGGCGCCCGCGTACTCGAGCTTGTCGGCCCAGCCGGCGTAGTAGAAGAACCACGAGGCGACGAGCGGCACGTCGACGTCGCGGCTCTCCTTGATCGGCTTTCCGTTGTCCAGGCTCTCCGCCACGGCGAGCTCCCGGGCGCGCTCCTGTACGAGGCGGGCGATCCGGAACAGGTACTTGCCGCGATCGCGGCCGCTCAGCTTCGACCACACCTTGGTGTAGGCACGGCGGGCGGCGGCCACGGCGAGGTCGACGTCCTCATCCGAGGCGTGCGCGACGGTCGCGATCCGCGACTCGTCGGCGGGTGAGATCGTCGCGAAGGAGGCCCCGCGACCCTCGACGAACTCGCCGTCGATGAACAGCCCGTACTCGTCCTTCAGGGCGACGATGCTCCGCGACTCGGGCGCGGGCGCGTATTCCAGGAATCCCATGGCGGGCCTCTCAGTCGATCGTGACGTAGTCGGGGCCGGAGTAGTGGCCGGTGGTGAGCTTCTGACGCTGCAGCAGCACGTCGTTGAGCAGGCTCGAGGCGCCGAAACGGAACAGGTGCGGCTGCAGCCACTCCTCCCCCACGGTCTCCGCGACGTGCACGAGGTACTTCACCGCGTCCTTGGAGGAGCGGATCCCGCCTGCCGGCTTCACGCCGATGCGCTCGCCGGTGAGGCGATGCCAGTCGCGCACGGCCTCGAGCATGAGCAGCGTGACCGGCAGGGTCGCGGCCGGAGCGACCTTTCCGGTGGAGGTCTTGATGAAGTCGCCGCCGGCGAGGATCCCGAGCCAGGACGCGCGCCGGATGTTGTCGTAGGTGTTCAGCTCGCCGGTCTCGAGGATGACCTTCAGCGATGCCGAGGTGCCGTCGTCGCGACGGCAGGCGTCCTTGACCGCGACGATCTGGTCGAACACCTGGCCGTAGCGGCCGGCGAGGAAGGCGCCCCGGTCGATGACCATGTCGATCTCGTCCGCCCCGGCGTCGACCGCGTCGCGGGTGTCGGCCAGCTTGACCGCGAGCGAGGCCCGACCGCTCGGGAAGGCGGTCGCCACGGCCGCGACGGAGATCCCGCCGTGGTCGGGGTCGCCGTGTCGCGCTCCGAGCGCCTCCACGGCATACGGCACCATGTCGCCGTACACGCACACCGCGGCGACCGAGGGGCAGGTCAGGTCGGAGGCGTCCGGGAGCTTGGCCTTCGACACCAGCGAGCGCACCTTGCCCGGGGTGTCGGCGCCTTCCAGGGTGGTCAGGTCGATGAGCCGGATGATCGTGTCCAGCGCCCACGCCTTCGACGTCGTCTTGATCGACCTGGTGCCGAGGCCCGCCGAGCGCTGCTCCAGGCCGACGGCGTCGACGCCGGGCAGTCCGTGCAGGAATCTGCGCAGGGTGAGATCGTCGGGTTCGCCGCCGATCACCTGCACCGCGGTGCGCCGTGCGAGTTCGGTGGTCGTCACTGTTCCGGTCACTGATCCAGCTCCAAGAGGGTTCGGGCGGTCTCCTCGTCGGTGACCACCATCGTGCACAGCTTCGCGGTCACCACGGTGCGGGCGATGTCGTGTTTCGCCTGACCCGCGGTGACGAAGACGGAGGTGCGCGCCGCACGCAGCCGGTCCAGGCCGAGGCCGACCGTGCGGGCGTCCAGTTCGGGATCGACGACGTTGCCGTCCGCGTCGATGTAGCGGCCGAGCACGTCGCCGACGGCGCCACGACGCGCCAGTTCTTCGATGTCGCGGACGGTGAGATAGCCGTTCTCGACGTGCGCGGATCCGGCGTCGCACACGCCCGCGGTGAACAGGTAGGCGTCCGCGTCGGCGGCCTGTGCGAGCACTCCCGCGACGGTGCGGTCGCGTTCGATCGCCTGCTTGGTCTCGAGCCGCTCCAGGATCGCCGGGCTGGGCAGCAGGGCGACCTGGCCCGAGGCGCGCTGAGCGATCGTCGCGGCCAGGGACGCGGCGCCGCCGGGGCGGCGGTTGACGCTCACCCCGCCGTTCATCTGCACGACGGTGACGCCGCGCGCCCAGCCTTCGGAGAGCCGCTCGGCGACCGCCGTGAGGGTGCGTCCCCAGCTCACGGCGAGCGTCTTCGGCACCGGGCGCAGCGCGGTGAGGTGGTCCGCGGCGCCCTGGGCCACGCGGGTCAGCGTCTCGGCGTCGGTGCCGCCGTTCGGCACCACGACGGCATCCGCCAGGCCGAAGCGGGAGCGCAGCTCGCGCTCGATCCCGAGTTTGCGGGCGCGGGGATGCACGATCTCGATCCGCACGATCCCGTCGGCCCTGGCCTGCTGCAGCAGACGGCCGACCTTCCACCGCGAGATGCCGAGCAGACCGCCGATCTCGTCCTGGGTCTTGTCCTCGTCGTAGTACAGCTCCGCGACGCGGACGGCGAGCAGTTCGTCGTCGTCGATCGCGGGCCGGGCCATGCTCCGAGGATATCGTCAGGCACGCGCACGCGCAGCGTGACGCTCATATGAGCAGCGGCTCATACGCATCCGCGCAACCGCGGCGGACACGAAAGGGCGGCCCGGGATGCGCTCCCGGACCGCCCTTCTCGTGGGGCTGGGTGTCAGCTCAGCGCCTGGCGCTTGCGGCTCGACAGCACCTGGTCGACGATGCCATAGGCCTTGGCCTGCTGGGCGGAGAGGATGTTGTCGCGATCGATGTCGCGGTTGACCTTCTCGACCGGCTGGCCGGTGTGATGCGCCATGGTCTCCTCGAGCCAGGTGCGCATCCGCAGGATCTCGGCGGCCTGGATCTCGATGTCGGATGCCTGGCCCTGCCCCGCCTCGCCCATCGCGGGCTGGTGCATCAGCACTCGCGCGTTCGGCAGCGCGAGGCGCTTTCCGGGGGCGCCGGCGGCGAGCAGCACCGATGCGGCGGAGGCGGCCTGGCCCAGCACGACGGTCTGGATCTGCGGCGCCACGTACTGCATGGTGTCGTAGATCGCGGTCATCGCGGTGAAGGATCCACCGGGCGAGTTGATGTACATGGTGATGTCGCGCTCGGAGTCCTGGCTCTCGAGGACCAGCAGCTGCGCCATGACGTCGTCGGCGGAGGCGTCGTCGACCTGCACCCCGAGGAAGATCACGCGATCCTCGAAGAGCTTGTTGTACGGGTCCTGACGCTTGAAGCCGTAGGCGGTGCGCTCCTCGAACTGAGGCAGGACGTAGCGGCTCGAGGGCAGGTTGCCGGCCGCGCGGAAGGTGGGTGTGTACATGTGTCCTGTCCTGCCTTACTTGTCCGCGCCCGCGTTGTCCGCGCCGGTGCCGCCGCCGCCGTGCACGTCGCTGGCGTGCTCGCGCATGTGGTCGACGAATCCGTACTCGAGGGCCTCGGTGGCGGTGAACCAGCGGTCCCGGTCGCCGTCCTCGTTGATCTGCTCGACCGTCTTGCCGGTCTGACCCGCCGTGATCTCGGCGAGGCGCTGCTTCATCGACAGGATGAGCTGCGCCTGCGTCTGGATGTCGCTGGCCGTGCCGCCGAAGCCGCCGTGCGGCTGGTGCAGCAGCACGCGCGCGTTCGGCGTGATGTACCGCTTGCCCTTGGTGCCGCTGGTGAGCAGCAGCTGCCCCATCGAGGCGGCCATGCCGATGCCGACCGTCACGATGTCGTTCGGCACGAACTGCATGGTGTCGTAGATCGCCATGCCGGCCGTGATGGATCCGCCGGGCGAGTTGATGTAGAGGTAGATGTCCTTCTCGGGGTCCTCAGCGGCGAGAAGGAGGATCTTTGCGCAGATCTCGTTGGCGTTCTCGTCCCGCACCTCGGATCCCAGCCAGATGATTCGATCCTTGAGCAGCCTGTCGAAGACGCTCGTCGCGACCAGGGGTTCAGCCATTTCCGCTCCTGTTTCCGTGTTCGGTGATTCGAATCTACCGGCGCGGGATCGGCGTCCCCGCCGTGTTCGCCGTCGGCATATCAGGCGTCGCCGCCGCCGATCTCGCGCGCGTACGCGGTCATCGACCGGTGGTAGCGCGGCATGTGCGGGACCAGGGCGAGGATCGCCACGGCGAGCCCGCGCTCCGGCTGTCCCGCGCTGGCCAGCGCCAGCGCATGCATGGCCGCGATCGCGTCCCGGTACGCCGAGTCCGGGTGCGCGTCCTGCTCCGCGGAGATGAGTGCGAGCGCACCCCCCACGTCGCCGAGGTTGCGCAACGAGCTGGCGAGCTGGATCGTCGCCTGCGCGCGCCGGTCGCCGTCGAGGCCGAGCTCGAGGGCCCGCCGGTACAGAGGCACCGCTTCGTCCGGCCGGCCCGCGGAGTCGCGGGCGCCGGCGCGTGCGAACGCGGCCTCCGCGTCGTCGGATCCGCGCTCCGCCGCGATGGCGTCGATTCGCGTGATGACGTCGTCGTCGACGACTCCGCCGGCTGCGGCCTCCCAGACGGCGTCGATCCTGTCCTGCCAGTCGCTCATGTCTCTCCTCGGGATGCGAAGAGGGCGAGTGCGTCATGCACCCGCCCTCTTCCGGATCAACGGATCCGCTGCTTACTCGGCGTCGGCGGCCTTCTCGGCGGCCTTCTTGGCCGGGGCCTTGCGGGCGGCCGGCTTCTTGGCGGCGGGCTTCTCCGCGGCCGGAGCCTCGACGGCGTCCTCGGCCTCGTCGGCCTTGGCGGGCGCCTTCTTCGCCGGAGCCTTCTTCGCCGGCGCCTTCTTGGCGGCCGGCTTCTCCTCGGCCGGAGCCTCGGCGGCGTCCTCGGCCTCGTCGTCGGTGGCCACGAAGCCGGTCAGGTCCACGGCCTTGCCGTTGGAGTCGACCACGGTGACCTTCCCGAGCGCGACCGCGAGGGCCTTGTTGCGAGCGACCTCGCCGACGAGCACGGGCAGCTGGTTCGCGGACTGCAGCGCCTCGACGAACTCCTGCGGAGCCATGCCGTACTGCGCGGCCGACTGGATCAGGTACTGGCTGAGCTCGTCCTGCGAGACCTGCACGTTGGCGTCCTCGGCGATGGCGTCGAGGAGGACCTGGGTGCGGAACTGCTTGGTGCTGGCCTCGGTGACCTCTGCGCGGTGCTCGTCGTCCTCCAGGCGGCCCTCGCCCTCGAGGTGGTTGTGCACCTCGTCCTCGATGAGCTGCGGCGGGACGGGGATCTCGATCTGCTCGAGCAGCGTCTCGACGAGCTTGTCGCGCGCGGCGGACGCCTGCGTGAAGACGCCCTGCTGCGAGACCGACTCGCGCAGGCTGTCGCGCAGCTCGGCGATCGTGTCGAACTCGCTGGCGATCTGGGCGAAGTCGTCGTCCGCCTCGGGCAGCTCGCGCTCCTTCACGGCCTTGATCGTGACGGAGACCTCGGCCTCCTCGCCGGCGTGGTCGCCGCCGACGAGCTTCGAGCGGAAGGTGGTGTCCTCACCGGCCGTGAGCGACTCGATCGCGTCGTCGATGCCCTCGAGCAGCTCGCCCGAGCCGACCTCGTAGGAGACGCCCTCGGCGCGGTCGATCTCGGTGCCGTCGATCGCGGCGACCAGGTCGAGCTCGACGAAGTCGCCAGACTTCACGGGGCGGTCGACGGGGACCAGGGTGCCGAAGCGCGCGCGCAGGCGGTCCAGCTCGGCGTCCAGGGCGGCGTCGTCGGCCTCGACGGCGTCGACGGTCACGGTGATGCCGTCGAGCGAGGGGACCTCGATCTCCGGGCGGACGTCGACCTCGATCTCGACCTTGAGGTCGCCGCCGAAGTCCTTCTCGTTCGGCCACTCGACGACCTCGGCCGAGGGACGGCCGACGATGCGCAGGTTGTGCTCGAGGGACGCCTCGCGGAAGAAGGCGTCCAGGCCCTCGTTCACGGCGTGCTCGATGACCGCGCCGCGGCCGACGCGCTGGTCGATGATCGGCGCGGGCACCTTGCCCTTGCGGAAGCCAGGGATCTGCACGTCCTGAGCGATGTGCTCGTAGGCGTGCTCGATGCTGGGCTTGAGGTCTTCGGGGGTGACCGTGATGTGCAGCTTCACCCGGGTCGGGGCAAGCTTCTCGACGGTGCTGTTCGCCATGCTGGTGTGTTCTCCTTGTGAATCTCCCGCGCGGTGACCCCCGCGAGTGCGACGTGTATGAACGTCGGGGCGACAGGATTTGAACCTGCGACCTCCCGCTCCCAAAGCGGGCGCTCTACCAAGCTGAGCTACGCCCCGGGTAGGAACCCGCGCGCGCGGGAACGGCCTTCACGAGTCTAACGGAACGAAGCAGCCTCGACAGTCCGGTATGCTCGTAGGAGTCCGGACACGGATCCGAGGGCCTCGGCCCGGAGAATCCAGGACACCCAAGTGAAGAGAGAATCCAGCGGAATTCCGCCGGATTCCGGGGATGTAGCTTAATGGTAAAGCCTTAGTCTTCCAAACTAATGACGCGGGTTCGATTCCCGTCATCCCCTCCCCTACTCCCGTAACGGATCGCGGGCCATCGCCCCCCTCCGAAACCGGCCTGGTGCACCTTATCCGGCACCTTATCTCCTTCGCCGGCGCCGCGAGACGGCACGCTGCTCGGCATCTGATTCTCGAACGCCCGAACGAGAGTTGCCTCCTTCTCGGTCGACCCTGCATCATCGCAGGAGAGAGCTCTCCCGGGTACGACGTCCCGGTGGTTCCCGCTCTCCGCCCGATTCGACTTCTGGAACGACCGACGGGACATCGATGGCAGATCCGCTCGCCCCTTCGCCCTCCGAGGATCCGGACTCCGGCCGGCACGCGTCCGAGCACCTGCTGCCGCCGCAGTTCACCGGCACGTTCGCCGCACCAGGGGCCGCCTCCGCGCCCGGCGCTGACGCCGAGCCGGAGCCGCCGCGCGCTCAGCGCTCCCGCCGGCGGGTGCTCGCGTGGACGCTCTCGGTGACCGCGGTCGCGCTGCTCGCGGCAGGCTTCACCGCCGTCCAGATCAGCGCAGCGCAGGGCTTCGACGCGGCTCGCACGTCGCTGAACCGGGCCGAGTCAGGGCAGGACGCCGCCGTGCAGCAGGTCCGTGCCGCGCTCACCCGCAGCGACGGCACCGCGAAGATCGTCGACGCCGTGCTCGCGGTGCAGAGCGACCTCATCACCCCGGCGGATCGGACCGCGCTGACCGCGGCCGATGACCGTGGCACGCAGGAGACGAAGGCCGCGAACGCGCTGATCCCGGCGCGGCCTCCGGCGAAGATCGCCAAGCCGTTCTGGTTCTGGGACGCGCAGGCCGCGGCCGGCCGGCTGCGCACCGAGGCCGCGGACGCCCGCAAGAACGCGACGGCGCTGTCGTCCGCCGAGAAGAAGGTCGAGGGCTCGGTCACGGCCGTGCAGGCCGCGGGTTCCGCGGCCCTGATCTCCGCCGCCGATCGTGCGGCCGCGGCCGAGGCCGCCAACGTCCCCGCGACCAACGAGAGCGTGCTGGCGCTGCGCAGCATGGTCACCCAGGTGAAGAGCCTCGCCACGCCGTTGCAGGACCGGGTCACGACGGTGTACCCCGCCCTGGTGCTGGCGGTGCAGAAGCTGCAGGATTCGCACGCGGCGACCCTGGCCGCCGAGGCCGGTCCGCTCGAGGATTCCCGACTGCAGCTGGAGGCGTTCGCCCGCTCACTCGCACCGGGCGTGCTGATGGACTTCGAATGGGCGGATCTGGTGAACGGGAAGGGCGGGCCGAACGACTACCTCTCCGGCGAGACGGCGTGGTGGTACGACCAGGGCGGCTACGCGACCATCCGGCTGTCCAACTCGATCGCAGAGGACTGGCCGAGCGATGCCGCGCACGCGATCGTCGCTCACGAGGTCGGGCACGCGATCACCGTCCGCTGCCGCGCGATGTACGACACGACGAACGCCCAGACCGCGGAGGCCTGGGCGACCGCGTGGGCGATCAGCATGGGGTACACGGACGACGCGAACGGCACCTCCGCCTACGGCGCTCCCCCGGAGTCGCTGATCCAGACCGCGAGCAGCTGCCGCTGACCGGTTTCCCCGCACCATCGCGCGTGCCGGGCGCGCGTATCGCCGCGCCCGGTGCTGAGACGTCGAGAGCCCCCGCCGAAGCGGGGGCTCTCGATGCGTGTGCCGGAGGATCAGCGCTGGCCGCGGCGCTCGCGCAGTTGCTGCAGCGCGTCGTCGAGCAGCTGCTCGGCCTCCTCGTCCGTGCGGCGCTCCTTCACGTAGGCGAGGTGCGTCTTGTACGGCTCGGGCTTGGCGATCGCAGGCGGGTTCTCCTTGTCGCGTCCGGCCGGGAGGCCGGAGTGCGGGTGATCGATGATGTCCGGGATCTCCTCCTCGGGCAGGCCCGCCGCGAAGTACCGCACGGCCTCGTTGCCGAGCCCGTCCCAGTACGAGATCGCGATGCGGTCGGCGTGGTACCCGTGGTCCTGCTCGCCCATCGGGCCGGATCCGACCCGGGTTCCCCGGATCGCGTTGCCGCCGGTGGCCATCAGATCACCTCGAACTTCGTGATGAGACCGAGGCCCACGATCGCGACGAACCACACGAGCGCGAGGACCACGGTGAAACGGTTGAGATTGCGCTCCGCCAGTCCGGAGGATCCGACCGCGGAGGACATCCCGCCGCCGAACATGTCTGACAGACCGCCGCCGCGCCCCTTGTGGAGCAGGATCAGGAGTGTCAGCAGGACGCTGGTGATGCCCAGCAGGACCTGCAGGATGAACTGGAGAATATCCACGGATCGGCCTTTCGCTCGGGCCCGCACGGACGTGCGGGAGCCCGGGTAACGGTCAATTATACGTCGGGGCGGGGATCCGCCTCCGGATCACACCCCGACGTGCTTCTGATACCGGACGATCGCGGCGAACTCGTCGACCACCAGGCTGGCACCGCCCACGAGGGCGCCGTCCACGTCCGGCTCGCGCATGAAGCCCGCGATGTTCACCGACTTGACCGAGCCGCCGTAGAGGATCCGGGTGCGCGCGGCCGCGTCGTCGCCGAGGCTCTTCGCGATCACGCCGCGAAGCACCGCGCACACGTCCTGCGCCTGCTGAGGCGTGGCCGCCTGGCCCGATCCGATGGCCCAGACCGGCTCGTACGCGACCACGATGTCCGCCGTCGCGGGAAGCCCGGCGAGGGCCGCCTCGAGCTGACCGGCGGGGACGGCGCTCGCGCCGAACTTCTCCAGGTCCTCGGCCGTCTCGCCGACGCAGATCACCGGCACCAGGCCGTGCGTGAGCGCCGCCTTGGTCTTCGCCGCCACGACCTCGTCGGACTCGGCGTGGTACTCGCGCCGCTCCGAGTGGCCGATGATGACGTAGCGCGCGTCGAGCTTCGCCAGGAACGCGCCGGAGATCTCGCCGGTGTACGCGCCGGAGTCGTGCGCCGACAGGTCCTGCGCGCCGAGGGCGAACGGGATCTTGTCGGCGTCGATCAGGGTCTGCACACTGCGCAGGTCGGTGAAGGGCGGGAACACCGCCACCTCGACCGTCCCGTCCTCGTGCTTCGCGTCCTTCAGCGTCCAGTGCAGCTTCTGCACGAACGCGACCGCCTGCAGGTGGTCCAGGTTCATCTTCCAGTTGCCCGCGATCAGCGGGGTCCGATTGTTCACGCCCATCCGAGCACCTCCAGGCCGGGGAGTTTCTTGCCCTCGAGGAACTCGAGGCTCGCGCCCCCACCCGTCGAGATGTGACCGAACTGGTCGTCGGCGAAGCCGAGCTGGCGCACCGCTGCGGCCGAGTCGCCGCCGCCGACGACGCTGAGGCCCTCGGTCTCGGTGAGCGCCTGCGCGATCGTCTTGGTGCCGGCGGCGAACGCCGGGAACTCGAACACGCCCATGGGGCCGTTCCAGAAGACGGTCTTCGATCCGCGGATCGCCTCGGCGAAGCGTGCCGCCGTGTCCGGTCCGATGTCGAGGCCGATCCCGGACGCGCCGAACGAGGTGTCCTCGATCCGGTCCGCCGCCGCGACCTCGTGCGCGGCGTCGGCCGAGAACGATGCGGCGACCACGACGTCGGTGGGGAGCACGAGCTCGACGCCGCGCTCCTTCGCCTCCGCGATGTACCCGCGCACGGTGTCGAGCTGCTCCTTCTCCAGGAGGCTGGACGCGACCGCGTGGCCCTCGGCCACGAGGAACGTGAACAGCATGCCGCCGCCGACCAGCAGGCGGTCGACACGCGGCAGCAGGTGCGAGATCACGCCGAGCTTGTCCGACACCTTCGATCCGCCGAGCACGACCGTGTAGGGCCGCTCGGGGTTCTCGGTGAGCCTGTCCAGCACGGTCAGCTCGGCCTCGATCAGCAGCCCGGCCGCGGACGGCAGGAGCTGGGCGAGGTCGTAGACGCTGGCCTGCTTGCGGTGCACCACCCCGAAGCCGTCGGAGACGAACGCCTCGCCGAGGGCGGCGAGCTGCTCCGCGAAGGCGCGGCGCTCGGCGTCGTCCTTCGCCGTCTCCCCCGCGTTGAAGCGGAGGTTCTCCAGCACGACGACGCCGCCCGGCTGCAGCGCGGCGACGGCCTCCTGCGCGGAGGATCCGACCGTGTCGGTCGCGAAGGCGACCTCCTGGCCGAGCAGCTCGCCGAGGCGGGCAGCGACCGGCGCGAGACTGTACTGCGGGTCCGGGGCCCCGTCGGGGCGTCCCAGGTGCGAGCAGACGATCACACGGGCGCCCTGATCGATGAGGGCTTTGAGGGTCGGCACCGACGCGCGCACGCGGCCATCGTCCGTGATGATCCCGTCCCGGAGCGGGACGTTGAGATCGCAACGGACGATGACGCGTGCGCCGTCGAGCGAGCCGACCGATTCCTTGAGGGAGTCGAGCGTGCGCAGAGTCATGTGTCGAGCTTAGAGGCGCTCGGCGACGTACTCGGTGAGGTCGACGAGACGGTTGGAGTAGCCCCACTCGTTGTCGTACCAGCTGGACACCTTGACCAGGTTGCCGGAGACGTTGGTCAGGGTCGCGTCGAAGATCGAGGAGTGCGCGTTGCCCTGGATGTCGCTCGAGACGATCTGGTCCTCGTTGTACTGCAGGAAGCCGGCGAGACGGCCGTCGGCGGCAGCCTTCGCGTATGCGGCGTTGACCTCGTCGGCCGTCAGATCCTCGCGCTCGGTGATGAGCGTCAGGTCGACGATCGACCCGGTGGGAACCGGGACGCGGTAGGAGGAACCGCTGAGCTTGCCGTTGAGCTCGGGCAGCACCAGGCCGATGGCCTTGGCGGCGCCGGTCGATGCGGGGACGATGTTGATCGCGGCCGCGCGGGCGCGGCGCAGGTCGCCGTGCGGGCCGTCCTGCAGGTTCTGGTCGGCCGTGTACGCGTGCGCGGTCATCATGAAGCCGCGGACGATGCCGAACTCGTCGTTGAACACCTTCGCGAGCGGTGCGAGGCAGTTCGTGGTGCAGGAGGCGTTGGAGATGATGTGGTCCGTCTCCGGGTTGTAGGTCTCCTCGTTGACGCCCATCACGATGGTCGCGTCGTCGCCGGTGGCGGGGGCCGAGATCAGGACCTTCTTGGCGCCGGCCTCGATGTGCTTCTTGGCGAGCTCCGCCTTGGTGAAGAAGCCGGTCGACTCGATGACGATGTCGACGCCCAGCTCGCCCCAGGGCAGGTTCGCGGGGTCGCGCTCGGCGAACGCCTTGATGTGCTTGCCGTCGACCGTGATGCTCGACTCGTCGTAGCTGACGTCCGCCTTCAGGACGCCGCCGACGGAATCGTACTTCAGCAGGTGCGCGAGGGTCTTGTTGTCGGTGAGGTCGTTGACCGCGACGATCTCGAGGTCCGCACCCTGCTCCAGCGCTGCGCGGAAGTAGTTGCGTCCGATGCGGCCGAAGCCGTTGATACCGATCTTGACAGACACGAAAGTCTCCTGGTTCTTACTCAAGGAAGTGCGTGATTCTTGCGGATTGCGCGGACAACGGCGTCCTGATGGGATTTTCGCCCATCAGGACGCCCATCTTTTACGACAGTACCAGCAGTCCGTTGGTCTTCTCGCGCGCTGCCTCGAAGCGCCGGGCGACGTTCTCCCAGTCGGCGATGTTCCACGCGGCCTTGACGTAGTCCGCCTTCACATTGAGGTAGTCGAGGTAGAAGGCGTGCTCCCACATGTCCAGCTGGAACAGGGGCACGGTGCCCTGCGCGGTGTTGCCCTGCTGGTCGAACAGCTGCTGGATGATGAGGCGGGCGCCGATCGGGTCCCAGCTCAGCACGGACCAGCCGGAGCCCTGGATCCCCATCGCAGCAGCGGTGAAGTGCGCCTGGAACTTCTCGAACGATCCGAAGAACTCGTCGATGGCCGCCTTGAGCTCGCCCTCGGGCTGGCCGCCGCCGTTCGGCGACAGGTTGGTCCAGAAGATCGAGTGGTTGACGTGGCCGCCCAGGTGGAACGCCAGGTCCTTCTCGAGGCGGTTCACATTGGCCAGGTTGCCGGACTCGCGGGCCTCGGCGAGACCGTCCAGCGCGGCGTTCGCGCCGGCGACGTAGGCGGCGTGGTGCTTGTCATGGTGCAGCTCCATGATCTTGCCGCTGATGTGCGGCTCGAGGGCCGCGTAGTCGTAGGGAAGGTCGGGCAGCGTGTAGGTCGCCATGTCGATTTCATCCAATCCGCACCGCGCGCGCGGCGCTTGTCGGTCCCCCGCGACGCGGTGTGCGCGCGGGGCGGGACGTTCACCATCCTAACGACGGCAACGCGCCCCGCGCGGGGATCCTTCCCCGTGTGACAGGGCGGATCCGGACGGCGCAGGGCGCGTTTCCGCAGGCTGGAATCCTGGGGCGGATCAGAGGTCGATTCCGGCGGGCACCGCGGATTCGGTGCCGGGGATGCCGTCGATCTGAGCGCGCTTGTCGGCCATCGCGAGCAGGCGCCGGATGCGACCCGCCACGGCGTCCTTGGTCAGCGGCGGGTCGGCGTGGTGGCCGAGCTCGTCGAGGCTCGCGTCGCGATGCGCGAGGCGGAGCGCCCCGGCCGTGCGCAGATGCTCCGGCACATCCTCGCCGAGGATCTCCAGGGCGCGCTCGACGCGCGCGCACGCGGCGACCGCCGCCTGTGCCGAGCGGCGCAGGTTCGCGTCGTCGAAGTTCACGAGACGGTTCACGCCGGCGCGCACCTCGCGGCGCTGGCGCATCTCCTCCCAGGTCGCCGCCGTCTGCGTGGCGCCCATGAGGACGAGCAGGGCGCGGATCCCCTCGGCCTCGCGGATCACCACGCGCGGCATGCCGCGGACCTCCCTGGCCTTCGCGGAGATGCCGATGCGGTGCGCCGCGCCGACGAGGGCCATGGCGGCCTCGGACGAGGGGCAGGCGACCTCGAGGACCGCCGAGCGACCGGGCTCGCTGAGCGATCCCGCGGCGAGGAACGCGCCGCGCCAGAGCCCTGCGAGCTCCTCCCGCGAGCCGGTGGTGAGGCGATTGGGCAGGCCGCGGACGGGCCGGCGGCGCTGGTCGAGCAGACCCGTCTGCCGCGCCAGGGTCTCCCCCGCCGCGATCACGCGCACCGCGTACTTGGCTCCGTCATGGCTGGATGCGCCCTGGATCGGCGCGATCTCGGGGCGGACGCCGAACAGCTCGGCGAGATCACGGGCCACGCGGCGCGCGAGCAGCTCCGCGTCCACCTCGGCCTCGACCGCGATGCGGTTCGCGATCGAGTGCAGACCGCCGGCGAAACGCAGCACTGCCGTCACCTCCGCGACACGCACCGTGGGGGGTGCATTCCGGATGCTGACGAGCTCTGCTTTGACGTCGGTGGTGAGAGCCACGGGTCTCCTTCTCTCGGGCAGCGCCGGATTGCGGCGCGAAGGATCAGCTTACCCGGCCTCGGCGCGTCGCACCCGCCGGGGCCGGCGTCATTCGCGCCCGAGGTCGCGGTGCCGCACGGTCACGGCGACGCCCGGCGTCTGTCCCAGACGGCGGGCGAGCTCCTCGGCCATCGCGACAGAGCGGTGCTTGCCGCCTGTGCAGCCCACCGCGACCGTGGAGTGGCTCTTGTTCTCGCGCTGGTAGCCCTCCAGGACCGGCGCGAGCGCCGCCGCGTACGCGTCCAGGAACTCCTGGGCGCCGTCGCGGGTGAGCACGTACTCGCGCACCTCGGAGTCCAGGCCGGTGGATCCGCGCAGCTCGTCGATCCAGAACGGGTTCGGCAGGAACCGCATGTCGGCGACGAGGTCGGCGTCGGACGGCAGCCCGTACTTGAACCCGAAACTCATGATCGTGAGCTTGTGCCGGGCGGCGCCCTCCTCGGCGAACACCTCGGTGACCTTGTTGGCCAGCTGGTGCACGTTGAAGTTCGAGGTGTCGATGATGATGTCGGCGGCCTCGCGCAGAGGCGCGACGCGCGTGCGCTCGGTGCGGATGCCGTCCAGCAGCGTGCCGTCGCCCTGCAGCGGGTGCGGTCGGCGCACCGACTCGAACCGGCGCACCAGCACGTCGTCCGCCGCATCCAGGAAGACGACCTGGACGGACCCGTGCTCGCGCAGGGCCTTGGCGACACCGGGGAATCCGTCGAAGAGATCTCGTCCGCGCACGTCCACGACGGCGGCCACCTTGGGCAGCGCCGCCCCGCCCAGGTTGGCGAGGTCGAGCAGCGGGCGGAGCATCTGCGGAGGAAGGTTGTCGACCACGTACCAGCCGAGGTCCTCGAGCACGTTCGCGACGGTCGACCTCCCCGCGCCCGACATTCCGGTGACGATCAGGAACTCCCCCTGGTCGGCGCTCATCTGCTGTCCTCCTCGCTCGGTTCCAGCCTAGCGAGACGCGAGGGCGCCGGAATCATCCGACGGCGCGGATTCTGCGCTCTCCGTGACCGCGGCGGGGTCGAGCTCCGCGGTCGCGTCGGGATCCGAGCCGTCGATCTGATCCGAAGCGTCGATGGCAGCCGTGCCGCGGGCCAGGTGGGCGCGGATCGCCTCCGCGAGCGCGGGGCCGATGCCCTGCACCTCCTGGATCTCGGCGGCGTCGGCTCGGCGCAGCGCCGCGACGGATCCGAAATGCCGCAGCAGCGCCTTGATCCTGGCCGCCCCCAGCCCGGGGACCTCACCGAGGATCGACGAGATGTCCCGCCGACGGCGCTTGCGCTGGTGGGTGATGGCGAACCGGTGCGCCTCGTCGCGCAGGCGCTGCACGAGGTAGAGGGCCTCGCTCGTGCGCGGCAGGATGACGGGGTACTCCTCCCCCGGCAGCCAGAGCTCCTCGAGCCGCTTGGCGATGCCGCACAGGCCGATCCCGGTCCGGCCTGCGTCGCGCAGCGCCCGCGCCGCGGCCTCGACCTGGGGCTTGCCGCCGTCGACGATCAGCAGCTGCGGCGGGTAGGCGAACCGCGGCCTGCGGCGCTCCATGACCACCAGCTCCTCGCCGTCGTCTCCGACGAGCACCGGCTCCTGCGGCTCCTCCGGCGCGTCGATGTGGGCCAGGCGCCGACGCAGCACCTGGTACATCGAATCCGTGTCGTCGGTGGTCTCCGCGATGTTGAAGGAGCGATACTGGTCCTTGCGCGGCAGGCCGTCCTCGAACACCACCATCGAGGCGACCACGTTCGTGCCGCCGAGGTGCGAGATGTCGTAGCACTCGATCCGCAGCGGCGCCTCGTCCAGGCCGAGCGCCTCCTGCAGGTCCGTGAGCGCCTGGGACCGGGTGACGTAGTCGCTCGAGCGGCGCGTCTTGTGCCGGATCAGCGCCTGCTGCGCGTTCAGAGTCGCGTTGCGCATGAGCTCGGCGCGCTGCCCGCGCTGGGCCACGGCGATCTCGACCTTCTTCCCGCGCCGTTTCCTGAGCCATTCCTCGAGCTCGGCGGTGTCGTCCGGGAGTGCCGGCACCAGCACGCGCCGCGGCACCTGCTCGCCGCTGGCCTCGCCGTATGCGCGCTGCAGGATCTGGTCCACGAGGTCCGCCCCGGAGATGTCAATCTCCTTGTCCAGCGTGGACGCGCGCACGCCGCGCACCCGGCCGCCGCGGATCACGAAGTGCTGGATCGCGGCGGACAGCTCGTCCTCGGCGATGCCGAACAGGTCGGCGTCCTCGTCCTGCGGCAGCACCAGTGCGCTGCGGCCCAGCACGGCCTCGATCGAGGCGAGCTGGTCGCGGTACTTCGCGGCGCTCTCGTAGTCCATCGCCGCCGACGCCTCCTGCATGCGCCGGGTCAGCTCGCGGGTGAACCGCTCGTCGCCGCCCTCCATGAACGCGATGAAGTCGTCCACCATCGCCCGGTGCTCGGCGATCGTGACGGTCATCGAGCACGGACCGCCGCATTTGCCGATCTGGCCGGGGAAGCACGGCCGCCCGGACTGCATCGCCTTGCGGTAGCTGGCATCGCTGCAGGTGCGGATCGGGAACACCTTGATCATCAGATCGATGGTGTCGTGCACCGCCCAGACCTTCGGATACGGTCCGAAGTACTTCGCACCCGGGATCCGCCGGTTGCGCGTGACGATCACCCGCGGAGCCTCGTCGGCGAGCGTGATCGCCATGAAGGGGTAGGACTTGTCGTCCTTGTAGCGGACGTTGAACGGCGGATCGAACTCCTTGATCCACATGTACTCGAGCTGCAGCGAGTCGACGTCCGTGGGAACGACGGTCCACTCCACGGACGCGGCCGTGGTGACCATCCGCCGGGTGCGCTCGTGCAGGGTCCGCAGCGGCGCGAAGTAGTTCGACAGCCGCTGCCGCAGGTTCTTCGCCTTGCCGACGTAGAGCACCCGTCCCTGCGCGTCGCGGAACCGGTACACGCCGGGGTCGGTCGGGATCTCCCCCGCCCGTGGCTTGTACGGCAGTTCTGACGCCATCAGCCCGCCTTGCGCTCGATCGTCCGGCGCGCACCCGGCCGGCCCGCCGCGGCGGGGACGTTCAGGACCTCCGCGAGGAAGGCACCGGTGTGGCTGTCGGCGTTGCGGGCGACCTGCTCCGGCGTGCCGGTGGCGATGATCCGGCCGCCGCCGGATCCGCCCTCCGGCCCCAGGTCGATCACCCAGTCCGCCGACTTGATGACGTCGAGGTTGTGCTCGATCACGATGACCGTGTTGCCCTTGTCCACGAGTCCGTTCAGCACCTCGAGGAGCTTGCGGACGTCTTCGAAGTGCAGGCCCGTGGTGGGCTCGTCGAGCACGTAGATGCTGCGCCCGTTGCTGCGGCGCTGGAGCTCGGTCGCGAGCTTGACGCGCTGCGCCTCGCCGCCGGACAGCGTGGTCGCCGACTGGCCGAGCCGGACGTAGCCGAGCCCGACGTCCACGAGCGTCTTCATGTAGCGGTGGATCGCCTGGATCGGCTCGAAGAACTCCGCGGCCTCCTCGATCGGCATCTCCAGCACCTCGGCGATGTTCTTGCCCTTGTAGTGTACGGCGAGGGTGTCGCGGTTGTACCGCTTGCCGTGGCAGACCTCGCAGTCGACGTACACGTCGGGCAGGAAATTCATCTCGATCTTGATCGTGCCGTCGCCCGAGCAGGCCTCGCAGCGCCCGCCCTTGACGTTGAAGCTGAACCGGCCGGGCTGATAGCCGCGCACCTTCGCCTCGGGGGTCTCGCTGAACAGCGTGCGGATGCGGTCGAACACGCCCGTGTAGGTCGCCGGGTTCGAGCGCGGGGTGCGTCCGATCGGCGCCTGGTCGACGTGCACGACCTTGTCGAGATTGTCCAGGCCGGTGACGCGGGTGTGCTTGCCGGGGACCGTGCGGGCCCCGTTCAGCCGCGAGGCGAGCACCCGGTACAGGATGTCGTTCACGAGGGAGGACTTGCCTGATCCGCTCACGCCGGTGACCGCCGTGAGCACGCCCAGCGGGAAGTCCGCCGTGACGTTCTGCAGGTTGTTCTCCTTGGCGCCGACCACGCTCAACATGCGCTTGCGGTCGATCCGCCGGCGCTTCTTCGGGGTGATGATCTCGCGGCGGCCGGCCAGGTAGTCGCCGGTCATCGATCCGCGCTCGCGCAGCAGCGCCTCGTACGGGCCGGAGTGCACGACGAGTCCGCCGTTCACGCCCGCGCCGGGTCCGATGTCGACCACCCAGTCCGCCGCCTCGATCGTCTCCTCATCGTGCTCGACCACGATCAGCGTGTTGCCGAGGTCGCGGAGCGTGAGCAGCGTCTCGATGAGGCGACGGTTGTCACGCTGGTGCAGGCCGATCGACGGCTCGTCGAGCACGTAGAGCACGCCGGTGAGCCCGGATCCGATCTGCGTCGCGAGGCGGATCCGCTGCGCCTCGCCGCCGGACAGGGATCCGGCCGAGCGGCTCAGGTTCAGGTACGACAGGCCGACCTGCAGCAGGAAGTCGAGCCGCAGCCGGATCTCGCGCAGCACCTGCGCCGCGATCTTCGCCTCACGAGGGGTGAGCTCGAGGCGCGCCATGAACTCCTGCGCCTCGGCGAGGCTCTTGTGCGAGACCTCGGCGATCGAGTGGCCGTGCACGCGCACCGCGAGCACCTCGGGCTTGAGCCGGTCGCCGTTGCAGACCGGACACGGCACCTCGCGCAGATACTCGCCCCAGCGGCTGCGCTGGGTGTCGCTCTCCGCCTGCTGGTACTGCCGCTCGATGTAGGGCACCACGCCCTCGAAGCCCGACGAGTAGCGCATCTCCCGGCCGTAGCGGTTCTTCCACTTGACGGTCACCTTGTAGTTCTCGCCGTGCAGCACCGCCTCCTTCACGTCGGAGTGCAGCCTGTGCCAGGGCGTGTCCAGCGAGAAGTCCAGATCGGCGGCGAGTCCCTCGAGCAGGCGCTCGTAGTACTGGAACAGCCCCTTGCCCTGCGTGGTCCACGGCAGGATCGCGCCCTCGCGGATCGACAGGCTCTCGTCGCCCAGCATCAGGTCGGTGTCCACCGACATCCGGGTGCCGAGCCCGGAGCAGGCCGGGCAGGCGCCGAACGGCGCATTGAACGAGAACGTGCGCGGCTCGATCTCGGTGAGCGTGATGGCGTGTCCGTTCGGGCAGGCCAGCTTCTCGGAGAAGGACTGCCAGGCGTCGTCGCCGGATTCGTCCACGAAGTTCACCTGCACGACTCCGCCGGCGAGCCCGAGGGCGGTCTCCACGGAGTCCGTGACCCGGCCGAGGATGTCGGGCGCGGCCACGAGACGGTCCACGACCACCCCGATGTCGTGCTTGTAGCTCTTCTTCAGGACCGGCGGCTCGGCGAGCTGGATCATCTCGCCGTCCACGATCGCGCGCGCGTAGCCCTTCGCGCCGAGCTCGCGGAACAGATCGACGAACTCGCCCTTCTTCTGGCTGACCACCGGGGCCACGATCTGATACCGGGTGCGCTCGGGCAGCTCCATGAGCTGGTCGGCGATCTGCTGCACCGTCTGCCGCTGGATCCGCTCGCCGCACTGCGGGCAGTGCGGAATCCCGATGCGCGCCCAGAGCAGGCGCATGTAGTCGTAGATCTCGGTGATCGTGCCGACGGTCGAGCGCGGGTTGCGGTTCGTCGACTTCTGATCGATCGAGACGGCCGGGCTCAGTCCCTCGATGAAGTCGACGTCGGGTCGGTCGACCTGGCCGAGGAACTGGCGGGCGTAGGCGCTGAGCGACTCGACGTAGCGGCGCTGCCCCTCGGCGAAGATGGTGTCGAACGCGAGGCTGGACTTTCCGGACCCGCTGAGGCCGGTGAACACGACAAGGGAGTCGCGGGGGATCTCGAGGTCGACGTTGCGGAGGTTGTGGACGCGGGCTCCGCGGACACTGAGTCTTCCGGGGCTGGTTACGGGTACGATCGGCACCCATCAAGTCTAGGAGCGGCCTCCGACATTGGCGCCGGGAGCGCCCGCGGGAGGCCGGGCACCGGACTCGACGGCGGTGCGCGACACGGTCCGCCGGCCTGGACCGGGCCCCAGCGAGACCCGCAGCGCGATCGCGCTCGCACACGTCAGCACGGCGGCTCCGAGCGGCGCCAGCCAGGCGAAGCCCGGTCCGTGCAGGGGCGGTACGGCGAGCGCCATGAGCGCTGCGACCGTCTGCGCGATCGCCTGGATCACCAGCAGTCGGCGGACGCCGGGCAGCAGCACCGACGGCCGGATCCGCGAGCGCCAAGGCACCGCCCAGGCCCAGGATGCGAGCACGTGGGCGGCATGGATGAGCAGCACGGCCAGCGCGGTGCGTCCCGCCGACTGCGCGGTCAGGACCAGGCCCAGAGCGATGCAGGCGATGCCGACCCACGCGGCCATCGACCGCGGGGCGATGACGGAGAGCAACGCTGCCGCCCCGGCGACCCACCACCACAGCGGATACGGGTTCAGCAGCAGCACCCCGCCCACGACCACGACGGCCGCACCGATGCGCAGCGCGGGCCCTGGCACCGCACCCGACGCCGTCAGCTCGTGCGGGCCCCTCACCTGAGAGCCCCGCGTCCTCGATCGCGCCGCGCGACGCGGGCCGCGATCCGGAGCGCGGCCATCGGATCCTCCGCGTCCCACGACACCACCTCGACCCCCGCGCCCCGCAGGTCGTCGAGAACACCCGCGCGCTCGAGCAGGAGTGTGCGCATCGCGAGGGTCTGCGCGGCGCTCAGCCGCTGCGTCCGCGGCGTCGGGAGCACGTCGATCGCGACGACGGCCTGACCGCCGGCGCTCCACCGCAGGGCCAGATCGGCCGCGGCCCCGTCGAAGAACGTCGACAGCACGAACACGATCGACCCCGGAGGCACGGGCGGCGTGCGCCGATAGCGCGTGCCGTCGCCGTCCGCGCCGATGCCGGCGATCACGCCGCGCAGCCGCTCCAGCTGCCGGGCGCCGGATCCGCTGCGCAGCGTGCGGCCGCCGGGCGAGAGCGCGTGGAACGCGACACGGTCGCCGGCCCCGATCGCGGAGCTCGCGATCGAGAGCGCCGCCTCGCGTCCGAGATCCATGGAGGTGGGCCCGCTGCGCCCGGTCGCGCCACTCCCCCAGGTGGCGACGACTGCGCCCAGGTCGTCGGCCGTGTCGAGCGCGATCACGACCGCGCTGTCGCTCAACGCGTTGGTCCGGCGCACGAGCAGATCGCCGGGGCGCCGCGCCATCCGCGCCGTCGCCCGCCAGTCCACCCGGCGCAGCTCATCGCCCGGCGCGAACGGATGGATGTCGCGAAAGTCGCCTCCGCTGCCGCCGCGCTGCCCCTCGTGACCGCCATGCAGCCCGATCAGCCGCCGCGAGAGCGGGAGCTCGGCGATCCGCCGTGCACGCGGGGCCGCGGCCCACACGGCGGACACGCGCGGCGTCGGCACGCTCGCCCAGGCGCCGTCGTGGTGCAGCGCGCGGGCCGTGACGGCGAGAGCCTCGGACGGGCCGGAGTGCAGGACGCGGGTGCGGGAGCGGGCCGCCTCTCCTGCGCTCGTCTCCACCTCGCCCGTGCGCTCGCCTCCCTGGTCGACCGCGAGCTGGGTCCACTCCGCGTCCGTGACGACATCCACCACGCCCGCGACGGAGTCCGCATCCACCGCGGCGTCCAGGCTCAGCACGACCTCGACGGACGTCGCGTACGGTGGCCAGAGCAGCGCCCACACCCCGGCGAGCGCGAGCGGGAGCCCTGACGCGATCAGGTCGGGGCGGCCGAGCACGAGGCCGGCGCCGGAGAGGAGCACCGCTGCGCAAAACGCCGCGGCGAGGACCGGGGTGCGCTGCCATGACAGCGGTGCACGCAGCGTCGAACGAGTCCCGATCATGGCCGGATCGTGCCTGCTTCGGCCACCGTGGGCGGCACGGGCGTCGCGCTCACGACCGCGCTCACGATGCCCGCCGGATCGACGCCCTGCGCCCACGCCTGAGGTGTGAGCGTCAGCCGGTGAGCGAGCACGGGGATCGCGATGCGCTTGACGTCGTCCGGGCGCACGTATCCGCGCCCCTCGATGGCCGCCACGGCCCGTGCCAGCAGTATCAGCGCCTGTGACCCGCGCGGCGAGGCGCCGACCGACACGTTCGCCGCGGTGCGGGTGCCTCGGACGAGATTCACCGCATAGCGGATCAGATCGTCCTCGACATGGATCCGCTCGACCGCCGCCTGGAGAGCGATCAGCTCCGTCGTGTCGATCACGGCGTCCACGTCGGTGTGCTCGCGCTGGCGCCGGATGCGCTGTTCGACGATCCCCGCCTCGTTCTCGGGTGCGGGATAGCCCACGGCCAGGCGCACCATGAAGCGGTCCAGCTGGGCTTCCGGCAGCGCGTACGTGCCCTCGTACTCGATGGGATTCGATGTCGCGATCACATGGAAGGGCTCCGGCAGGGGGTATCGACGCCCCTCGACGGTCACCTGCCGCTCCGCCATCGCCTCCAGCATCGCGGACTGGGTCTTGGGCGTGGTGCGGTTGATCTCGTCCGCGAGCAGCAGCCCCGTGAAGATCGGGCCGGGGCGGAATCGGAAGTCCCCGGAATCGGGCGCGTACACGAAGGATCCGGTGACGTCGCCCGGAAGCATGTCCGGCGTGCACTGCAGTCGGCGGAACTCGAGCCCGAGCGCCCCGGCGAGGCTGCGCGCGGCGAGCGTCTTGCCCAGACCGGGGACGTCCTCGAACAGCACGTGGCCGCCGGCGAGGATCGTCGCCAGGGCGAGCGTGAGCGGTTCGTCCATTCCGACCACTGCGGTGCGCACGCCGCCGAGCACCCGGGATGCGGTGCGGGTGATGGCGGCGATGTCGCCGTCACTGGTCTGATCGATGCTCATGCTCTCTCCGGGTTCGACGGGACGGGCGGGGCCTCCAAGGCGCGCAGGAGCCGTTCGAGGTCGGGGCGGCGCATCTCGGCGACGATGAGAGCGGCGTGCGCTCCGGGGCCGAGGATCGCGTCGACCGCTGCGGCGTCGGCGTTCTCGAGAGACAAGCCGTGCTCGCGCAGTCGCCGGTCCGCGAGCGCGGAGACACGTCGGCGGAGCGGAATCCCCACGACTCCCGTGCGGGCGTCGACGGCCCAGGCGAGCCGGGACACCTCGGAGCCGCGTTGCACCTGCTCCGGCGGTGGAGGAGGCCACGGGCCGGATTCGTCGAGGAAGCTCTGCTGCGCGATGAGGAGCGCGGCCGCGAAGACGAGGATCCAGGCGATGCCGAAGGGGAGCGGGACGCCGAGGAAATCGAGCAGCAGCGCGACCGGAACGCCGACCGCGATCCAGAGGACGACCAGCACGATCCAACGTCTCACCGCCACGCCTCCTCGACGATCGCGAGGCACCGCCGTGCGGTCGCACGCCCGCTCTCATCGGCCTGCGCGCCGCCGAATCGCACCGACTCGTACAGTCGCAGCAGCGTCTCGAGCTCGACATCCACGCCCGGCCGCCGACGCAGGATCCTCAGGGCGAACTCCCCCGGGGTCTCGGACGGGAGTCGGGACCGACCTGCCCGGGCGGCCGCCTCCTCCAGCTGCACCCACGCGGCGACGATCGCGTCGCCGGGGTCGCGATGGGTCTCGATCGCCTGCTTCGCGTCCGCGGCCGCGCTGCGGATCGCGCCCGCATCAACGGGCTCGTCTCCGGCAATGGCACCCGTGCCCGCATCGGCGGCGGCGCCGGTCTCACGGCTCAGCGGGCGAGCGACCCACAGCGCGCGGACCAGACGCCAGAACAGCCACGCGAACAGGGCCAGGAAGCCTGCCCCGATCACGAGCTCGACGACCACGACGATCATGCCGAGAACAGGGCTGTCGGGAAACTGCCCGACCGGTGGGCCGCCAGGCGTCTGCGTCCCGGTCGTGGGGGTGGGCAGCGGACTCCGGCGCTCGACCGCGATGTCGCCGAACTGCGGCACCCCCTGCAAGGCGGCGATCGCCATCAGCAGCGCAGCCAGCAGCGCCACGCCCGCGAGGGCTCCCGCCAGCGGAGACGTGCGAATTCGCGGGTCGTCGCGGACCATGCCCTCACCCTACGTGGTGGCACTCGCCCCCGCGATCACGGCCCGCAGCCGGTCGCACACCCGCCGGGAGCGACCACGGCGGGTCGTCAGAGCTCGACGGCGCCGGCGAACCGCATCAGTCCGTCGCGCACCGCCTCGACCTCGGGGATCGACATCCCGAGTCGCGCCATCACCTGCCGGGGCACGTCCACCGCCTGCGCTCGAAGCGCCGTCCCCTTCGCGGTCAGCGCGATCTCGAGCCGCCGCTCGTCCGAGGCGCTGCGGCGGCGCTCGATCAGCCCATCGCCCTGCAGCCGCTTCACGAGCGGGGAGGCGGTTGCGGGGTCCATCGCGAGGGCGGTCGCGAGATCCCGCAGGGAACGCGGCGACTCCTCCCACAGTGCCAGCATCACGAGGTACTGCGGATGCGTGAGCCCGAGCGGCTCCAGGATCGGCCGGTAGATCGCCACGACGTTGCGCGCGGCCGTCACCAGCGCGAAGCACAGCTGATTGTCGAGGCGGAGCAGGTCGTCGGCGGTCGGAGCGGTCACAGGTCGATTCTACCCACGACACTAATAGTTAGTACACTAATGATCATGAGTCCCTCATCCGTACCCCCGGAGCGGCCGCCGCTCCGCCAGCGCATCCGAGAAGCCGGCGGGCTGTACGCCTGGGTCAACACGAACCTCATCCGGTTCGCCGGTCCCGCTTCGGTCGGGCCGTACGAGACCACGCCTCCGCCCTCCCCGGCCGAGCGTGCTCAGCGGGCCTGCCCGCTGTGCAACGCGCCGATGACCGAGCACGAGTTCGACCGGACCGGCCCCAAGCCGCTCATGCACTGTCCCTGACCCGCCCCGGCGCACCGCCGGTCTTTCCGCCGGTCAGAAGACCCCGGCGGCATCCTCCCGTGCGACGTCGAGCCAGAACATCAGCGCCGCGTCGTCCGCGATCGCGTCGGAGGCGACATCCAGCCAGTTCGCGCTCATGGTGCGCGCCCCCATCACGGCCGGAGACACGCCGGGGCGCATGGCCAACGTGGCGCCATGCTCTGCATCGACGCGCACGAGCAGCACCCCGCCGCGTCGCGCGCCGACGAGGATCCGCCCATCCACGAGGAAGGCGCGACTGCCGAACATCCGCCGCTCCTCGATCCCGAGGTCGTCCTCCAGCAGCGCGCGGATCCGGTCCGCCAGCTCCGTCATCGCGGCATCCATGCGCTCTCCGGCTTCCTACGCGTGTCCCGCGCGCTCCATGGCGCGCAGTTCCTTCTTGAGGTCCTGAACCTCGTCGCGCAGCCGGGCCGCGAGCTCGAACTTCAGCTCGCCGGCGGCGGCCAGCATCTGCGCGGACAGGTCGGCGATCGTCTCCTCCAGCTGCATCGCGCCCTCGGCCGCGATCCCCACGCGCCGCAGGTTCGGCGTGGGCGACTTGCCCCGGCCCGTGCGGTTGCGCTTCGACAGCATCTCGGCCGTGTCCGCCCCCTCACGCGCCAGCACGTCCGTGATGTCGGCGATGCGCTTGCGCAGCGGCTGCGGGTCGATCCCGTGCGCCGTGTTGTATGCGATCTGCTTCTCTCGGCGCCGCTCGGTCTCCTCGATCGCCTTGGCCATCGAGTCGGTCATGTTGTCGGCGTACATGTGCACCTCGCCCGACACGTTGCGTGCAGCGCGGCCGATGGTCTGGATCAGCGAGGTCCCGGAGCGGAGGAAACCCTCCTTGTCGGCGTCCAGGATCGCGACCAGCGACACCTCGGGCAGATCGAGGCCCTCACGGAGCAGGTTGATGCCGACCAGCACGTCGTAGACGCCCGCCCGAAGCTCGGTGAGCAGCTCGACCCGGCGGAGGGTGTCGACGTCGGAGTGCAGGTAGCGGACCCGGACGCCGTGCTCGCCGAGGAAGTCGGTGAGCTCCTCCGCCATCTTCTTGGTCAGAGTGGTGACCAGCACGCGCTCGTCGCGCTGCACGCGCAGCCTGATCTCCTCGAGCAGGTCGTCGATCTGCCCCTTGGACGGCTTCACCACGATCTGCGGGTCGACCAGGCCGGTCGGGCGGATGATCTGCTCGACCACGCCGTCCGCGATGCCCATCTCGTACTTCCCGGGCGTCGCGGACAGGTACACGGTCTGCCCGATCCGCTTGGTGAACTCGTCCCAGCGCAGCGGCCGGTTGTCCAGGGCGCTCGGCAGCCGGAAGCCGTGATCGACGAGGGTGCGCTTGCGCGACGCGTCGCCCTCGTACATCGCCCCGATCTGCGGCACCGTCACGTGCGACTCGTCGATCACGAGCAGGAAGTCGTCCGGGAAGAAGTCGAGCAGGGTGTGCGGCGGCTCCCCCGCCTGGCGTCCGTCCATGTGCCGCGAGTAGTTCTCGATGCCGGAGCAGAAGCCGAGCTGCTGCAGCATCTCGAGATCGAACGTCGTCCGCATCCGCAGCCGCTGCGCTTCGAGCAGCTTGCCCTGCCGCTCGAGCTCGGTCAGCCGATCGGCCAGCTCCGCCTCGATCGTGCCGATGGCGCGCTGCACCACGTCCGTGCCCGCCACGTAGTGCGAGGCCGGGAAGATCGGTACGGAGTCGAGCTTCGCGATGACATCGCCGGTGAGCGGATGCAGCGAGTACAGCGCCTCGATCTCGTCGCCGAACAGCTCGATCCGGATCGCATGCTCCTCGTAGACCGGGATGATCTCGATCGTGTCGCCGCGCACCCGGAAGTTGCCGCGGGAGAAGTCGACGTCGTTGCGGTTGTACTGCATCGAGATGAACTGCCGGATCAGGGCGTCGCGGTCGTAGCGCTCCCCCACCTGCAGGGCGACCATGGCGCGCAGGTACTCCTCGGGCGCGCCGAGACCGTAGATGCACGACACCGTGGAGACCACGACCACGTCGCGCCGGCTGAGCAGCGAATTCGTGGTCGAGTGACGCAGCCGCTCCACCTCGGCGTTCACCGAGGAGTCCTTCTCGATGAACGTGTCCGTCTGCGGGACGTACGCCTCGGGCTGGTAGTAGTCGTAGTACGAGACGAAATACTCCACCGCGTTGTTCGGCATGAGGTCGCGGAACTCGTTGGCGAGCTGCGCCGCCAGGGTCTTGTTGTGCGCGAGCACGAGCGTCGGCCGCTGCACCTGCTCGATGAGCCACGCCGTCGTCGCCGACTTGCCGGTTCCGGTCGCGCCCAGGAGCACCACGTCGGTCTCGCCCGCGTTGATACGCGCCGCGAGCTCGGCGATCGCCTGCGGCTGGTCGCCGGCCGGGGCGTACTCGCTGACGACTTCGAACGGCCGGACCGATCGTGTGGTTTGCATGATTCCAGCGTAGGCGGCACCACCGACATCGCGGCGGGATCCGCCACCGGCGAACCCGCGGCCGTGGCGGCGCCGGGCGTCACGGCTGTCCGCGGGTCAGCCGCCCCTGGTCCAGACGTAGGGCGTGGTCGTCGTGACCTTGCGCAACCCGGAGCGCTCCAGGATCGGGCGGGAGAACTCCGTCGAGTCGGAGTGCAGGTAGCGCACGCCGCGCTCGAGCGCCGCCTGCGCCCGCTTCGCCGTGAGCGCACGATAGATCCCCTTGCCGCGCCACTCCGGCAGCGTCGCTCCGCCCCAGATGCCGGCGAACTCGGTGCCGGGCACGGGTTCCAGGCGCCCGGCGCTGACCACCCGGCCGCCGGACTCCGCGATCCAGAGCACGATGTCGGCGCCGGACGCGACCCGGGCGATCGTGCGCTCGGCGCGGCTCCGCCAGTCGGGATCGCCGAACACCTCGCCCTGCATGCGCTCCATCGCCAGGATGTCCTGCTCGGCGCGGATCTCGCGGAGGACCACGTCGCCGGGGACCGGAACGTCGCCGGTCAGCGCGGCGGCCTCGCCGAGCATGACGGACTCCGCGTCCTCGGCCGCGAAGCCCTCCTCGACCAGCGCCGCGGCGAGGCCGGGCGCGGCGTCATGCCCGCGCGTCTTCCACTCCGCCGACCGCACCGCGGGCCTGTCCGCGAAGTGCGCGGCCACTTCCCGAACCAGGGAGCGGATCCGCCGCTCGCCGGCACCGCCGAGGTCCGGGTAGCTCGCGAAGCCGCGGCCGCCCGGGAACACGCCCACGGTCACGGGCCCGATCCGCTGCACGTCCTCGGCGCCGCGGAACTCGGACGGGCCGCGCAGCTGGGCGTCGTATGCGGCGAGCAGGGCCGTCACGCCGGCTCCTCCGCGCGCAGCCGCGCCCACAGCTCGTCGGTCTGCCGGAGCGTGTCCCCCAGCTCCCCGGACGTGTCGATCCGCACGTCCGCGATCGCCCGCCGCTGATCGTCCGGCACCTGCGACGCGATCCTGGCCCGGGCGTGCGCACGGTCCATCCCGCGCTCGGTCACCAGCCGCTCCTCGCGCAGCAGCGCGGGCGCGTCCGCGAGGACGATCAGGTCCCAGGGGTCGTCGACCCGCGCCTCCACGAGCAGCGGCACGTCGTACACGACGACGGCCCGCGGATCCGAGGAGAGCGCGGCCGCGAACCGCCGCTGCGATTCCGCCTTCACGGCCGGGTGCACGATGCCGTTCAGCCGCTCCAGCGCCGCCGGGTCGCCGAACACCCTCGCACCGAGGCGCTGCCGGTCGAGGGAACCGTCGGGAAGGATCATCTCGGGACCGAACTCGTCTGCGATCCGGGCGAGCACCGGCGATCCGGGGCCTTGCACGTCCCGCACGATCCGGTCCGCGTCGACGATGACCGCACCGCGTTCCGCGAGCCGGGCGGCGATGGTGGACTTGCCCGACGCGATGCCGCCGGTGAGCGCGATGAGGGGCATCCCGTCAGTCTCGCACAGGCGCAGAGCATGGCGGCGGCCGGACGGCCTGCTGCGCGCGGACGCGCGACCGGGCGGCTCAGACCCTGGCCGAGGGCGCGTGGCGCAGCGCGGTTCCCGCGGCGACGGCGGCGACCGCGCACATCGCGATCACGACGCCGAGGAACCAGCCCCAGCCGGCCTGGGCGAACACGAGCCCGAGGGCCCAGCCGAACAGGCTGGAGCCGGCGTAGTAGGCGAAGTAGTACAGCGAGGACGCCTGCGCTCGGCTGCCGGCGGGCGCGGCCACCGGTGTCCAGCCCGACGCGATCGCGTGCGCGGCGAAGAATCCAGCCGTGAACAGCAGCAGGCCGAGGAGCACGACGACGGCAGCGGGCACGAGCATCACCGCAGCGCCCAGCGCCATCACCCCGGTCGATCCGAGGAGCACCCGGAAGCGTCCTGTCCGCGACGCGAGCACGCCCGCCCACGGCGACGACGCGGTGCCGGCCAGATAGGCGAGGAACAGCAGGGTGACGAGCCAGGCGGGCAGCGCGAACGGCGGCCCGGCCAGGTGGAAGCCGAGATAGTTGTACACCGCCACGAACGCGCCCATCAGCAGGAAGGCCTGCAGCTGCAGGGACCGCTGCGCGGAGGACCGCAGCGGCGCCCACAGCCGCTCGAGCACGCCGGGGCCCCGATCCGCGCGCCGTCGGTGCGGCACGAATCCTCGCGCCCGCGGGACGAGGCAGAGGAAGAGCACAGCCGCCGCAGCGCACAGCGCGGCGACCGTCCACACGCCCGCGCGCCAGTCCGCGGTCTCGGCGACGAGGCCGGAGACGATCCGCCCCAGGAGCCCGCCCACGGTGGTCCCCGCGATGTAACTGCCCGCGGCCGTGGCGGCATGACGGGCCTCGACCTCCTCGGCGAGATAGGCGAGGGCCACGGCCGGCACCGCGCCGAGCGCGACGCCCTCGGCGCAGCGGAGCACGAGCAGGGTGGCGATGTCGTCGCCGAGCGGCGCCAGGATCCCGAGGACCGTCGCGGAGAGCACGCCCGCCGCCATCGCCGGCACGCGCCCGACCCGGTCGGCGACGATCGACCACGGGATCACGGACGCCGCGAGCCCGAGCGTGGCCGCCGAGACGCTCAGCGCGGCGGTGGCCGGGGCGACGGCGAGGCCGCGGGCGATCTGCGGCAGCACGGCCTGCGGCGAGTACAGCTGGGCGAAGGTCGCGATGCCGGCCAGGAACAGCCCTGCGAGAAGGCGCCGGTAGCCGGAGGACCCCGGGGCGTGGCCGGTGAAGCTCACCGCGAGCGGATCCGCGTCCCGGAGGCGACACCGGATCCGCGAAGCTCGACGAGGGCCATGCGTCCATCCTCGCACCCCGGGACATGCGGAACGGGCCGCCACCCGGAGGTGACGGCCCGTTCGCTGAGGCGTTGCTTACGCGTTGCCGCCCGACAGCTTCTCGCGGAGAGCCGCGAGAGCCTCGTCGTCGGCGAGGGTGCCCGCACCGGACGCGTCGCTCGAGAACGACTGAGCAGCCGCACCGAAGTCGTCGCCCGCGGCGGCCTCGGCCTCGGCGGCCTTGAGGACCTGGGCCTTGTGCGCCTCCCAGCGGGTCTGCGCAGCGGCGTACTCCTGCTCCCATGCCTCGCGCTGGGCGTCGAAGCCTTCCTTCCACGCACCGGTCTCGGCGTCGAAGCCCTCCGGGTACTTGTACTCGCCGTTCTCGTCGTACTCGGCGAGCATGCCGTACAGGGCCGGGTCGAACTCGGTGCCGTAGGGGTCGACCGACTCGTTGGCCTGCTTGAGCGACAGCGAGATGCGGCGACGCTCGAGGTCGATGTCGATGACCTTGACGAAGACCTCTTCGCCCACGGACACGACCTGCTCCGCCAGCTCGACGTGCTTGCTGGACAGCTCGGAGATGTGCACGAGGCCCTCGATGCCGTCCGCGACACGCACGAACGCGCCGAACGGGACGAGCTTGGTGACCTTGCCCGGGGTGACCTGGCCGATGGCGTGGGTGCGGGCGAAGACCTGCCACGGGTCCTCCTGCGTCGCCTTCAGCGACAGGGAGACGCGCTCGCGGTCGAGGTCGACCTCGAGGATCTCGACGGTGACCTCCTGGCCCACCTCGACGACCTCGGAGGCGTGCTCGATGTGCTTCCAGGACAGCTCGGAGACGTGCACGAGGCCGTCCACGCCGCCGAGGTCGACGAACGCACCGAAGTTGACGATCGAGGACACGACGCCCTTGCGGACCTGACCCTTGTGCAGGTTGTTCAGGAACGTGGTGCGCGACTCGGACTGCGTCTGCTCCAGCAGGGCGCGGCGCGAGAGGACCACGTTGTTGCGGTTCTTGTCGAGCTCGAGGATCTTGGCCTCGAGCTCCTGACCGAGGTACGGCGTGAGGTCGCGGACGCGGCGCAGCTCGATGAGCGAGGCCGGCAGGAAGCCGCGGAGGCCGATGTCGACGATGAGTCCACCCTTGACGACCTCGATGACCTGACCGGTGACGACGCCGTCGTTCTCCTTGATCTTCTCGACATCGCCCCAGGCGCGCTCGTACTGGGCGCGCTTCTTGGACAGGATCAGACGGCCTTCCTTGTCCTCCTTCTGGAGGACGAGGGCCTCGACCTGGTCGCCGACGGAGACGACCTCGTTGGGGTCGACGTCGTGCTTGATGCTCAGCTCGCGCGAGGGGATGACGCCCTCGGTCTTGTAGCCGACGTCCAGCAGCACCTCGTCGCGGTCGATCTTGACGATCGTGCCCTCGATGATGTCGCCGTCGTTGAAGAACTTCAGGGTCTTCTCGACCGCAGCCAGGAAGTCCTCGGCAGATCCGATGTCGTTGATCGCGACCTGCTTGGTGGCCGGGGCGGCCGTTGCGGTAGTCATGTAGTGGGTTGTCCTTGTAGATGAATACTCGGGCCGCGGCGCAGGCTCTCGGAGAGCAGGATCACGCCGCAGCGGGTGGATGTGGTTTTCGTCACGCACGCGCGACGAATCCCCACGGGTGACGGTTCATGCTATCAGGCCGTGAGGCCGCACGAAAGCAGCGCAGCACGCCGACGGCGCGACCACGACGTGTGATGCAACGCAGGCGACCCCGGTCCTGTTCCCCGGGCTGGCAGACTGTCCGCATGACCGACGCCGCTCCGAAGCTGCTCCTCCTGGACACCGCCAGTCTCTACTTCCGCGCGTTCTACGGCGTGCCGGATGCGGTCAAGGCGCCCGACGGCACCTCGGTCAACGCGGTCCGCGGTCTCCTCGACATGATCGCGAAGCTGGTCACCGCCTACCGGCCGACCCATCTCGTGGCGTGCTGGGACGACGACTGGCGACCGCAGTGGCGCGTGGACCTCATCCCGAGCTACAAGGCGCACCGCGTCGTCGAGGTGGTCCCCGGCGGCGCGGACGTCGAGGAGGTGCCCGATCCGCTCGAGGCGCAGATCCCGATCATCCGCGAGGTGCTCCGGGCCCTGCGGATCCCGGTCATCGGCGTCGCGGAGCACGAGGCGGACGACGTGATCGGCACGCTCGCCATGATCGCCGCCATGCCCGTCGACATCGTCACCGGCGATCGGGACCTGTTCCAGCTCGTCGACGACGCCCGTGCCGTGCGGGTGATCTACACCGCACGCGGCATGAGCAACCTCGAGGACATGACCGAGGAGAACGTGGTGCGCAGGTACGGCGTGCTGCCACGGCAGTACGCCGACTTCGCGACCATGCGCGGGGACGCCTCCGACGGCCTGCCGGGGGTCGCCGGGGTCGGCGAGAAGACGGCCGCCACCCTGCTCGCGGAGCACGGCGACCTCGCCGCGATCCGCACAGCCGCCGAGACCGCGGACGGCATGTCCGCCGGCGTCGCGAAGAAGATCCTCTCGGCCGCCGACTATCTGGAGGTGGCGCCGACCGTCGTCCGCGTCGCGACGGCGCTGCCGATCGCGGTTCCCGCGGAGGCGCTGCGGCCTCTCGACGCCGCCGAGAAGGCGGCCGCCGTCTCGGTCGCCGAGAGGTGGAACCTCGGCACCTCGATGGCCCGTGCCCTGGAGGCGCTCAGCCGCACGGCCTGAGAGCGCGCGGCTCAGCCGGCCCAGCGCAGCAGTCGCTCCAGCCCCCAGGTCGTCACGATCCGCTCCGCGGGCACACCGGCGCGCTCGGCGCGCTGCGCGCCGTGGTCCAGCAGCGACAGCTGGCCCGGCGCGTGCGCGTCGGAGTCGATCGAGAACAGGCAGCCGAGCTCGAGGGCGAGCGCGATGAGCTCGTCGGGCGGATCCTGCCGTTCCGGGCGCGAGTTGATCTCCACAGCGACCCCGTGCTCCGCGCAGGCTTCGAACACGGCGCGCGCGTCGAACCGGGAGGGCGGGCGCGTGCCGCGGTCCCCCTGCACGAGCCGCCCGGTGACGTGACCGAGCACGCTCACGCGCGGATGCGAGACCGCCTTCACGATGCGCCGCGTCATCGGGGCGGGATCCATGCTCAGCTTGGAATGCACGGACGCGACGACCACGTCGAGCTCGCCGAGCAGGTCGTCCTCCTGATCCAGGCGGCCGTCCTCGAGGATGTCGACCTCGATGCCGGTCAGCATCGTGAGCCCGTCCCTGCTCTCCGCGCGCACCTGCGGCAGCTGCGTGCGCAGCCGTTCGGCGGTGAGCCCGCGCGCCACCCGCAGGCGCGGCGAGTGGTCCGTGATCGCCAGGTACTCGTGGCCGAGGGCCCTGGCCGCGTCGGCCATCGCCGCGATCGGCGTCGTGCCGTCGGACCACTCGGTGTGCGCGTGCAGGTCGCCGCGCAGCCGTCCGCGCAGCGCCGACGCGATCTCGGGCTCCACCTCGCCGCGCAACTCGACGAGATAGGTCGGGGTCTCCCCCGACAGCGCCTGCCGGATCACTTCGAACGTCGAGTCGCCGATCCCCTTCGTCCCGCGGATGCGCCCGAGGTCGGCGCGCGCGTCCTCCGGCAGGTCGGCATAGATGGCCGCCGCCGCCCGGAACGCCTTCGCGCGGTACCGCGAGGCGCGCTCGCGCTCCAGGAGACGGGCGATCTCCAGCAGCGCGTCCTGCGGATCCATCCCGATCAGCCCGCCGCCAGCTCCTGCGAGACCGCGACCCACGCGTCCAGTTTGGCCTCGGCACTGCCGTCGTCGATCGCGGCCTCCGCGCGTCCCAGCGCGTCGCGCAGCCGTTGCACGATCGGGACCTGCGCCTGCGCCGGGTCGTGCGAGAGCTCGTAGGAGACGATGCCCGCCGCCGCGTTCAGCAGCACGATGTCGCGCACCGCGCCGCGCTCGCCCTCGAGCGTGCGCCGCAGCACTCCCGCGTTGTGCTCGGGCGCGCCGCCGATGAGATCGGAGAGCTCCGCGAGCGGGATGCCCAGGTCCCGCGGATCGAGGTCGTGCTCGTGGATGTCGCCGAGGGTGACCTCCCAGATCCTGCTGTGCCCGGTGGTCGTGAGCTCGTCGAGCCCGTCGTCGCCGCGGAACACCAGCGCCGTGGCCCCGCGGGTGCGGAACACGCCGGTGATGAGCGGAACCCGGTCGAGCTGCGCGACGCCGACGGCGTTGGCCTCGGCGCGTGCCGGGTTGCACAGCGGGCCGAGCATGTTGAAGACGGTCGGCACGCCCAGTTCGGCGCGCACGGCGCCGGCGTTCTTGAAGCCCGGGTGGAAGGCGCCCGCCCACGCGAACGTGATGCCGGTGCGGTCGAGGATCTCGGCGACGGCCTGCGGATCCAGCGTGAGCTGCAGGCCGAGGGCCCCGAGCACGTCGGAGGATCCCGATGCCGAGCTTGCCGCCCTGTTCCCGTGCTTGACGACGGGGATGCCGGTGGCGCCGATGATGATCGCGGCGGTCGTGGAGACGTTGACGGTACCGACCCGGTCTCCCCCGGTGCCGACGATGTCGAGCACGTCCGACGACACGGGCAGCGGCACCGCGGCTTCCAGGATCGCGTCGCGGAAGCCGACGATCTCGTCGATCGTCTCGCCCTTCGCGCGCAACCCCACCAGGAACCCGGCGAGCTGCGCCTGGGTCGCCTGACCGCGCATGACCTGGCGCATCGCCCAGGTCGACTCGTACACGCTCAGATCACGCCCCGCGAGGAGGGTGGAGAGGATGTCGGGCCAGGTCAGAACTTCCGCCATGCCAGCGATCCTATCGATGTGACCGAGTCGTGACCGCCGATCGAGAGACCCGTCATCCCCCGGCGCTCAGCGGATTCCCCGCGAGTTCCGAGGTCCCGTCGAGCCGGCGACGGGCTGAACCGCCGTCGGCGGTGCGACAATCGGCGTCCCGGATCGGCCATAATGGACGGGTGACGACCTCAGCGACGTATGCCCCGGCGGCGAGAACGATCAAACGCCCCAACCCGGTGGCTGTGGGAACCATTGTCTGGCTCGGCAGTGAGGTGATGTTCTTCGCGGGACTCTTCGCGATCTACTTCACCCTGCGCAGCACGTCCCCCCAGCTCTGGGCCATGCGCACAGAGCACCTCAACGTGCCGTTCGCCGCGATCAACACCCTCGTGCTGGTGGCGTCCTCGTTCACCTGCCAGATGGGCGTGTTCGCGGCGGAGCGCATGCAGCCGTACACCTCGGTGAGCGAGCGGGGCCGAAAGCGCTGGGGCATGGTGCCGTGGTTCTGGATCACCTTCGCGATGGGCGCGTTCTTCGTGTCCGGCCAGGTCTGGGAGTACTCGCAGCTGGTCGCCGAGGGCATGCCGATCTCGGCCGACTCGTACGCCTCGGCGTTCTACATCACGACCGGCTTCCACGCGCTGCACGTCACCGGCGGTCTCGTGGCGTTCCTGCTCACGCTCGGCCGTGCCTTCGCCGTCAAGAACTTCACGCACAAGGAGGCGACGACGGCCATCGTGGTGTCCTACTACTGGCACTTCGTCGACGTCGTCTGGATCGTGCTGTTCCTCGTCATCTATTTCCTGAAGTAAGAAGCGGAGCGGATTCCCGACATGGCACGTGAGAAGAAGCGCCGTTCCGGCCGTCGCAGCCCCCTGGCCGCCGCGGCCCTGATCGCCGCAGGCCTGATGATCACCGGCGGCGCCTACGCCGGCGCGAACGCGGCGTTCGCCGCATCCCAGCCCGCCTCGGCGACCACCCAGGTCTCCGCGACGGAGGGCCAGAAGCTCTTCCAGGCGAACTGCGCGACCTGCCACGGCATGAACCTGCAGGGCACCTCCACCGGCCCCAGCCTCTACGGCGTCGGCGAGCTCGCGGTCGAGTTCCAGATGTCCACCGGACGCATGCCGCTGCAGATGCAGGGCCCGCAGGCACCGCAGAAGCGCCCGCAGTTCACCGAGGAACAGATCAGGGGCATCGCCTCGTGGGTGCAGTCGGTCGCTCCCGGTCCCACCTACCCCGACGAGAAGATCACGGACGGCAAGGGCGACGTCGCGCACGGCGCCGAGCTGTTCCGGATCAACTGCGCCATGTGCCACAACGTCGCCGCGGCCGGCGGTGCTCTCACCGAGGGCAAGTACGCGCCGCCGCTGACGAAGACCAGCGCGCTGCACATGTACGCCGCGATGGTCACCGGCCCGCAGAACATGCCGGTGTTCGGCGACATGAACCTGTCCGCCGAGGACAAGCGCGACATCATCTCCGCCCTGCTCTTCCAGCAGAAGGCCACGCAGGTCGGCGGCATGGATCTCGGATCCCTCGGGCCCGTCTCGGAGGGACTGTTCATCTGGATCTTCGGAATCGGCGCTCTGGTCGCCATCACCGTGTGGATCACGGCGAAGTCCAACTGACGCCGGCTTATCGAAGAACGTACGAGGAGAACCATGGCACACGACGACTCGCAGGCTCTTGACCGGGCCTATCAGCCCCCGTCCGGGCTGAGCGTCGACGTCAGCGACCCCGCGCAGAACCCCGGGATGCCGCCGCACCGGGAGCGCATCACGGATCAGGATCCGAAGGCGATGAAGACCGCCGCCCGCACGGTCTACACGCTCTTCTACCTCTCCCTCGCGGGCAGCATCTGGGCGGTCGCCGCCTACATGCTGTTCCCGATCGAGAGCGGCTCGCTGCTCGATGTGCGCTACAACAACCTCTTCATCGGCCTCGGCATCGCCCTCGCCCTGCTCGCGCTCGGCATCGGCGGCATCCACTGGTCCAAGGCCGTGATGAGCGACAAGGAGCACATCGAGTACCGTCACCCCACCCGGGGCCGCGACTCGACCCGCGAGGCCGCCATCCAGGCGTTCGCCGCCGCGAACGAGGAATCCGGCTTCGGCCGCCGCGTGATGATCCGCAACTCGCTGATCGCCGCGGTCGTCGCCTCGATCATCCCCGGCGTCACCCTGTTCCGCGGGCTGGCCCCGCACAGCACGCCGGACGACCCGATCGCCGGCGACCCGGTGCAGCTGCTCAAGCACACCATGTGGGAGAAGGGCATGCGCCTGGCGCACGACCCCGACGGCACCCCGATCCGCGCCGCGGACATCGTCCTCGGCTCCGCGGTGCACGTCATCCCCCAGCCGCTCTCCAAGCTGAGCCACGAGGACGGCTACCTCGAGCAGAAGGCGAAGGCCCTGGTGCTGCTCGTCCGCCTGCTCCCGGAGCAGCTCAAGGAGTCCGAGGACCGCAAGACCTGGTCGTACAACGGCATCGTCGCGTACTCCAAGGTCTGCACCCACGTCGGCTGCCCGGTCGCGCTGTACGAACAGCAGACCCACCATCTGCTCTGCCCGTGCCACCAGTCGCAGTTCGACGTGACCGAGGAGGCCAAGGTCATCTTCGGCCCGGCCGCCCGTCCGCTGCCGCAGCTGCCCATCACCGTCGACGATGAGGGCTACCTCGTCGCGCAGAGCGATTTCCACGAACCCGTCGGCCCGAGCTTCTGGGAGCGCCCGTGAGCACCGCAACCGTTACCGATCCGCAGACGTCGGAGAAGCCGCTCGGCGGACGCTTCGTCGGCGCAGCGGCGAACTATCTCGACGAGCGCACCAGCCTGTCCGGCTTCGTCAAGGAGCTCGGCCGGAAGATCTTCCCCGACCACTGGTCCTTCATGCTCGGCGAGATCGCGCTGTGGAGCTTCGTGGTCGTGCTGCTCTCCGGCACGTTCCTGACGTTCTTCTTCCAGGCGTCCATGGTGCCGACGCACTACGCGGGCGCCTACCCCCCGATGCGCGGCGTGGAGATGTCCGCGGCGCTCGACTCGACCCTGCGCATCTCGTTCGACCTGCGCGGCGGTCTGCTGGTCCGTCAGATCCACCACTGGGCGGCGCTGACGTTCGTGGCCGGCATCGGCGTGCACATGCTCCGCGTGTTCTTCACGGGTGCATTCCGCAAGCCCCGTGAATTGAACTGGGTGATCGGCTTCGTGCTGTTCATCCTCGCGATGGCCGAGGGCTTCACCGGCTACTCGCTTCCCGACGACCTGCTCTCGGGCAACGGCCTGCGCATCATCGACGGCATGATCAAGGGTCTTCCGCTGATCGGCACCTGGACCTCGTTCATGCTGTTCGGCGGCGAGTTCCCGGGCAACCAGATCGTGGGGCGCCTGTACACGCTGCACATCCTGCTGCTGCCCGCGCTCGTCCTGGCGTTCGTGGTGCTGCACCTGATGCTCATGATCATCAACAAGCACACGCAGTTCGCGGGCCCCGCGCGCACGAACGACAACGTCGTGGGCTACCCGATGATGCCGATCTACATGTCCAAGATGGGCGGCTTCCTGTTCATCACGTTCGGCGTGATCGTGCTGATCGCCTCCCTGTTCCAGATCAACCCGATCTGGAACTACGGGCCCTACGACCCGTCTCCGGTGTCCGCGGGCACCCAGCCGGACTGGTACATCGGCTTCGCGGACGGGGCCCTCCGCCTCGCCCCGTCGGATCTGGACGTCGTGTTCCTCGACCACCGGTGGTCGTTCGGCATCATCCTGCCGGTGATCGTCCTGGGTATCTTCATCGTCCTCGTCGCGCTGTACCCGTTCATCGAGGCGTGGATCACCGGCGACAAGCGCGAGCACCACATCGCCCAGCGTCCGCGCTCCTCGGCGACGCGCACCGCGATCGGCGTCGCCGGCGTGATCTTCTACGCCACGCTGTGGGCGGCCGCCTCCTCCGACCTCATCGCGACGCACTTCATGCTCACGATGGAGGGCGTGATCCACACGCTCCAGGGCATGCTGTTCGTCGGCCCGGTGCTCGGCTACTTCGTCACCAAGCGCATCTGCATCGCGCTGCAGAAGAAGGACCGCGAGATCGTCCTGCACGGCTACGAGTCGGGCCGCATCGTCCGCCTCCCCGGCGGCGAGTTCATCGAGGTGCACAAGCCCGTCGACGTGTACGACCGGTGGAAGCTCGTCGACGTGGAGACCTACGAGCCGCTCGTGGTCCGCCCCAACGCCAAGGGTCGCATCCCGTGGACGCAGAACCTGCGCTCCTCGATGTCCCGCTGGTTCTTCGAGGACCGCCTCTCTCCGCTCACGCAGGCCGAGATCGCCGCAGCCGACGCTCACCAGCGTCACGTCCTGCACGACACGGACGAGGCCGCGCACGACGAGATCGTCGCCTCGCACCAGCGCGCGGGCGTGAGCGAGGACCAGATCGCCCTGGTCGACGCGTCGCACGTCAGCGAGACTCCGAACACCCCCAGCTCGGCGCTGGCGCCCGAGTCGCTCGCCCCGAAGGAGGGCGGCGAATAGTCCGCTCCCCCGCTCGTCACGAAGGCCCCGTCACACGACGGGGCCTTCGTCGTCTCCGTCCCCGCACCGGGTAGCCTGGCATCATGATCACCGCCCAGGACCACTTCTCCGCCAAGCTCGCCTACGAGACGGACGCCAGCGACGTCCACACGGCCCGTGCGGCCGGTGAGACGATCGCCGTGGTCGATGTGCGCTCCGACGAGGCGTGGGCGCAAGGGCGCGTCGTGGACGCGATCCACATGCATTACAGCGAGATCGCGACGCGCGCCCCGCAGGAGATCCCGGCCGGCACGCCCGTGGTGGTCTACTGCTGGAGTCCGGGCTGCAACGCAGGCGACAAGGGCGCCCTGGAGTTCGCGAAGCTCGGATATGACGTGCGGCTGATGATCGGCGGTTTCGAGTACTGGGTCCGCGAGGGCTATCCCGTCGAGAACGCAGACGGCGTCCACCGGCGCCCTGTCGATCCGCTCACCGGCGTCCCCCGCATCCGCACCCGCGCCTGAGCCCGTGCGGCGCGGTCCCTCCCGTGCCTGAGCCCGTGCGGCGCGGTCCTTCCCGTGCCGGAGAGAGCGCGTCGCCGCGTCCGATCAGCTCGACGTCCGAACGGGGCGCCGGTCAAGCCCGCGCCGCGTTCCTGGACCGGCCCGTCGCTCGTGCGGGAGCGCGCCGGCTCCGGCGCCGTACGGAAGGCACGGAGCTGCTCACGGACGGCCCCTCCGTGCTCGAGCGGCAGGCAACTCCTCGGCCTCTGTGAGCGGTCCGATCATGCGGAAGGGGTCCGGGAGCAGCAGCTCCCGGACCCCTTCCGAACGTGGCTCAGCGGGCGAAGTGACCGCGATAGTACTCGTAGACCCAGCCGACGATCGCCACGACGAAGATCGCGAGGGCGACGGGGAAGAGGAACTCTCCGACGGCAAGCGCGATCGCGCCGACGGCGGCGGATCCGGCCAGCACGATCGGCCACCAGGACCACGGGCTGAACTCGCCGAGCTCCGGGTCGCCGTCGTCGATGTCACTCGTGAGGATGTCCTCGGGCAGCGACCCGCCCTGCGCCTTGTGGGTGCGGTCCAGGTAGAACGCGATCATGGCGGCCATGAACGTCGCGAAGAACAGCGCCACGGTGCCGACCCACTCGATCGCGGTGACGATCGGGCGATCGGGGTGATCGATGATGTTCCAGACCGTGTAGGTCACGCCCATGAGGGCGAAGAAGCCGGTGAGGATCCACCAGAGGACGATGTTGTCGCGCATGGGTCAGTGGCCCTTTCCGTCTGCCGTGGCCATCATGACCGGGCGCTCCGCCGCCTCCGGGTGGTTGAGGTCGAACGCCGGACGCTCGCTGCGGATGCGCGGGATCGACGTGAAGTTGTGCCGCGGCGGCGGGCAGGAGGTCGCCCACTCGAGCGAGGCGCCGTAACCCCACGGGTCGTTCACGGTGACCTTCGGGGCCTTGCGCGCCGTCAGCCAGACGTTCAGGAAGAACGGCAGCATCGACGCGCCGAGGATGATGGCGCCGATCGTGGAGACCTGGTTCTCCCACGTCCAGTTGTCGTAGGCCGAGTAGTCGGCGTAACGACGCGGCATGCCGTCGACGCCCAGCCAGTGCTGGATGAGGAACGTCATGTGGAAGCCGATGAACAGCATCCAGAAGTGCACGTAGCCGAGGCGCTCGTTGAGCATCCGGCCTGTCCACTTCGGCCACCAGAAGTAGAAGCCGGCGAACATCGCGAACACGACCGTGCCGAACACCACGTAGTGGAAGTGCGCGACGACGAAGTACGAGTCGGACAGGAAGAAGTCCAGTGGCGGGGAGGCCAGGATCACGCCGGTCAGACCGCCGAAGACGAACGACACGAGGAAGCCGAGGGCGAAGACCATGGGTGTCTCGAACGTGACCGATCCTCGCCACAGCGTGCCGATCCAGTTGAAGATCTTCACACCGGTCGGGACGGCGATGAGCATCGTCATGAGGGCGAAGAACGGCAGCAGCACGGAGCCGGTGACGTACATGTGGTGCGCCCACACCGCGACGGACAGCGCCGCTATCGAGATGGTGGCGTAGACGAGCGTCTTGTACCCGAAGATCGGCTTGCGACTGAACACCGGGAAGATCTCGGACACGATGCCGAAGAACGGCAGCGCGATGATGTACACCTCGGGGTGGCCGAAGAACCAGAACAGGTGCTCCCAGAGCAGCACGCCGCCGTTGGCCGGGTCGTAGATGTGGGCGCCCAGGATGCGGTCCGCGGCGGCGGCCAGCAGCGCGGCGGCCAGCACCGGGAAGGCCATCAGCACGAGCAGGCTCGTGATGAGCGCGTTCCACGAGAAGATCGGCATACGCCACATGGTCATGCCGGGAGCACGCATGGTGATGACCGTGGTGATGAAGTTCACGGCGCCGAGGATCGTTCCGAAACCGGAGATGCCGAGACCCATCATCCACAGGTTGCCGCCGGCGCCGGGTGTGAACGAGGAGCTCGCGAGCGGCTGATAGGCGAACCAGCCGAACGACGCCGCACCCTGCGGGGTGAGGAAACCGGCGACCGCGATGGTCGAACCGAACAGGAACAGCCAGAACGCGAACGCGTTCAGACGCGGGAAGGCGACGTCGGGAGCGCCGATCTGCAGCGGCAGGATCGCGTTCGCGAAGCCTGCGAACAGCGGGGTCGCGAACATCAGCAGCATGATCGTGCCGTGCATCGTGAACAGCTGGTTGTACTGCTCCTTCGTCGGCACGATCTGCATGCCCGGCGAGAAGAGCTCGGCGCGGATGATGAGCGCCATCACGCCGCCGAGGAGGAAGAACAGCACGGACGCGATCAGGTACATGTACCCGATCGTCTTGTGGTCGGTCGAGGTGACCCACTTGACGACGATGTTGCCCTTCTGCTCGACGCGGGTCGAGCTGAGCAGGGCCGCCTGACGGGGCGGAATCGTCGTCGGACGGGAGCCGACCTCAGACGTGCCGGGAAGAGTGCTCGTCATTCTGCTTACTTCGCTTCCGGGGTGGTCTCGTTCTTCCCGGTGGTGCCGGGGAGGTTTGTCAGGCGATCGTAGGCGTTGGTGATGTCGCCCGTGTTGCCCTCGTCGTGCAGCTTCGTCAGGTACGCCTGGTAGTCCGCGTCGCTGACGACCTTCACGTTGAAGAGCATCATCGAGTGGTACTCGCCGCAGAGCTCGGCGCACTTGCCCTGATAGGTGCCCTCACGGGTCGGGACGAACGACCAGGAGTTGTCCTTCCCGATGTACATGTCCTTCTTGTACAGGAAGTCGATGATCCAGAAGGAGTGGATCACGTCGCGCGACTGCAGCGTGATGTGCACCTTCTTGTTGACCGGCAGGTACAGCGTCGGCAGCGCCGCCTGGTCGATGTTGCCGGCCTTGTCGGGCTGTGCCTGGACGCCCATGGTCCAGACCGCGTCGGAGTTGTCCTTCTCCTTGCCGTCGTACTGGAAGTCCCACGCCCACTGCTTGCCGATCGCTGTGATCGACACGTCGGGTGCGGGCTGGCCCGGTGCGCCGTACTGCGTCTCGATGATCGTCTGGTCGCGTGCCGTGAAGGCGAACATGCCGAAGATCAGGATCAGCGGCACGACCGTGTAGAAGATCTCGATCGGCATGTTGTAGCGCAGCTGCACCGGGAGTCCGGTCTGGCCCTTGCGACGGCGGTACGCGATCGCGGCCCAGCCCATCAGACCCCAGGTGACGATGCCCACGACGAGGAGCACGATCCAGGAGTTGACCCAGAGCGCGGCGACCCGGTCGGTCTGGTTGGTGGCCGGCGTGCCGTCCGCGACGAAGCCTGGGAGGAATCCGTGGAGCTCCGTGGGAGAGCATCCCGCGAGGGCCACGGCTGCCGCGACTCCCAAAGGGAGAGCGGCCCAACGAAGGCGGCGTTTCGAGGGCACGATGCACCTTTCAGATCGCGGACATGGGCAAGCCCATTCTAGGGCAACCTCACACCCGATTCACGCCAGCCACGCAGGTTCGGTGTGGCTGGCGCAGAGGTTGGAGAGGGGGATTCCGGACTCAGTGGAAGCTGTCGCCGCACGCGCAGGAGCCCTGCGCGTTGGGGTTGTCGATAGTGAATCCCTGCTCCGAGATCGTGTCCTTGAAGTCGATCGAGGCGCCGTCCAGGTAGGGCACGCTCATGTTGTCGACGATGACCTCGACGCCGTCGAAGTCGACGGTCTCGTCGCCGTCGAGGTAGCGCTCGTCGAAGTACAGCTGGTAGATCAGGCCGGAGCAACCGCCGGGCTGCACGGCCACGCGCAGGCGCAGATCGTCACGGCCCTCCTGCTCCAGCAGGCTCTTCACCTTGGCCGCGGCCGCGTCGGTGAGCTTCACGCCGTGGGCGGTGGTGGTCTCAGGGGTGAGGGTGATGTCGCTCATGTCGCTCCTTGGATCGGCCGTGCACAGGCACGGGTTCCGTCCCGTCGAGTCTACCGCCGAACATCCGCCCGCCGACGCGCGCCGGGTCACGCCACCGTCTCGTTACAGCGTGATCTCGTTCATCCGGGTGAGCAGCAGGGCCTCGGTCGCGACGGCGTGCCGGAAGGTGTCCAGATGCAGCGACTCGTTCGGGCTGTGCGCCCTCGCGTGCGGATCCTCCACGCCGGTGACCAGGATCTGCGCCCCCGGGAAGGTCTCCACGAGGTCGGCGATGAACGGGATCGATCCGCCGATGCCGAGGTCAACCGGCGCCTTGCCGTAGCCGTCCGCCATCGCGCCGCGGACGAGGCCGACGGCCCATCCGGACGTGTCGACGAGGAACGGGTTGCCGAGATCCAGGTCGGAGAACGTCAGCTCCGCCCCGAACGGCGCGTGCGCGCGCAGGTGGGCCTCGAGCGCCGCATAGGCGTCCTCGGCGCTCTGCCCCGGGGCGACCCGGCAGCTGAGCACGACGGTGGTCTCCGGCGACAGCGTGTTGGACGCGGCGTCGACCGAGGTCGCATCGATGCCGATCACCGTGACGGACGGCTTGTTCCAGATCCGGCTGAGGATCGTGCCGTCGCCGATCGGCGAGACGCCGGGGAGCAGTCCCGCCTCGTCGCGCAGCGTCGCCTCGGAGTAGTCGGGCGTCTCCGCGTCCCGCACCGCGAGCCCCGCGACGGCGACGGATCCGTTCTCGTCCCAGAGCGAGTCGAGCAGGCGGATCGTGGCGAGCATCGAGTCGGGCACCGCTCCCCCGAACATGCCGGAGTGCGAGGCGTGGTCGAGCGTGCGGACCTTCAGGGTGAAGCGCACCGCACCGCGCAGTGACACGGTGAGCCCCGGGGTCTCCGCGTCCCAGTTGCCCGAGTCGGCGACGACGATGGCGTCGGCGCGCAGCGCGTCCTCGTTGTCCTTCAGGAACTGTCCGAAGGAACGGGATCCGTACTCCTCCTCGCCCTCGATGAACATCGCGATGCCGAGGTCCAGGTCGTCGCCGACGGCCTCGGCCACGGCACGGATCGAGGCGATGTGCGCCATGATCCCGGCCTTGTCGTCCGCCGCCCCGCGCCCGTAGAGGCGCCCGCCGCGCACGGTCGGCTCGAACGGCGGCGTGTCCCACAGCTCGTCGGCGCCCGGGGGCTGCACGTCGTGGTGGGCGTAGAGCAGGATCGTGGGCTTGCCGTTGCGGGACGCACGGGTCGCGAGCACCGCCGGCTGGCCGTGCTCGTCGGTTCCGGGGACGGCGGCGCGCAGCACGCGCACGCTGTCGAAGACGCCCGTCCCCTCGGCGAGCTCGGCGACGGCGGCCGCGCTGCGCTCGAGCTGGGTCTGATCGAAGGCCGGCCAGGCGATCCCCGGGATCCGCACCAGCGCACCGAGGTCGCTCAGCGCGGACGGGATCCCCGAGGACACGGCGGCGGCGACGGCTGCTTCGAGGTCGCCGGGGGCGGTGACCGAGGAGGAGGGAGAAGTCATGCGAGTAATCTTAGGGAACACCCGTTTCCTCCTCCCTCGATCCCAGGAGCCCCCGTGCCGACCACGCCCTCCCCCTCCACCAACGACGACTCCGCCGCGGAGACGTCCGGCAAGGGGCGCCGTACGCCGACCCGCGCCGAGCAGGAGGCCGCACGACGCCGCCCGCTCGTGCCGGACACGAAGGAGGCCAGGGCGCAGGCGAAGGCCGATCTGCGCCAGCGCCAGGAGCGGCAGCGGATCGGCATGGCCAACGGCGAGGAGAAGTACCTCCCGGTCCGCGACCGCGGACCGCAGCGCCGCTACGTGCGCGACTACGTCGACGCCGGCTGGCATCTGAGCGAGTGGGTCATGGCCCTGATGGTGGTCGTGATCGTGGTCTCGCTCATCCCGAACACCCTGGTCGCCTACTGGGCCTTCATCGGACTGTGGGCGTACCTCGCGATCTCCGTGCTGGACATGGTGCTGCTCGGGATCCGGGTGAAGCGCCGCATCGCGGACAAGTTCGGCGCGCAGAACCGCGAGCGCGGGCTCGGCTGGTACGCGGCGATGCGGTCGCTGCAGATGCGTTTCATGCGACTGCCGAAGCCGCAGGTCAAGCGCGGGCAGTACCCCGCCTGATCCCTTCGACGACAGAACCCGATGCGCCTCGCGCATCGGGTTCTTCTCGTCTCAGGCGGGGCTCAGCCGCGGCGCAGGCCTTTGGCGATCTGGCGGGCCCAGAACGGTCCGCGGTAGAGGAAGCCGGTGTAGCCCTGCACGAGCGTGGCTCCGGCGTCCAGCCGCTCGCGCACCTCCGCGCCGGTCTCCACGCCGCCGACCGAGATGACGCAGAACCCTTCCGGGACCGCCGCGCGCACGATCCGCAGCACGGCGAGGGAGCGCTCCTTGAGCGGGGCGCCGGAGAGTCCGCCCTCCCCCGCTGCGGCGACCTTCGCGGGATCCGTGACGAGTCCCTCGCGGGAGATCGTGGTGTTCGTGGCGATGAGGCCGGACAGCCCTTCGGCGACCGCGAGGTTCGCGATCGCGGTGATCTCGTCGTCCGGGAGGTCCGGTGCGATCTTCACGAGCAGCGGCGTGCTGCCGGCTTCGTCCTTGACCGCGCGCAGCAGCGGCGCGAGGGTCTCCACGGCCTGCAGGCCGCGCAGGCCCGGCGTGTTCGGTGAGGACACGTTGATCGCGAGATAGTCGGCCAGCGGAGCGAGGCGCGCCGCGGATGCGACGTAGTCGGCCGTCGCGTCCTCGACGGCGACCACGCGGCTCTTGCCGATGTTGACGCCGATGACCGCGCTCGGGCGGCGCCGGCGCAGCCTCCACAGCCGCTTCTCCGCGGCCTCGGCGCCCTCGTTGTTGAAGCCCATCCGGTTCACCACCGCACGGTCCGGGATCAGCCGGAAGAGCCTCGGCTTGGGGTTTCCCGGCTGCGGGATCGCGGTGATCGTGCCCACCTCGACATGGCCGAAGCCGAGTGCCGACAGCCCGCGGACGCCCACCGCGTTCTTGTCGAAGCCGGCTGCGATGCCGAACGGCGTCGGGAACGTCACTCCCAGCGCCTGCACCTGCTCGGCCGGATCCGGCCGCGTCAGCGCACGTGCGATCCAGGAGAACGGGGGCACGCCGAGGATCCGCACCACGACCATGCCGGCGTGGTGCGCGAACTCGGGATCGAGGCGCGCGAGGACGAGGCGGAAGAGCAGGGCATACATCCCTGCCAGGCTACCGGTCGGCGGGGACGGATCCGGACGCCGCGTCCTCAGGCCGGGCGTCGTCCGCCCCCTGGTGGTCGGCGCGCAGCTCGGCGATGGACGCCTCGAAGTCCTCGAGCGAATCGAAGGCCTGGTACACGCTCGCGAACCGCAGATAGGCGACCTCGTCGAGATCGCGGAGGGGACCGAGGATCGCCAGCCCGATCTCGTTCGCGTCGAGCTGGGAGACACCGGTCTGCCGCACGGACTCCTCGACCCGCTGGGCGAGGATCGCGAAATCGGCCTCCGTGACCGGGCGGCCCTGGCACGCCTTGCGGACGCCGGCGATCACCTTCTCGCGGCTGAACGGCTCCATCACGCCGGAGCGCTTGATGACGTTCAGGCTCGCGGTCTCGGTGGTCGTGAACCGCCCCCCGCACTCGGGGCACTGACGACGCCGGCGGATGGACAGGCCGTCGTCGCTCGTGCGGGAGTCGATGACGCGGGAGTCCGGGTGGCGGCAGAACGGGCAGTGCATTCGTGAAAGCCTACGCCCCGGTCGCGGGAGCCGGGACGAACCGCGCTTCGACGGCCTCGCCGTGCGCCGGCAGCACCTCGGCCTCCGCCAGTGCGACGACGCCCTCCCGCGCCTGCGCCAGGGCATCCCGGTCGTACGAGATCACCTGCTGCGGGCGCAGGAACGTGTAGGCGCCGAGTCCGGACGCGTACCGGGCCTGACCGCCCGTGGGCAGCACGTGGTTGCTGCCGGCCATGTAGTCGCCCAGGCTCACCGGCGTCTGGTCTCCGACGAAGACCGCGCCCGCGCTCGTGAAGGCCGCGGCGGCCTCCTCTGCGTCGAGCAGGTGCAGTTCGAGGTGCTCCGGCGCGTAGGCGTTGCTGAAGGCGACGGCCGCGGCCCGGTCGTCGACGAGCACGATCGCGGACTGCGGTCCGCTCAGCGCGGTCTGCACCCGGACGCTGTGCCGAGTGCGCGCCGCGGCGGCCTCGACCTCCGCGGCGACGCGGTCGGCGAGCACGGCCGAGTCGGTGACGAGCACGGCCGAGGCCTGCTCGTCGTGCTCCGCCTGGCTGATCAGGTCGACCGCGATGAGCCGCGGATCCGCATGCGCGTCCGCGACGATGAGGATCTCGGTCGCGCCCGCCTCGGAGTCCGTTCCCACCACGCCGGCGACGGCGCGCTTGGCGGAGGCGACGTAGTTGTTGCCAGGGCCGGAGATCACGTCGACCGGATCGAGGCCGATCGCCGCCACGCCGTGCGCGAGCGCTCCGATCGCGCCGGCGCCGCCGATCGCGTAGATCTCGTCGATGCCGAGCAGCCCGGCCGCCGCGAGGATCGTGGGGTGGATCCGGCCGCCCTCGCTCTCCTGAGGCGGCGAGGCGAGCGCGATGCTGCCGACGCCGGCGACCTGGGCGGGCACGACGTTCATCACGACGCTCGACGCGAGCGGCGCCTTGCCGCCGGGGATGTAGACGCCGACGCGGCCGACCGGCTGCCAGCGCTGCGCGATGCGGGCGCCGGGGCCGATCTCGGTGATGCGGGGGGCCGGGATCTGGGCGACCGAGCCCTCCCACACGCGCTCGATGGCCGTCTGGAGCGCGATGCGCACGGCGGGATCCACACCGGCGAGAGCCTCCTCGATGTGCTCCCGGGGCACGCGGATCGCGTGATCCTGCACCCGATCGAACCGCTCGGCCTGCTCACGCAGCGCCTCCTCGCCGCGCACGCGGACGTCTTCCACGATCGCGGTGGCGGTGGCCAGCGCCTCGGCGCGCGCGGCGGTCGCACGCGGCACGGCCGCCAGCATCTCGGCGGCGGAGAGGGTGCGTCCCCTCAGGTCGATCGTCTGCATGCGTCCTCAGCCTCGGGTCATGTTCTCGGTGTCGTGCAGGTAGCCGACACGTCCGTCGTCGTGGCGCACCACGAAGGCGCCGCCGCGATCCTCGAGTACCAGGATCCATGCATCCGGCCCGATCCGGAAAATCTCCTCGCCACGGGCGTCATGGACCGGCCGGACGTCGGGCGCGAGCGCCCAGAACGGCTGGGCCGGCTCGCCGCCCTTCTGCGACCCGGCAGGCTTCTTCTCGGGGGCGGGAGGCACGACCTCGACGGCGTGCGTCGCGACGTCGTCTGCGGGGGCCGGCGCGAGCAGGTCGCCGAGGACCTGGGTCATCGTGTCGGACGGGTTGCGGGCAGGCTCCTCGGCCTGGGCGGGGTGCTCGGCGGCGGCGGAGGAGTGCTCCGTCGTGGCAGGCTCGGCCTCGGCGGGGTGCTCGGCGGGGTGCTCGGCGGGGTGCTCGGCGGCATCGGAGGACTGCTCGGCCTCGGCGGGTCCGGTTCCGCGGGTCTCATCGCCGACCGGCTCGACCGGCTCTGGCCGGGCCAGCGGCGCCGCTCCGCCGTCCCGCCCCTCGGTCGTACCCGGCGTCCCGACCGCCGCCCAGGTGCCGAGGATCGCCTCGGTGGGCGCGTCCGCGGACACGGCGGACGGCACGTCTGCCGGAGCAGCCGCCTCTGCTGCGGCGACGGCCCCGGGATCCGAGACGTCGGACGCGAGGAACGACTCACGATGATGCTCCGGGACGTATCCGGCGGAGTTCAGGTTCAGGACCCCGGTGGCACTGCCCGAGACGTGGCCGGCCGCGCCGACCTCGTTCTCGTGCAGAAGACCCGGATCCACGTCGTCCGCGGACTGCGGGTCGGAGATGCTGCCGCGGGCGCGGACCGGCCGCGGCTTCGAGAACACCGGACGGACCGGGTTCGCGTTGCGGTGCGCGAGGGTCTCCATGCGACCCTCGAAGTCCTCGCGGACGGCGGGGACGAGGCGGGCGAACACCGTCACGACGACGAGTGCGAGCATCGCGAAGATCTCCACCCAGGCCGGCCAGGTGAGCAGGATCGACTGCCGCGTCGCGCCGACCAGGACCACCTGCTGCCAGAGCAGCACGGCCCAGCTGACGGCGGCGACCGTGTAGGCCACCGAGGCGAACTGATCGATGCCGAGCGATCCGACCCGGCGGATCCCCTCGGGCGACAGCCGCCGCAGCACGATCAGGAAGGTCGCCGCGGTCGGGACGCCGATCGTGAGGATCCACGAGCCGTTCATCGTCCAGACCGTCGAGGTGATGTCGAGGATGCTGCCGGCACTGGGAACGAACGACAGCACGAACGCGATCAGCCAGGCGCCGACGATGATCAGCTCGCGGAGGGTGAAACCGAAGTGGCCCTCCTGCGGAGCAACGGTGGGAAGCGCCACGTCGTCATGCGCCGCGGGCTGCGCGTCGTCTCGCACGCGGGACTCCTCGTCCTTCTCGATCTCAGCGAAGGGGACGTCGCCGGTCATCAGTGAATCCTTTCGTCGTGCGGCCGGAGCGGATCTCGGCCGTCGAACGCGCCGATACTACCGGGCCGCCATGGAGAGGCCCTGAGCGCCATCCCCCAGGACAACGACGGCGCGAACGCCGGCGGAACGGTCGCTCAGCCGAGGCACTGCGGCCCGAGGAGCGACTTCAGATCGCCGAACAGGTCGGCCGTGACCGACACCGGCATGGGCACTTCGAACACCTTGGCGCGCCCACCCCGATGCATCTTCAGCATCACCTCGGTCTCGCCCGCGTGGCGGCGCAGCACCTCGGCCAAGTCCTCGATCACGCGTTCCGTGGCGCGCTGCTCGGGCACCACGAGCGACAGCGGCCCCGCGGCGTCGAACGAGCCCACATCGGGCGTGAACGCGGACTGCGCGTGCAGGTTCATGCCATCGTCGCGGCGGGAGATGCGACCGCGCACCGCGAGGATCGTGTCCTGCTGCAGCGTGCCCTGGAACTCCAGGTAGGTCTTGCCCATGAACATGATCGTGATCTCACCGCCGAAGTCCTCGACGGTGATCATGCCGTAGGGGTTGCCGCTGGCCTTGGCGATGCGGTGCTGCACACTCGTGACGAGCCCGGCGACGGTGACCTGGTCGCCGTCCTGCAGATCTTCCGACTCCAGCAGGCTGTTGATCGCGATCGAGGCGTGCTTCGCGAGCGGCACCTCGAGACCGGCGAGCGGGTGATCGGACACGTACAGGCCGAGCATCTCGCGCTCGAACGCGAGCTTGTCCTTCTTGGTCCATTCCGGCCGGGCCGGGACCTTCGGAGGCGCCACCTCCTCGACCTCGTCGTACAGGCTGTCGAAGTCGAAGCCGATCGCGCCCTGCGCCTCGTTGCGCTTCTGCCCGACCGCGGCCTCGACCGCGTCCTCGTGGATCTCCACGAGCGCGCGGCGGGTGTCGCCCATCGAGTCGAACGCGCCCGCCTTGATCAGGGATTCCACGGTGCGCTTGTTCGCGACGTGCAGCGGGACCTTCTTCAGGAAGTCGTGGAAGGAGGTGAAGTTCTCCTCCTTGCGTCCCTGCACGATCCCCTCGACGACGTTGGATCCCACGTTGCGCACCGCGCCGAGGCCGAAGCGGATGTCCTCGCCGACGGCCGCGAAGTAATTGATCGACTCGCGCACGTCCGGCGGCAGCACCTTGATGCCCATGCGACGGCACTCGTTCAGGTACAGCGCCATCTTGTCCTTCGAGTCGCCGACGCTGGTGAGCAGCGCCGCCATGTACTCGGCGGGATAGTGAGCCTTGAGGTACGCGGTCCAGTACGAGATGACACCGTAGGCCGCGGAGTGCGCTTTGTTGAATGCGTAGTCGGAGAACGGCAGCAGGATCTCCCAGAGCGCGTTCACGGCGCCGTCGGAGTAGCCGTTCGCGTTCATGCCGGCCCGGAAGCCCTCGAACTGCTTGTCCAGCTCGGACTTCTTCTTCTTGCCCATCGCGCGGCGGAGGATGTCCGCCTGTCCGAGCGAGAACCCGGCCACCCGCTGGGCGATCGCCATCACCTGCTCCTGGTAGATGATGAGGCCGTAGCTCTCCTCCAGGATGTCCTTGAGCGAGTCGGTGAACTCGGGGTGGATCGGGGTGATCTCCTGCAGGCCGTTCTTGCGGAGGGCGTAGTTCGTGTGCGAGTTGGCGCCCATCGGGCCGGGACGGTAGAGCGCGATGAGGGCCGAGATGTCGCCGAAGTTGTCCGGCTTCATCAGGCGCATGAGGGAGCGCATCGGGCCGCCGTCGAGCTGGAACACGCCCAGCGAGTCGCCGCGCGTGAGCAGGTCGTACGAGGGACGGTCGTCGAGGGCGAGGTCCTCGAGCACGAGCTCCTCCCCCCGGTTCATACGGATGTTCGCGAGCGCGTCGGAGATGATCGTGAGGTTGCGCAGCCCCAGGAAGTCCATCTTGATCAGGCCGAGGGACTCGCAGGACGGGTAGTCGAACTGCGTGACGATCTGGCCGTCCTGCTCGCGCTTCATGATCGGGATGATGTCGATCAGGGGGTGCGACGACATGATCACGCCGGCCGCGTGCACACCCCATTGCCGCTTCAGGTTCTCCAGGCCCAGAGCCGTGTCGAACACGGTCTTCGCCTCGGGATCCGACTCGATCACGACGCGGAACTCGGAGGCCTCCTTGTACCGCGGGTGCTCCGGGTTGAACATGCCGTCCAGCGGCATGTCCTTGCCCATCACCGCCGGCGGCATGGCCTTGGTGAGCTTCTCCCCCATGCTGAACGGGAAGCCCAGCACGCGGCCCGCGTCCTTGAGCGCCTGCTTGGCCTTGATCGTGCCGTAGGTGACGATCTGCGCGACGCGCTCGTCGCCGTACTTCTCCGTGACGTACTGGATGACCTCGCCGCGACGACGGTCGTCGAAGTCGACGTCGAAGTCGGGCATCGAGACGCGGTCCGGGTTCAGGAAGCGCTCGAAGATGAGGCCGTGCTCGAGCGGGTCGAGGTCGGTGATCCGCATGGCGTACGCGGCCATGGATCCTGCACCGGATCCGCGCCCTGGCCCGACGCGCACGCCGTTGTCCTTGGCCCAGTTGATGAAGTCTGCGACGACGAGGAAGTAGCCCGGGAACCCCATGGACGAGATGACCTCGACCTCGTAGTTCGCCTGGGTGCGCACGGCGTCGGGGATCCCGCCCGGGTAGCGGTAGTGCAGGCCCTTCTCGACCTCCTTGATGAACCAACTCTCCTCGGTCTCGCCCTCGGGCACCGGGAAGCGCGGCATGAAGTTCGCGCCGGTGTTGAAAGACACGTCGCAGCGCTCGGCGATCAGCAGCGTGTTGTCGCAGGCCTCGGGGTGGTCCCGGAACACCTGGCGCATCTCGGCGGCGGACTTCACGTAGTAGCCGTCGCCGTCGAACTTGAACCGGTTCGGGTCGTTCAGCGTCGATCCGGACTGGACGCAGAGCAGGGCTGCGTGGCTGGTCGAGTCGTGCTGGTGCGTGTAGTGCAGGTCGTTCGTGCCGACGAGCGGGATCCCGAGGTCCTTCCCGATCTTGAGCAGGTCGTCGATGACGCGGCGCTCGATCTCGAGGCCGTGATCCATGAGCTCGACGAAGTAGTTCTCCTTGCCGAAGATGTCCTGGAACTCCGCCGCGGCGGCGCGTGCGGCGTCGTACTGGCCGAGACGCAGCCGGGTCTGGATCTCGCCGGAGGGGCAGCCGGTCGTGGCGATCAGGCCTTTGGAGTACTTCTGCAGGATCTCGCGATCCATGCGCGGCTTGAAGTAGTAGCCCTCCAGGCTCGACCGCGAGGACAGCCGGAACAGGTTGTGCATGCCCTCGGTGGTCTCCGAGAGCAGCGTCATGTGGGTGTAGGCACCGGATCCCGACACGTCGTCGCTGCGCTGCTCCGGCGATCCCCACTGCACCCGCGACTTGTCGCTGCGATGGGTTCCCGGAGTGACGTAGGCCTCGATGCCGATGATCGGCTTGACGCCCACCGCCTGGGCGGCCTTGTAGAACTCGAACGCCGCGAACGTGTTGCCGTGGTCGGTGACCGCGACGGCCGGCATGCCCTGGGCGACAGCCTCCTGCACGAGAGGCTGGATGCGCGCGGCCCCGTCCAGCATCGAATACTCGCTGTGCACGTGGAGGTGGACGAAGGAGTCTGATGCCATGGTTCGAGTCTACTTTCGACCTCCGACGCTCTCTCCGCGGAGCTGCGCGTTCTTGCTGCTGATACTCGGGCTCCGGATCCCCGAGACGAATCAGCGCATCTGCGCACTCCGTCCGGCCTGGCCGGGGTTCCCTTCGCGGGTTCGGTCAGGCGGCGGGGCGAAATCGTTTGGGTGGTGGATCCACGTCGCCCCAGAGGTAGCGGAGCGGCAACCGTCGGGTGAGGATCGTCGCCGATCCATCGGTGCCGTGCAGGACGAAGTCGCCCTTCCCGTCGCGGGTGATCCGCCATCCACCGTGGTGCAGCTCCATATGGTGGAACCGGCACAGCAGAATCCCCCGGTCGATGTCGGTGCGGCCCTGGTCGCGGTGCCATTCATCGATGTGATGCGCTTCGCAGTACGACGCCGGACGGTCGCACCGGGGCCACCGGCAACCGGCGTCGCGCACCGCGAGCCCGATCCGCTGCTTCGGCGTGAACAGCCGTTCCTCACGCCCGACGTCGAGCGGGTTGCCGCACGAGTCGAC